>DGFH01000222.1:0-14484 GCA_002391565.1 Anaerolineales bacterium UBA3905
AACGTCAAGTTTCTGATCGAGGGCGAGGAAGAGGTCTCATCGCCCAACCTGACGCCCTTCATCGAGCAGCACCTTGTCCTGCTCAAAGCCGACGTCTGCGTGATCAGCGACACCTCGATGCCGAGCATCGACGCGCCGTCGATCACGCACAGCCTGCGCGGCATGACCTACATCGAGATCGAGGTCGAAGGGCCGAAAGAAGACCTGCACAGCGGGCTGTGGGGCGGCGCTGCACACAATCCTGCGCTGGCGCTGGTCGAAATGCTGGGCAAGCTCTACAACCCGGACAACACCATCGCCGTGCCCGGTTTCTACGACGATGTCGTCCCGCTGACCGAAGCCGAACGGGAAATGATCGCCAAGACCGACCTCAGCGAGGAGCAATACAAGGCGGTCACCGGCGTGCCGGCGCTGTGGGGTGACAAGCGCTTCACCATCCGCGAGCGGCTTTCCGCCCGTCCGACGCTCGACATCAACGGACTATGGAGCGGCTGGAGTGGCCCCGGCCCCAAGACGATCATCCCGCAGAAAGCGGGCGCCAAGCTCAGCTCGCGGCTGGTCGCCAACCAGGACCCGCACAAGATTTTCGAGTTGCTCAAGAGCTACCTGGAGTCGATCGCCCCGCCGACGGTGAAGCTTGATGTTCGCCTGTTGACGACGGGCCGGGCGGCGCTGATCCCCTTCGACATTCCCGAAATGCAGGCGGCCGCACGCGCCTACGAACGCGGTTGGGGACACGCGCCCGTCTTCACGCGCGGCGGCGGCAGCATCCCGGTCGTGGCGGACATCGCCACCTTGCTCAAGATTCCCGTGGTGATGATGGGCTACGGTCTGGACAGCGACGGCTTGCACTCGCCCAACGAGCATTTCAGCATCGAAATGTTCGAGCGCGGGATCGAGACGGCGATTGTCTATCTGGAGGAATTGGCCTAATTGTCACGTTGACCGAAAAATGCAGCCTATCCAGAAATGTGCGAGAATTTTGACAGCAAATTCGTCTGGTAGCGAGTCACAAAGGAAATGCAGAGATGTGTACACGGGTCTTATGGAACAACAACAGCCTGGCCGTGATGGCAGGGCGCACCATGGATTGGCCTGAATCCACCGAGCCGATGTTGTTTGTGTTGCCGCGCGGCATGCGGCGCGATGGTGGGCGCCTGGCCGGTAAGGTAGTGGTCGCCGATAACCCGGCGCTGTGGACTTCCAAGTACGGCAGCCTTATCACGACGATGTACGGCATTGGCACAGCCGATGGATTCAACGAGCGCGGCCTGGCAGGTCATATACTTTTTCTCAAGGCGACCGATTTTGGGATGCGCGACGCGGCCAGACCCGGTGTGCATGCGGGGTTATGGCTGCAGTTTGTGTTGGACAATACGGCAACGGTAGCCGAGGCGCTGACGGCGCTGGAGACGGTGCAGCCAGTGATGATCGAGGCGCACGGGCGTAAGGCGACGGTGCACCTGGCGTTGGAGGATGCGAGCGGCGATTCGGCAGTGATCGAGTATATCGAGGGCAAGCCGGTGATTCACCACGGCCGTGAGCACCAGATCATGACCAATGACCCAACGTATGATGAGCAGCTCGCGCTATTGGCGGCGCAGGATTTCTCCAAACCTTCGCGCGACATGCCGCTGCCGGGCAACATGAATGCACGGGATCGCTTTCAGCGCGCCGCCTATTACCTGGCGTTGCTGCGCGATCCGAAGAACGAACGGGAGGCTGTAGCAGGACTCTTCTCGGTAGTGCGGAATGTGTCGGTGCCGTTTGGCGCGCCGTATGGGGAGTTTGGCATTTACAATACGGACTATCGCACAGTAGTCGATCTTGACAAACGGCGTTACTACTTTGAACTGACGACCAGCCCAAATGTAATCTGGGTCGATCTCAAAGACTTTGACCTCAGCGCTGGCGCACCAGTGATGGGGTTGAACCCGGACAACATTGACTTGTCAGGGAATGTTACGAACAAGTTTGTGCAGCAGGTTACGACGCCGTTTTAGCAATCAGAGCAGCCCTGCAAGTGAAAGATAGTACCCTTCGCACCTTCGCTCCTTCCTATGCATATTTTTCACACGAAGGAGCGAAGACACAAAGGAATACAGCGACACCTGCAGCCGCATTCGACATTCTATAGAAATGGCAGGCAACAATGAAGACGCAGTTTGACAATGAGCTTGAGGAGCGCCTGGTGCGCTACTGCAAGATCGACACGCAGGCGGATGAAAAATCGACCACCGCGCCAAGCACGGCGATCCAGTTCGACCTGCTCAACCTGCTGGTTGAGGAACTCAAGGAGATCGGCGCGCAGGATGTGCAGTTGACCGACTACGGCGCGGTGCTCGCCACCATCCCAGCGACCATCGAAACCAGCGCGCCGGTGATCGGCTTTCTGGCGCACGTTGATACGGCGCCGGCGTTCCATGCCAGCGGCGTCAAGCCCATTGTCCATCGCAACTACGACGGCGGCGAGATCGTGTTGCCCGACGACCCGACGCAGGTGCTCTCGCCTAAACAGTCGCCCTATCTGGCGAACAAGATCGGCGACGACATTGTGACTGCCAGCGGGACGACGCTGCTCGGCGCCGACGACAAGGCGGGCGTCGCCATCATCATGACGATGGCGCGGCACTTGCTGGCGCACCCAGAGATCCCACACGGAGCGCTGCGCATCGGCTTCACACCCGACGAAGAGATCGGGCGCGGCGTCCACAAGAACCTGCCCGCCGACCTGGGCGCCAAATTCGCCTACACGCTCGACGGCGCCGACCTGGGCGAGATCGTTTACGAGACCTTCTCGGCGGACAAGGCGACGGTGCGCATCCAGGGCGTCTCCACCCATCCGGGTGACGCCAAGGACAAGCTGGTCAACGCGCTGCACCTGGCGGCCAAGATCATCGACACGCTGCCGCACGTCACGTTGACGCCGGAGACGACGAGCGGGCGCCAGGGCTTCATCCACATCTACCAGATGAGCGGCACGGCGGCGGAGGCGGAGATGAACTTCATCCTGCGCGACTTCGAGATGGAGAATCTGGAGGCGCAGGGACGGCTGATCCAGCAGGTCTGCGACACGATCCAGGCGACCGAGCCGCGCGCCCGCATCACCTGTACGATCACGGCGCAATATCGCAACATGCGCTATTGGCTGGAAAAGGACATGCGCCCGGTGGAGCTGGCGCGCGCGGCGTGCCGCCAGGCGGGCGTCGAACCCTTCTCGATCCCGATTCGCGGCGGCACCGACGGTTCACGGCTGACCGAGATGGGCGTGCCGACGCCGAATATTTTCACAGGCATGAAGAACATTCACGGCCCACTGGAGTACAACAGCGTGCAGGATATGGGGCGCGCCACCGAGGTGTGCATCCAGCTGGCGCAGTTGTGGGGGAAAGAAGCAGACTGAGCGTTCACAGTTCACAAACAACGATCGATCTTGTTCAGCGGAGGCAAGATGGCTACAGGTTCCAGCAAGAAAGCCAAGCATCAACGTGGCGCCAGGAACGCGCAGGGTTCGACAGGTACGCAGAGTCAGCAGCAGGTGCAAGCGCCGCCACCAGCGCCTGCTGCACCAGAAAATAAAGGACTGCTCCCCAAGCTGCTCGACGGCGTGGAAAAGGTGGGCAACAAGGTGCCTCACCCGGTGCTGATGTTCTTCTACCTGATGATCGGCGTGATTGTCCTTTCGGCGATCTTGTCGCTCTTGGGCATTAGCGTCACCGAACAGATCGCCGTGCCGGCGCCGGTGGAGGTGACGCCGGACTTCTATGAGGATGTCAGCCAGTACACGCTGTCGGGCGTGGGATCGTCTGGCGATGTCCACTACGTGATCCAGGAACAGACCATCACCATCAACAGTCTGCTGAGCATCGAGGGCATCCGCTTCCTGTTCACCTCCTTCGTGCCAAACTTCCAGGGCTTTGGCGCGCTGGCGGTCACGCTCATCGCCATGATGGGCGCGGGCGCGGCGGAGGTGGCCGGACTGCTGGCCGCCCTGATCCGCAAGCTGGTCAAAGTCGCCCCACGGCCGCTGATCGCCTACCTGATTGTCTTTGTTGGCGTGCTTTCCAGCGTCGCCTCGGATGCGGGCTACCTGATCCTGATTCCGCTGGGCGCGGCCGCCTTTCTCGCTGTCGGGCGACACCCGATCGCGGGTCTGGCCGCCGGCTTTGGCGGCGTCGCCGCAGTCTTTATGGCGAATCTAATCCCCACGCCTAACGACGCTATGTTGTTCGAGATCACCAACGAATCCATTGCCCTGGCTGGCGGGGCGCCGATCTCGATTACAGCGGATTACTTCTTCCAGGCTGTATCGGCCATCGTAATGACCATCGTTGTCGGGATCGTCGTGGTGCGCGTCGTCGAGCCGCGGCTGGGCAAGTTCGATCCATCGCAAGCGGGCGACCCTGACCAGGCTGCAGCTGCCGACGAAATCGATCCGAAGCTAGAGTCGCGCGGGTTGCGGTGGGCCGGGCTGGCTTTGCTGGCCGTGCTGGGCGTTGTCGCGCTTGCCACCTTCCCGCCAGGCGCGCCGCTGCGCGACCCTGCGACAGGCGAGATCATCGGCCAGACGCCGTTCATGCAGAGCCTGTTGTTCATCGTGATGCTCTGTTTCTTCATTCCGGGCATCGCCTTCGGGTGGGCGGTCGGCAAGTACAAACACGCCAATGACGTGATCGCGGCCGTGATCAAAACCTTTGGCGGTCTGGGTGGATTGATCTTCACGTTGCTGATGATCAGCCAGTTCATCGCCTACTTCAACTATTCCAACCTGCCGGCGCTGATCGCCACTGCACTGGCTGGATGGTTGGGAGAGGCCGGCATTCCGGCGATTCCGCTGCTGGTGGGCTTTGTCTTCGTGATCGTGGTGCTCGACTTCATCATGCCCGGCTCGCTGGCGAAGTGGGCGATCTTTGCGCCCATCTTTGTGCCGCTCTTCATCCGGTTGGGTGTGCCGGCGCAGACGGTGTTCGCCGCCTATCGCGTCGGCGACTCGCCGATCAACACGCTGACGCCGTTGATGGTCTACTTCCCGGTCATCGTCATCTTCGCCCAGC
The DNA here is from genome assembly GCA_002391565.1 of Anaerolineales bacterium UBA3905. Lineage (GTDB taxonomy): Bacteria > Chloroflexota > Anaerolineae > Caldilineales > Caldilineaceae > Caldilinea. The sequence goes on from DGFH01000222.1 coordinate 5,055, forward strand.
GCTACCAGAAGAGCGCGGGCGTCGGGTCGTTGGTGGCGCTGATGCTGCCGATTGCAGCCGTGGTGCTGATCGCCTGGCTCGTCTTTTTTATCCTGTGGTTTGTACTGGGGATTCCGCTTGGACCAGGCTACCCGGTCAGATTATAGACGCCGATGCCGGAGGTATTGCAACCCATCCAGGATTTGATCAATCTACAGGAAACGCGGGCAGCATTGCTGGAGCAGCCCCCGTTTCAGGTGCCGTTCCTGCTCGACTACCTGGCCGTCTTCCTGTGGGCGGTGAGCGGCGCCATTGTCGGCATGCACAAACGCTATGACTTTGCGGGCGTGCTGGTGGTCGCGATCCTGGCGTCGACGGGCGGGAGCCTGATCCGTGATGGCATCTTCCTGCAGCAGACGCCGCCCGTGCTCAGCGACCCGTGGTATATCCCGGTGATCATTGTGGCGACGGCGTTCGTAGGGCTTTTTCGGCGGCGCATCACAGAGATGCTCCTGGTGGATCGGGTGGTGGATGTGATCGATGGGATCGGCGTGCCGGCCTTCGCCATCGTTGGGCTGCAACTATCGCTGCAGGCGGGCATTCCACTGCCGGGCGTCGTGGTGGTGGGCGTCACCAACGGCGTGGGCGGCGGCATCCTGCGCGACCTGCTGGTGGGCGACACGCCGTCGGCGCTCAAGCCGGGCACGATCTTTGTTTCCGGCGTGATCTTGATCTGCGTCTTGTTCCTGATCCTGACCTATGGCTTTGGCGCCAGCAAGGAATGGTCTGCCTGGGCAATGATCGTCTTGTTCTTTACTATTCGTATGTTGAGCATCCGCTACAACTGGCGGACGCGTCCCGTGTTGAAGGAGCCGCCATCCAGGGACTGAGGCTGCTTTGTCTCGCCCAACGATTGCCCTCGCCGGGGTAGGAGCATGTACAGACTGCCCGACGCCTGATGGCAATCCAAGAATCTGGGGATGAAACTGATTGCCTCACAACCGGCAAATCAGGTATTGCTATGTAACAAAGAACAGAAAGGATAACTGTATGAACGACAATCCAGTGCAAGTCCTTGTCGCCGCCTTCAACGATCCAAACCGTGCGGCGGAGATCATGGCGGAACTGAAACAGGGCAAAAAGGAAGGACTGATCGGCATCATCGACGCCGCCGTCGTCGTCAAGGATGCAGAGGGCAAGCTCAAGGTCAAGGACGCCAAGCGCCGCAGCCGCAAGGGTCTCATCACCGGCGGCGTGATAGGCGGCGTATTGGGGCTGCTGGCAGGGCCTGTCGGCTGGATGGCCGTGGGCGGCGGCGCCATCGGCGCGCTGGCGGGCAAAGCGGCGGGCAGCAGCTTGAAGGCGACGATGGAAGAGATCGGCGCAGCATTGACGCCCAACTCCTCGGCAATCGTCGCCGTGGTTGAACACAAGTGGGTTGGCATCCTTGAATCGATGCTGGCGGCTGAGGGCGCACGCCTCGCCATGGATGCCATCAAGGAGGACATCGCCACGCAGTTGAATGCTGGCGGCAACGTCCTCTTCACGGCGATCGGCGGAACGCAAGCCGCCAGCGTCATGCGCGCCGCCGAAACACCGGAAGGGGTGCAGGTCAGCGCCATCGGCGTCACTGAGGACGGCGTCTTCATCGGCGATGCGCAGCTCGTCACCGACGAAGAGATCATCGATGGCGAAGCCACGCCGATGACGTCATCGGATGAGGCAAAGCAATAGCTCGGACCAACCGCAACCGCGTGCGGCAACCACCAGTGCTTTGGGGTGATTGCCGCACGTGGACGTTCAGCGGTAGCGTTTATCGATTTCTAGGTTGTCACGTGAGATTGCTCGCAATCTTCCCAGAAGCTTTGGAGCTTCCGGGAAGATAAACAGTTAACCTGGCGGTCAGTATATAGAGGAGAAAAGGAATGCAATCGACGCCTGGGTCAGTCGACTATCTGTGTGGCATCAAGCCGGCATCTTGAGCGATGAGGAATTTGCTGCCATGAAAGCCAAGATTCTGCAATAGCTGACAGCCGTCATCATGGGCAGTAGGCATTCGTCGCGCGCGGCCAGACCAGTCAGTTCGCGCACCGGTTCGCATCATCTGCAGCGCACGATGTCGAATGCAGGCTTTTGGAATCGCCTGCTCGACCCAATTGATCGACTGGCGGAGTCAATCTTCAGCATCTTGATTCTGTTGTCGTTCACGTTGGCGTTTCGCATCATCAAGTTGGGCGACGATCCAACGCAGCATATCCCGTCGGCTTATGTCAATGAATTACTGATCGGTGCGGCGGGCGCCACGCTGGCATGGGGCATCATCGACGGCGTCATGTACGCGCTGATGGCAATGTTCGAACGAGGTGAGCGCCATCGCCTGCTGCATCAGTTGCAATCTACACAAACTGACGAGGAAGGGATTCAAATTATCGCTGATGAATTCGATTACTTTCTAGAGCCAATCACCGGCGCACAGCAGCGACAAATGCTCTATCAGGACGTGCTGGAACATCTGCGTGAGGGCAAGCCGCAGCCAGTGCGCCTGGAGCGTCAGGACATTGCCGGCGGCTTTGGCTCCGTACTGGTTGCAATCATTGCCGTGCTGCCATCGTTTGCGCCGTTTCTAATTTTCTACAACAACCCGGCGCTGGCGATTCGCGTTTCCAATGTCGTGTCATTCACAGCATTGTTTATTCTTGGGTATCAATGGGGCAGATACACCGGCGCCGATCCCTGGCGCACCGGATTGCTCTTAGCCGCCATCGCTGCCATCATGGTTCTGATTGCTATCCCGCTCGGAGGGTGACGCGTCTACGCGTGCTTTCTGAAGCACCAAACAAAACGATAGGAGACACTGTGTATGAATCGTCAAGACATCCAGGCTGTGCAGGCGATCAGCGCTTATCCCTCGCTGACGATTACACTGCCCACGCATCGCACCGCACCGGACAATCAACAAGACCCAATCCGCGTGCGCAACCTGGTCGCACAGGCGCGGGATCAATTGCGCGCCGAATTCAGCCACCGCGAGATTGCCGCACTGCTGGAGCGGCTAGAGAGGCTGACGGCGAACATCGACTACCGGCACGCGTTGGATGGGCTGGTGATCTTCGTGAACACCGACTTTGACGCCAAGTTCTATTTGCCCTTCACCGTTCCCGAACGGGTAGTGGTGGCGGATCGCTTTCTCACTCGCGACCTGGTCTTTGCGATGAATCGCACACTGCGTTACTGGGTATTGGCGCTCAGCGAGCAACCGACGCGCCTCTTCGAGGGCACGCTGGACACACTGGTCGAAATCCAGAGCGGCGGCTTCCCGATGACGCACGAGGGGCCAGGCGGCGCTGCGCCACTGCCGGGCGGCTTCGGCATCAACCCGTCAGCGCATCGCGATGAACGTCACCGCCAGTTCTTCCGCAGCGTGGACGCCGCGCTCAAACCCTTCCTGGCGCAAGACCCGCTGCCGCTGGGCGTGGTTGGCGTCGATCGCTATCTTGCCTTTTGGGACGAGGTGACGACACATAAGGAATTCATCCGTGCTATACTACAAGGCAACTACGACCAGGCTTCGCCGCACGAACTCGCCAAAGCCATCTGGCCGCTGATAGAGAAAGCTCAGACCGAACGCGTGCAGCGCCATCTCAACGAACTGGATGGCTACGTCAGTCAGGGGCGCGTGGCCGCCACCGTTGGCGAGGCGTGGCGCAAAGCCCATGAAGGGCGCGGCAAGCTGTTGCTGGTCGAAAAGGACTATCATGAAGCGGGGAGGCTGGACGAAACCGGTTTACTGCTCCTGCCCGCCAACGATCCCAACGCGCCCGATGTGATCCCCGATGCCGTCGATGAGGTAATTGAGACAGTGTTGAGCAAGGGCGGCGAAGTCGTCTTCACCGAGAATGGTCAGCTTGCCGACTATCAGCGCATCGCCCTGATCCTGCGCTACTAAAGGTTGTGCAAGCGTTCCTATCGTGGATACAGAGACACGATGACGCAGAGAGACGCAGAGAAATGTCTGGTAGCGCAACATCCGTGTGATGGAAGTGACACAGTAACAAAAAAGGAGGTTACAGCATATGTTCTGGATGGGCGTTGTCCTGGCGGCGTGTGGCATTTTCTTGTTAGTCTATGGCGGTCTGCTGTTCCGCTTTTCTATGGCGGTCGGCTTCTTCGTGCTTGGCTTCAGCCTGGCCTCGTGGCTCTTCTCCAGCCAGACTGACCTGATCCGCATCTTGATCAGCCTGGTCGTGGGCGGCGTACTGGCTGGGGTGGGCTATATGTTGGTGCGGATGGTGTTGCACCTTGCCGGTGGGCTGCTGGGCGCTGTGCTTGTCCTGCTGGTATTGTCGCTGTTGCCGTTCAACATGCCCAGTTTTCTCAACATCATCATCATCCTGGCGGGCGCTGGCGTCGTCGGCTTCTTTGGCAACCGCCTGGGCGACTGGGTGATCATTCTGGCGACCTCGCTGGCTGGCGCGTATGCCGTTGTGCTTGGCTTGACGCGCATGTTCCCCACCGCGGTCGAAGCCAGCGCAGAGTATGTCGCCAGCGGCTCGGCGTATGTCCCCTTCACCGGGTCTGCATTTGCTGTCTTTGTGATCATTTTTGTCATCGGCGCGCTGGCACAGGATCGGATTCGCTCGCTGCGCGGGCGTTTTGTCATGCGGTGAGAGATTGTAGCTATCTTCCAGGAGGGCGTAACGCCTGGGTTGCGTCGAATGCGACGAACGCGCCGCCAACCTTCCCGGAAGCTTTGAGCTTCCGGGAAGGTGAACCACCCGCCGTTGCCAGACCAGGGTCAGCCCCTGGTTGGAATCGTGCTGACGACGGCGGCGTTTGCGTCATCGTTGCTGTGATGATCGACGCCCGACAGGCACTACGCCCTCGCTGTGAAAGATTGGCAGTAAGATTGGATTTGTGTCGCTAAATTCAGGAGTTTGTTCATGCACTGGACGCGCCCAAGCTGGATTGTTGTTCTCGTTGTCGCTGTGCTGGCGCTGGCAGCTTGTTCGCCAATTCAACCAACCGGTGTCCCTGCTGCGGATGCCGAACCATCACCAACAACCGGCGGCTCGCCCCGGGCTGTGGAGTACAACCTCGGCGACGCTATGATCATCCAGGATCGCTTTCCCGCCGACAGCAGCTTTCGCGAGATGCCGGTGCGACTGAACGGCGTGATCGCCGCACCGACGACGGGAGGTCCCTATCCTGTCGTGCTGATCTTGCATGGCACACATCCCGGCTGCCCGGAAACCGAACATGGCGTTGATCGCTGGCCCTGCGACCCGGAGGTGGAGCGCGCCAACTATCGTGGCTTCGGCTATCTTGTCAGCGCGCTGGCGGCGCAAGGCTACGTGGCGCTGGCGATCAACACCAACGCCGAGGACACCTTTGGCTTTGGCGAAGGCGCGCCGGGCGAACGACTGGAACAACTGATCACGTTGCACCTGGATGCGCTGGAGACAGCCGCAGCGGGCGGCGAAAATAACTTCGGCGTCGAGCTGGCGGGACGCGCCGACCTCGGCAAGCTGGCGATCTTTGGTCATTCGCGCGGCGCCGAGCGCGCCGTGTCGCTGGCGCGCAAGTGGGCGACCGATGGCGTGACGCGCAGCTATGGCCCTGCCGCCGGCGTGCTCTTGATCGCACCCGCCGTCGTCTTTGTCGATCCGGCTGGCGGCGCGCCTGTGCCGATGGCGTTGATCAACGCAGCCTGCGACGGCGACGTGACCGATCAGACGGGTCAGATCTTTTTCGAGGCGGCGCGGCTGGCGCCAGAGCAGAAAGCCTGGGCGGCTTCGGTCTGGCTCGAACGCGCCAATCACAATCACTTCAACGACACACTGCCCGGCGACCCCTTCCCTGGGCAGGGACGGCCCGACTGTGACCCGCTGCTCGACGCCGACGTACAGCGCGCCTTTCTGGTAGCCTACGCCCGCGACTTCCTCACAACGCTCTTCAGCCCCGACCCGGCGCAGGTGCGCGCCGCATTGGAACGCATGGGTGTTGATGCAGCAGCCCCGGCAACGGCCACGCTCTACGGCGAGGCGGCGCAGGCGGCATGGCTGGCCGAAGCGCGCCATCGCCTGCCGCTGTTGACGCCCACCGGCGCGGAAGCGTTCACGGTCAGCCCGTTTGACGGCGCGGTGACGGCTGAGGGCGTCACGACCCTCTTCTGCCCCAACGGCTATTACACGCCCTTCACCAACCCAGAACTGGCGGACTGCCACCGTGCGCAGGTGACCGTGCCCGGACAGCCTGCCCACGCCGTGGTTAGCTGGGAGGCGCCGGGCGGCGCGCTGCGCTTCGAGTTGCCGATTGGTCTCGACAACTTGTTGATCTTCGATGCGATCAGCGTGCGCACGGGCGTCGATCCGCTGTCGCCGCTCAACCCGGCTGGCGCGCCGCAAGCATTCTCCATCCAGGTGACCGACCGCAGCGGCGCCAGCGCCAGCGTGGCCGTGTCTCCCGACGAGCCGGCGCTGCGCTATCCGGCCGGCGACGTGCAGTCGGACGACAACTTTGGCGCGCTGTTCACCGGGCGGCTGCCGCTGATGCCGGTGCGCGTACCAATCAGCGCGTTCGAGGGCGTCAACCTTGCCAGCATCGCCGAAGTGGCGCTGATCTTCGACCAGACCGACAGCGGCGCGCTCTTTATCGCCGATGTGGAGCTGGTGCGCGCACCGGTTTCTCCGCGCCCCACGCTGAGCGACCCGCCCAGCGCTGAGCTGATCGCCGCTGCTGAAGCTGGCGACGTGGAGGCGATGCGCCAGCTTGCCAATCTCTACAGACCCACCGAGGTGATGGGTGTGCAGTACGGCAATCTGGAACAGGCGGTCTTCTGGTATCGGCAGGCGTGTGCAGCGGGCTACGCTCCGGCGCAGTTCGACTTCTATGACTTCGCCCGCACACACGCTGAGCGACACAGCAATGAGTTTCTCGACGAAGCGCTTGTCTGTCTGGAAGATGCTATTCGCCAGGGGCATCGCAACGCCATCATCAGCGGTGCGTTCCATGCTGCCTTCATTGCACACGACTACAAGACCGCCTTTTTTCTCTACGCCCTGCTCGATGAGGCGGCTCCGGAAATTGCAGGACAGCGCTGGAGCTTTGCTGACCAGTTGACGCAAGCCGAGATCGATGAAGCGGAAGCGGCTGCCGCCGCCTGGCGCACCGAGAACCAGATCAGAGATGACCATGACTTCTTCGCCGCAGTCAACTCACCATTTCGCCCGGTAAAGTAAAACCGTGAATGAAAGCAGGCGCGTTACCCTGGAGGTGCATCACCAAGACGCTCGCAATAGATGGCAGCAACGCACCAGCCATGTGCAATGCACGCCGCAATTCAGTTGAAAAGCTTTGCAGAACTCAAGGAGAACATGATGTATAACCTGAAACCGCCCAGAGCCTTCCTGTTGATCGGCCTCTTGACGCTGATGAGCCTGATCTTCGGCGCCTGTGGCGGCGCACCTGCCACACAAGCGCCGACAGAGGCGCCCACCGAAACGCCCACCGAAACGCCCACCGAAGCGCCTACAGAGGCGCCCGCAGCAGCGCCTACAGAGGCGCCTACAGAGGCGCCCGCAGCAGCGCCCACAGAGGCGCCCACAGAGGCGGCAGCCGCCACCCCGTCGGCGCTGGAAGGCGTCACCTGGCAGGTGACGGGCTACCGCAACCTGGAAGGGAAACCAGCAGCGCCCGAAGGCAAAGCCATCATGACGTTCCAGAACGGTCAGCTTACCGGCAATAGCGGTTGCAACGGCTTTTTTGCCAGTTACAGCGTGGATGGCGCCCAGTTAACCATCGAGCCAGGTGGCAGCACCGTCATGGCTTGTGACGAAGTCACCATGGCGCGTGAACAGGCGATCCTTGCTAACCTGGGCGAGGTCGCCTCTTATGTCGTCGAGGAGGGACAACTCAACCTTTTCGACGCCGACGGCGTAGTCCTGCTTTCGCTGACGGCGCAGGTTGCCCCAACGTTGGACGGCGTCGTCTGGCAGGCGACCAATATCAACAACGGGCGGGAGGCTGTGATCGGTGTGATCGAAGACGCTGCGATCACTGCAGTCTTTGCCGGGGACGGCAGTCTCTCTGGTTCGGCAGGCTGTAATAACTATATCACCAGCTACACCGTGGAGGGTGACAAACTCACCATCGGCATGGCGGCGACAACCATGATGTTCTGCGCTGAACCCGAAGGTGTGATGGAGCAGGAAGCCGCCTATCTCGCCGCGCTGGGTACGGTGGCCTCCTATTCGATCCAGGACAACGTGCTTGAACTGCGCACGGCCGATGGAGCGCTTGCCGCCCGCTTCGTCGTAGCAACCGATTCGGTCGTGGTTGGCCCGGAAGCCGCCAGCGCCGACCCAGACCCGGTGGCTGAAGACGCCACAGGGGAGCCGGTGGCCCTTGCCGCCGCAGCCTCAACCGTGCCAGGCGGGCGCGTCACGGCGCCGTTGGGCGTCAACATCCGTGTGGGACCGGGCACACAATACCCGATTGTCGGCATTGCCCCGCTTGGCGCCACAGGCGAAATTATCGGACGCAGCGCCGACGGGCAGTGGTGGGTGGCCAGCGTGCCCACTGCGCCAAACGGTCAGGGATGGGTGGCGGCGGCCTATATCGAGGCCACCAACGCTGAAAATGTTCCTGTGCTGCCGGCGCCGCCCCTACCGCAGGTGACTGCAGCGATCCAGGAGGGCGTGCCCTACCAGGTGCCGCAAAATGTGATCCTCTTTTCGGCGTCGCGCGTGCTGCGTGAGGGCAATCGCGCTTACGACCTGGAAGATATTTACGCCGTTCAGGCTACGCCCGGCGCGCAGGCGGAGATGGTCGTCAACAACGCCATGCAACCAGCGCTCAGCCCCGATCGCGCCGTGCTCGCCTTCTACAGTCAACAGAGTGACAAACTCGGCGTCGGCGGCTACGATGTGAATACGGGGCGGCGGCTGCGCTTCTCGCGCTTCATCGAGGATAGCCAGCCGCGCTGGAGCCCCACTGGCGACCGCATCGTCTTTGCCAGCAACCGGCAAGGCGACCGCCGCTGGCGCATCTACATCACACCGGCGGTGGATAAGGAGAACCCCAACGACATGAACTACGTCGAGCTGGACTTCGGCAAGGACCCCGACTGGCACCCCTCTCAGGAGCTTCTCATCCTCAAGGGCTGTGACCCGACCGGCAACAACTGTGGTCTCTACACGATGGGCACAGACGGTTCGAATCGCACACAGTTCACCAACGTGGCCTCCGACTCTCTGCCGCGCTGGTTCCCAGATGGCAGCGCCGTCGTCTTCATGAGTGAAGGGCGCGACGGCAACTGGGAACTCTACCGGGCGAACGTAGCCGATGGCAGTGTGACGCGCCTGACTAACGACCCGGCGCCGGACGGCTTGCCAGCGGTCAGCCCGGATGGCCGGCAGATCGCCTTCATCAGCAAGCGCAGCGGCGCGTGGGG
>DGFH01000222.1:14636-22128 GCA_002391565.1 Anaerolineales bacterium UBA3905
TCAGTGCGATTGGCCGCTCACCTTCCCGGAAGTTCCAGGCTTCCGAGAAGGTGAGCGAACCGTGCAACCGCTTTACGACTAGACAAATAGATAATAACAACCTATCGATCATTGACTTACTGGCGGCAATGTCCAACGAATAACAAAGAAAGGCAGATCTATGAATTCATTCCGACTACGACCACGCGTCATCGCCGCCCACGGGTTACGGCTGGCGCTCTTGATAGCAATGCTCCTGTCGATGACGCCAGCGCTGCCGGCGCACGCACAAGAGTCCGCAGGGGCAGCCGCAACGCCAGCCATCGAAGTCCCTCCCAGCCTGATCGACCTGCTGGAACAGGCGCCCAAAGCGCCAGGCGCAATCGTTGGTGAAGACGGCTTTGCCCCAGATGAGGCGGTGGCGGCAGCCGGCTTGCCCGATCGCACGCAATACGCCGTGATCGACTACACCGTGGAAGGCAACATCGTCAACGCCACCGTGCAACTGCCAGCGTCGCAAGCGACCTTTATCGCCTCCGGCCAGCCGGACACCAATTTCGGCGGTTTGGCGCAACTGAACCTGGGATGGGATCAGAGCGGGCCACAGGCGATGCGCACTCTGATCCAGTTCGACCTGAGTCCACTACCGGCCAATGTCCAGATCAACAGCGCTTCCTTCTTTATCAACCAGACGCTGATCAACCCCCCAGGCGATGCCCAGCCGATGGATTTTCGCGCCCAGTTGATGCAGCAGAACTGGAACGCGGGTAGCGTTACGTGGAATAATGCCAACTTCCTGGGTGGGCAATCCTTCCCGCTCGGCAGCATCCCGCCAGCAATCGGCTGGATCAGCGGCCCTGCCACCGACGTAGTGCGCGCCTGGGACAGTGGCACACCCAATCGCGGCCTGATCATCACCGGGGACGAGACGCCCACGCTGGGTCGCTGGCGCCGCTTCAATGGCCGCCAGATTTCAGCGCTGGCGCCATTTTTGGAAGTGAACTACACCGGCAACTGTGACACGGCGCCACCGGTGGCAACGATGAATGCGCTGCCCACCTTCTCACCGCAGGAATTCCGCGTCTTCTGGTCGGCCTTCGATCCTGATCAGCCAGGTTGCCCGGCGAGCGGCGTGGCCTGGTACAATGTACGCTACCGCGTCAACGGGGGAGGCTGGATCAACTGGCGCAATCAGACGCCGACTGACAATTTCGGCTTCCGCCGCGAAGCGCCCAACGGCTCGACCGTCGAGTTCCAGGTGCAGGCCGCCGACAACGCCGGCAACCTGGGCGCCTGGAGCGCATCGGTCTCGACGCGCATCGACTCGGAGCCGCCGGTCGCCACAGTCAACCCGCTGCCACAGTTCACGTTCCTGCCCAACTTCACCGTGACATGGAGCGGCACCGACAATCTTTCTGGCATCGCCTCCTACACGTTGCAGATGAGTCGCAACGACGGCGACTGGTTCGATCTGATCGCCGACACAACGGCGACATCATTCCTGGTCACCGGCGCTCAATTCGGCGACAAGCTCGAATTCCGCGTACGCGCCGTCGACAATGTTGGCAACGTCCAGCCATGGAGTCCTAATGCGCAGGCGGTGACAACCGTCTTTAGCCATCCTGTTGCTGTGGTGCAACCCTTCAACCCGCCGATCATCCAATCGAACGCTCCAATCACCAATGTGATTCCAGTGCAGTGGGTCGGCTTCTTTGCACCCGGCACTACAATCGTGCGCTATGACCTGAGCTATCGCTATACAGACATCAACGGTGCAACGACCAGCTGGACATCTGTTGCCTTACCCACTCTGCTCACCACGGCGATCAACTTCGACTACACAGCCCTGGGACACGGCGACGGCCTGTACGAGTTCTTTGTCCAGGCAACCAACAACCTTGGTCAGACGCAGCCCTTCAATCCATCGTCGGGCACAGGCAATTCAGTAATTCTTGATCTGGCCGACCGGTATCAAGTCGCCGGTTATCTGCCAATCGTGCACAACTCCCCCGTCGACTGATCCATCGATTGATTCATCAGTTGCCACGTACACTTTGCAACACCAGTGGAAGGTCATCAGCGGCGAGACTTCCACTGGTGTTGCATCGATCAGAGCTGGTTTTATGCGCTTCAATCGCCTGCAGGCACATCTCTGTCGTCGGCCAACGCTGCTGGGCATCATGATCGGTGCACCAGCCTGTTTGTATGTGTTCGGTGCGTGGATCGACGCGGTCAGCATCATGCCGCTGTTTTGGCGCCAGGCAATCCTCATCTTGATTGCCACTGCCGCTGTCAGTGCGGGAGCGTGGTGGATCACCTGTCGACGCGCGCTGCGTCTCCCTTTCATGCGCACCGGAGCACCTCTTGCACAGCGTCTGGCTTATCTGCTGACGTTTCTGGGATGGTTGCTGCTGGTCGTGCTGCTTTGGGGTGAAGTGCGCCAGGTGGCGCTTCTCGGCGTTCCCAGCCCGACGCGCATGGTGCTCACGCTCGTTGCGGTGTGGGGTTTGCTGGTGGGCGTCATAGCGCAGGTGGTGCAGTTGCCCCCAGCGCAGGCGTGGGACATGCACCGGCTGGGCGCGCCAGAACTGAATCTGATCCTGCAACTTGCGGTGGTGGCCTTGTTGCTGCTTCCAGCTACGCCACCAGCTGGGACGATGGCATGGCTAACTCCTGTACAGGTGATTGGCGTCGCACTTTTTGCCGGCCAGCTCGCACTGCAAGTGCTGCGGCGGCCAGGTGTAGCGGTGATGATCTTTGCCGCCGTGCTCTTTTATCGCGCCCTCGCCAATTTCGTGCTGGCGCAACAGCCAAATGCCACCGCAGTGGGGGCAGCAGTGCACTTTCTGGCGTTGGCCCCGGCAGGTGCGTTGGACATGGTGTATGCCCTGCGCCTCGCCAATGCTGATGCGCTGCGGACATTTCACTTTGCATTGGCGGCTGGCATCAGCGTAGCGCTTATCGCCGCTCTGATCTTTTGGCCGCAGCTTCCGGGGGCGCCCCCGCTGACGCCCGAAACAGGAGTGCTTGTGAGCGGGCCAGGTGCTCTCATAGGACTTGCGTGTGGCTGGTGTGGAGCCATCTTGGGGCGTACATTGCGCGCTGCACCAGGCGGGCCAACACATCCAGCGTGACAGCCCATCTGTTTAATCCCGTCTGTCCACTCCGTCTGTCCACTCCGTCTGTCCACTCCCTCTGTTCAACCCCTCCCCCAATCCGCTGACAGCCTGCTCCAACTTGACATTCATGCCGCCTGGATCGATAGTGAACAAGTCTGAAACCGCCTTTACCACGAAGGAGCATTCGCATGGCCCTGTTTCATGTCAATTTCTTCTCGAATGTGCTCGGTCTATCCGTCGCAATGGATGTCATCCTGCCACAGCCGGCGCCCGGCGCGCAACGCAGCGCACAAAAATTGCCCGTGCTCTGGCTGCTGCACGGGCTTTCCGATGACCATACGATCTGGCAGCGGCGCACCTCCATCGAACGCTACGTCGAACCGCTCAACCTGGCGGTCGTCATGCCTGCGGTCGACCGCAGCTTTTACACCGACATGGCGCACGGCAACCGGTACTGGACTTACATCAGCGAGGAGTTGCCGGAGCTGGCGCGCGCGTTCTTCCCGCTCTCGGCGCGGCGTGAGGATAACTTCGTCGCCGGGCTATCGATGGGTGGCTATGGCGCGTTCAAGCTGGCGCTCCGCCATCCGATGCGTTATGCCGCCGCTGCCAGTTTGTCCGGGGCGCTGCGCAATTTCGCCGAAGACGCCGCCGCCAGTGAAGACCCGGCCTGGACGGCAGAGTTAGCACGCGTCTTTGGCGACCTGAGCAAGTTCACAGGCGGCCCCAATGATATTTATGCACTGGCGACGCGCGCCGCGCGCCTCAAGACGCTTCCGCCGCGCCTCTTCCAGTGCTGCGGCACAGAGGATTTCCTTTACGCCGATAACCTGCGCTTCAAGGCGCACGCCGAAGCATTGGGGCTGCCGCTGACCTACGAAGAGGGGCCAGGCGATCATGTCTGGGCATACTGGGACGTGATGATCCAGCGCGTGCTGGCCTGGCTGCCGCTCAAAAAAACAGGTGACCTATGACAGAAAGCTCCTCAACTGAAGCGGGCGCAGCCACAACGGCGGGTGCTCCTCGCCATTACCCGCGCAACGTCTATGTCACGACTGCCGCCTCGCTGCTGACCGACATCTCCAGCGAGATGGTTGTTTATCTCTTGCCGCTTTTTCTTACCAGCGTGCTCAAGACGTCGACGCCGCTGATCGGGCTGATTGAGGGTGTAGCGGAGACAACCGCAGCGCTGACCAAACTGGCGTCAGGCTACATTTCCGACCGCATCGGGAATCGCAAATGGCTGGCTGTTGGCGGCTATACACTGTCACTGGTCGTCAAGCCGCTGCTGGCAACAGCAACGAGTTGGAGCACCGTCTTTGCGGCGCGCTTCGGCGACCGCCTGGGCAAGGGCATCCGCACAGCCCCGCGTGACGCCCTCATTGCTGACAGCATCGACGCCGCCCGCCGCGGCGCCGCCTTCGGCTTCCAGCGCGCAGGCGATACGTTGGGCGCCTTTATCGGGCTGGCGGTGGCAATTGGCATCGTCTACTGGAGCCAACAGCGCAGCCTTGAATTGACGCAGGCCACCTTCACGACGATCGTATGGCTGTCGATGATTCCGGCCGCGCTGGCAGTGGGGCTATTGGCGTGGGGGCTGCAAGAACGGCGGCGCGCGGCGCCTCTCTCTGGCGCCCAACCGCCAGTGCGTCTTTCACTGGCAGCCTTTGATTTGCGCTTTCGCCTGGCGTTGTTGGGAGTGGCAATCTTTACCCTGGGGAACTCCGCAGATGCCTTTATCGTCTTGCTGGCGCAGGCGCGCGGCGCCGACGTGCTCACAACGTTGCTGATGGTGCTCCTCTTCAATGGCGTGTACACGGTGTTTGCGCAACCCTTCGGACAGCTATCTGACCGCATCGGGCGGCTACACGTTATCCAGATCGGCTGGAGCTTCTATGCGCTGGTCTACCTGGGCTTTGCCTTGAGCAACGCCGTGTGGCAAATCGCGGTGTTGTGGGGGCTGTATGGTCTCTACTACGCCATGACTGAAGGCGCAATCAAGTCATTGGTCGCCGACCTGGTGCCAGGGGAACAACGTGGCGTCGGCTATGGCTGGCTCAATGGCACGATCGGGCTGATGGCGCTGCCCGCTTCGTTGATCGCCGGGCTGCTGTGGGCTGCCCTCTCCCCGACTGCGACGTTCGTCTTTGGCGCGCTCATGGCGGGCGTTGCACTGTTGATCATCATGCGTTTGCGCAGGATGTCGCCGGCGACGCCCACATAGACCACGCTATAGTTCTGCTACAGTTCTGCAAGAGGATGACTGCGCATGAAAGTTCTACGCTGGCTACTGACAGTTGGCGGGATCTTGCTTTTGCTGATGGGCATTGTGATTGTCGGCTATACGTTTACCACCCTGCCGCCGATGGCAAACATGCGGCGCCCAGTGCAAATCGCCATGCAGCCGCGCGCCGATGGCGTCACGCGGCTGGCAGTCATCGGCGACTTTGGCGTGAACAATCAGGCGGAGGCCGATGTCGCGTCATTGGTGGCCGGCTGGCAGCCGGACGCCGTGCTGACGGTGGGCGACAACAACTATCCTGACGGGCGCGCCGAAACCATCGACGCCAATATTGGCAAATACTACGCCGCCTTCATCTATCCCTATCGGGGCGCCTATGGATCAGGCGCCAGCAGCAATCGCTTCTTTCCGGCGCTCGGCAATCATGACTGGCGCACCACGCAAGGCGCACCGCCGTTGCCCTATCCATCGCTCAACTACTTCGAGTTGCCAGGCAATGAACGCTACTACGACGTCACGATTGGGCCGGTGCACCTATTCGTGGTGGACAGCGATCCGCACGAACCCGATGGCATCGAGGTTACATCGCTCCAGGCCGACTGGCTGCGCAACGCACTCAAGGATTCCACGGCGCCCTGGCGCATCGTCGCCATGCACCACCCTCCCTATTCATCGTCCACCACCCATGGCTCGACGCCGGCGCTGCAATGGCCTTATGCGGATTGGGGCGCCACGGCCGTGCTGGCTGGCCATGATCACACCTACGAACGTATTCTGCGCAATGGCATCGTCTACTTTGTGAATGGCATCGGCGGCGCCGATCTATATCCGCTGGGGCCGCCGGTGGCGGGCAGCCAGATCCGCTTCAACGCCGATTATGGCGCCATGCTGATCGAGGCCACCACCCAGGTCATGACTTACACCCTGACAACGCGCACCGGCGCCATCCAGGATGTCTATGTACAACGCGCGGCCGATTATCCACCACCGGCTGCGCCGCTGCATTCCGACATCTCCATGCGCGTCACCGGCAGCGAAAACGACGCCGAGGAATCGCAGACCACGCACCAGGTGACGCTGACCAGCACCGATCTGGAGTTTGTCAGCGACCCGGCTCACCCTGGCGAGATGCAACTGGTGGGCATGCGTTTCACCGATGTGAGCGTGCCGCCGGGCTATCCAATCCAGCGCGCCTACCTGGAGTTGACGGTCGATGAAACCGCCGATCAAGCAACTTCACTCGTCTTTGTCGGCGAAGCCAGTGATGCAGCCCTGCCATTCCAGGCGCAGACCAACAATCTTTCTGCTCGCCCACGCACATCTGCGCGCGTCGCCTGGAACGAAGTTCCCGCCTGGACAGTAGTGGGCGCCCACTGGCGCAGCCCAGACCTGGCGCCGATCATTCAGGAGATCGTTGACCGCCCCGGCTGGCAACCAGGCAATCCACTGGTGCTGCTGGTCGAAGGCAGTGGTCGCCGCACAGCGAAGGCCTTTGATGGCGACCCGACGGCGGCTCCTCAATTAACTGTCGAACTGAATCTGCCTCACCATCTCTTCATACCGCTGACTCAGCACCCATAAAGCCACGCACATCATGCGCAGGGCAATCGTTTGACTATCGGATTGCCTGAATCCTTTTGCCCCCAGGTACAATGGCGCAGAAAGCGTCATAACGATACAACTAACCTCCAGGTTAGCTGTTCATCTTCCCGGAAGCTTTGGAACTTCCAGGCAGGTTGTGAACGATATGACGTGACAACCTGGAAATCCATCATTGATGTTCACGCACAACTTTTTACGCACTCAGGAAATCTGTAGCCATGAATATCCCGTGTTCTGTTCCACTTCGGCGCCTGGCGCGCTGGTCGTTGTCGTTGTTGATTACGGCGGGCTTGCTGACGCCGACCGCACACCCGGTCGCAGCGCAGGGCGGCTTCAATCTGCCCTATGGCTTCGTCCAGGAGAGCGTCGTCGTGGGGCTAGACCTGCCCACCAGCTTCGCCCTGGCGCCGGATGGCCGCATCTTTATTGCAGAAAAGGCAGGACGCGTGCGCGTCGTCCAGGACGGCGAACTGCTGCCCGATCCCTTCATCGACATGACCACCGAGGTCAACGACGCCGCCGATCGCGGGCTGATGGGCATCGCCGTCGA
>DGFH01000222.1:22173-33519 GCA_002391565.1 Anaerolineales bacterium UBA3905
GCGTCGTGCGGCTGACGGCGGACCCCGCCAATCTCAATGTCGCCGCAGCGGGGAGCGGCGTCGTGCTGGTGGGAACGAACAGCACTGCCGAGCACGTCGGCAACCCGGATCAGGGCGACGCCGAGCCATTCTCTTGTCGCGACGCCGACGGCCAGCCTGTGCGCGATTGCATCGCCGCCGAGGGCACGGCGCACACCATCGACATGCTCAAATTTGGGCCGGAAGGTGCGCTCTACGTTTCGGTGGGCGACGGCATCGTCAACAGCAAGGGCAATGCGCGCGCCCTGGATATCAACAGTCTCAACGGCAAGATTTTGCGCATCGACCCGAATACGGGCGAGGGACTGGCGAGCAATCCCTTCTTCGACGGCGATCCGGGCAGCAACCGCTCAAAGGTCTTTGCGCTAGGAATGCGCAATCCCTTCCGCTTCACGGTTGATCCGCGCAACGGGCGCGTCATCGTGGGTGAGGTGGGCAACGAAAAGTGGGAGGAGATCAACATTGGCGGGCCGGGCGCCAACTTTGGCTGGCCGTGCTACGAAGGGCCGGAAGAAGCCGCCACCTACGCCAATTGTGACGCCTTCCGCACCGGCGAGTGGACGGTGACGCACGGCGTCCACAGCTATCGCCACACGACCAAACCGCAGCGCGGCGCGGCCATCGGCGGCGATCTCTACCTGGGGCGCAGCTTTCCGGCGCTTTATCGCGGCGCTTACTTCTATCATGACTTCAACGGCGGCGTCACCAATTTCCTGACCTTTGGCAGCGACGGCAGCGTGACCGACAACGAGTTTGCCACCAACATGCCCGGCATCGTCCAGATCACCGCCACCGACGACGCCCTGTACGCGCTCTCCATCATCCTGGGCGGCCTCTGGCGCATCCGCTACGTGCCGGGCGGCGATCGCCCGCCCACCGCCGTCGCCACGGCGGATCCAACCGGCGGAATTGCGCCGCTAGAGGTGGCCTTCTCCAGCGACCGCAGCACTGACCCGGAAAGCAGCATTGTTAGCTATCGGTGGGACTTTGGCGACGGGGAAAGCAGCAGCAAGGCAAACCCAACGCACACCTACATCGAAAATGGCGTCTACCCGGTGACATTGACCGTCACCGATGCAGCGGGCAGCACCAGCAGCGACACGCTGGAAATCCTGGTCGGCAGCGAGCCGCCGGTGGCCGAAATTCTGGAGCCGGGCGACGGCGCCAAATTCCGCATCGGTGAGGAGGTCGCCTATCGTGGGCAGGGCGTTGATCCCGACAATGGCGAGTTGGGCGAAGGACGGCTGGTCTGGTCGGGCATACTGCATCACAACGAGCACATCCATTACGACGCAGTGAAGGCGACGGGGGCGACAGGCAGTTTTGTCTTCGAGGATCACGGCGACAACACCTACCTGGAACTCTGTCTCACCGTGACCGACAGCCAGGCGCTGCAAGACCAGGAATGTGTGGATGTCAAGGCGCAAGAGGTGACCTACACCTTCGACAGTGTCCCGCGCGGCCTGCGCATCACCTATGCTGGCAGCAGCTACACGACGCCCTTCAAGGTGAAAACCTACATCAACGCCAAACGCATCATCGAAGCGCCGCTGACGACGGCAGATGGTTTAACCTTCGATCGCTGGTCGGATGGCGGCGACGCCGTGCATGACATCGTCATCGAGGACGGCGACCGCGTGCTGACCGCCTATTACGTGGATGCCGCAGGCGCTGCCGCTCCAGAGACGCCGGATGCAAGCGCCTTGGAAGACGCACCCCTGATGACGCCAGAAGAGGATGCGATGGCTGCCTCGACAAACGGGGATGCGGCGACGCCAGTTCAGGCTGAAGCTGAGCGCGCCGCCCCCAGCAGCGACGCACCCGTTGCGACCGGCGTCATCCGCGCCGAGGTCTGGAAAGACGTCGCCGGCAGCGATCTGGACGCGTTTGTCAAGACGCGACAGTTCAAGCAAGACCCACCGGAGATCGTCGAGCTGGAACAGCTGGCTTTCCCGCGCGGCAGCGGCGCCAACTATGGCGTGCGTATTCGCGGCTATCTTGTGCCGCCGCAAGACGGCGAATACCGCTTCTTCATCTCCGCCGACGACCGCGCTGCGCTGTCGCTGAGCACGGACGCCGACCCCGCCAACAAGATCGTCGTCGCCTTCACGCCCGACTGGACCGGCCCGGAGGTCTACGACAAATATCCAGAACAGGCCACCGGCCCAATTGCGCTGGCGGCGGGTGAACGCTATTACTTCGAGGTGCTCTACAAACAGGCGGACGGTAAGGACAATTTGTTCGTGGCGTGGGAGCGGCCAGGGGGTGGGCGAGAGGTGATCGACGCCCGCTATCTCGCGCCGTTCGAATAGCCACTTTCAGGGCTTGCTCTCTGCAGCCATCGTGTGGGGCGAGTTGTTGTGTGGCTTGGCTATCGCCCCATACGATGGCTGCTGTGTTTTACCTGGAAGGCGGGTAAGCTATGTTGCCTGTGCGCTGGAATGCGCTATCCGACGCACAACCAGGCGATAGACCTGCACGATCATATCTACAGCCGTCACGACAAAGATGATTGCCACGATCAGTCGGGCGGTTAGCTCTAGCGCTGGCCAGGCCAGCAGCGGGCCGCTGACGAGCATCCATCCCAGGATCGCCAGACTCAATGCCGAGAGTCCGATCTGTAGCCAGCGTGTGAGCGGGCGCCAACGACCCTGCGCCAGCACATAGGCGTCGAGCGCAATGTTCAGGCTCCACAACACAGTCAGCCACGGCACGAATGTCACAAAGTGATCTGAGAGCACGGGCGTCACTGTCACCTCATTGTCCACGATGGTGATGACAGAAATCCATTCCGGGTAGGCGTTGAAGATCAGGAGCGCCAGCAAGCTAAAGCCAATGCCGACCACCATTTCACCACGCTTGACTCGCTCGACGCTCTCGATTTTGGGCAGGGTGAGCGGATCCCAAGGCTGAGCTTTGGCCTCCACTCCCAACTTGCCATGTGTGAAGATTTCGATCAAGACAAAGACAATTGTGCCAAACGTTTGAAACAGAGGGGTGGTTATCTGATGTATTGTCTCATCCACAATGAGCAATCCAGAACGCACTTCATACAACCTGAAAGATGGATTGTGGTTGCTAAGTGGCTATTACCAACATGCGCGTCTCACCGAAGTAGCGAGGTCGTGAGAAATGTTTGAAACCCGCTGAACGCAACATGCCTAGCACGCACTCTTCATCAGGAACCCACCAGTTCGAGCCATCACCGTTCAGTTCGTATTTTTCAATGAACTTCATGAAGCCTGTATGACACGGGGTGACAGCCGTGCGTCCAAAAGGTCCCTGGCGCACATGGAGCACGTTTTTATGCCGAGGCGAAATCACTTCTGTTTCGACAATAATGGCGTCACTGCACAAGGTAGCCATCTGCTCCAGGACTCCGAGCGGATTCTTCAGATGGTATAGGATGCCTGTGAAGATGACAACGTCGAAGCGTTGCCCCATTGCAAGGGGTTGAAGCTGGTCAATATCGATCTGCCGATAATCAATATCAAGTTTCCAGATGGTGCGGCAGGCTTCAGCCTGTTTCAGATACCTGTCTTCGAAGTCCACGCCAACCACCTGGTCTGCACCATTCAGTTTTGCCTGGATGCTAAAGTATCCTGCGTTTGTTCCAACATCAAGCACCGAAGCGCCGTTGTAGCCGTCTGGTAGCATTTCCTTAACTGCCTGCCAGACATAGTTGTGAAGTTGTAGTACGGGCAGAGTATAGACACCTTGACCCAAGTATATGCGCTGATACCAATATGGGAATGAATTGACCAGCGCTATCAAGGACTCTCTGTCTGGTGAGTCTGGCGGCTCGATCTCAGCCCCTGGCGTAATGCTTTGAGCCAGGCCATCCTGAATCTGGATACCTCCTCTTTTAAGTAAGTGATTGATTGCCTGCAGCATTCTTATAACCCTCTCTGTAGTGCCCCCCATTTTTTGGAGAGAAAATCGGGCATCATTGCTGAATGACGGTGTCGGGCGGAGGCTGCAGTGAGAGCCACTAGGACTCCAACTCAACAGGCGTCAGGCAACCAAGCGCAGAGTGAATACGCTTGTGCATGTAAACATCGTCCAAGAAGTGGCCGAGTCGGGAATAGGCGTCAGCATAACTCAGGTAATGAGACAGGTCAACTTCCTCTTTGATCGTGCGCATGAGGCGCTCAGCATAGCCGTTCTGCCAGGCCTGGCCGACTAGCCATAGGTCGGATACGCAGCCGCAATGTATTACACGCTCCCCAAACTTGAAATACACCCGTTACTCAGCAAACAGTTCGGCAAGCGGCAGCTCGAAGCCGCGCAGAACACCTTCCCCGCGCAGCACATCCCCCTCGCTCAGCTCGCTGAACTCCGTGACTGCCCGAAAGACGAGCACTTTGCGCGCCGCCGGCTCCACAACCCAGACGCGCTCGACGCCAACCGCAAAATACTCCGCGATCTTTCGACGAATACTATCCCAGCGATCCGAGGGCGAAACAATCTCAACGACCAGTTCCGGCGCAACCTCCAGAAACCCTGGAGGCAGGGTCGACAGCCGCTGCTTTGAAATGAACGCAACATCCATGCCGCGCACCGTGTCGGGGTTGCGGTGAGTGAACAAGCCACATTCAGCGCCCAGCACCCAGCCTAGCCGCCGTTCGGCGTTGAAATTGCCCAGGCGGCGCGCAAGTTCCATCACGAGCCAGCCATGCATGTTTTGTGTCGGACTCATCCGGATAATTTCTCCTTCGATCAGCTCGGCGGGGCCGATGTCGCCCATCTCCAGCAAATCTTCGCCGGTGAACAGGGGCAGTTTTTCCACGACTACACTCATGCTGACGACCTCCTTTCAGACAGCGGCGCAACCTGTTGCGGGGTAGTATATCACATTGACATTGCCGATCTTACAGGTGCGCATCGGGACGCCACACCCGCCGTTTATGTCTTTTCACCAGCAGAATTGTACGCCTGCGGCACGGGCACGATCGCCTCGGGCGGAAGGTGGCTGATGTCGTTGATGTAGACGCTACGCCAGTGCGTCCCATCCCAAATCAGCTCGGAGACGGCGCAGTTGTGCGGATCCCAGCGCACCCAATCTCCGGAGTTGCCGCCAAACCAGATGTCTAGCACGGCGCTGATGATGCCGCCATGCGTGACGAGTACGATGCGCTGGCTGGGGTGGCGCGTGGCCAGACGCTGCACGGCCGCCACAGCGCGGCGGCCAAAAGTAACTGGCGATTCGCCGTTGGGCGGCGTGAAGGTTGGGTCTTCGGCCCAGCGCCCCCACAGATTTTCTGTCTCCATCAGATCGCGAAAGGTGCGCCCCTCCCAGTCGCCGATGCTGAATTCGCGCAATCCCTCATCAATGATCGGCTCCAACCCGACGGCAGCGGCAATGGCGGCGGCAGTGGTGCGCGCACGGGGCAGCGGCGAAACATAAAGGGCATCGACCGGGGCCGTTGCCTGCGCTGCGCGGAAGCGTTCACCCGTGGCGCGCACTTGCGCTTCACCGCGCGCGGTCAGCGGTGCGTCGAGCGCCCCGTGCCACCGTTGTTCATGATTGGCTGTCGTCTCGCCGTGGCGCACCAGCATCACCGTTGTTGTCATACATTCGCTCCCTATTGCTTGAAAAAAATCGGCGGACAGATTGACACCCCCCTGTCCACATGTTACACTGTGCGCACGATGACGCCAAAGCAATCAAGGGTTTGTCGCCCGCGCGCCAGGTTCGAGAGGAAGCCTTCCGGATGACTGCATCTGGAACTTTGTGCGCGGCATGAGCAGAACGCTGCTCAGATTGACCTGACAAAGCTCTCCAGAGGGGGAGCTTTTTTATTTGCACCAGGAAACAACATGATCAAAATAGGCATCGCCGGCTCGACCGGCTACACAGGCATCGAACTCGTGCAATTGTTGCAACGACACCCGCACGCCCACATTACCTGGATCACCAGCGAGAATAGCGCCGGCAAGCCGCTCTCCGAGGTGCACGCCGTGCCGTGGAATTACACACTGATCACGCTGGAGGAAGCCTACACACGGGCCACAGAGGTGGATGTTGTCTTTCTGTGTCTGCCGCATGGTCAGTCGATTACGGCGGCGCGCACCTTTGCCGAGGCCGGCATCGCTGTCATCGACCTGAGCGCCGATTTTCGGCTCGGCGCCGCCGACGCCTATCGCCGCTGGTATGGATTGGAGCACACCGCGCCGGAGTTGCTCACTCGCTTTGTCTACGGGCTGTGCGAGGTGAACCGGGAGCAGTTGCGCGGCGCCCGCCTCATCGCTGTACCCGGCTGCTACCCGACGACGGTCAACCTGGGTCTCTACCCGCTGGCGAAGGCGGGCTGGCTTGGCGAGCGCGTCATTGTGGATAGCAAGAGCGGCGTCAGCGGCGCCGGGCGCACAGCCAAGTTGCCCTACCTCTTTGTGGAAGCCAACGAGAATATGACGCCTTACAACATCGGTTATCGTCATCGCCACATCGCCGAGATGGAGCTGGTGCTCAACGGCGTCGCACCCAACGGCGGCTGCCATTTCACCTTCTCGCCCCATCTGCTGCCTGCCAATCGCGGCATCCTGAGCACGATGTACGTGCGCGTGCCTGCTGGCGTCACGGAGCGCCAGATACGCGACCTCTACGCCGAAACGTATGCCGGCGAGCCGTTCATCCACCTGCTGCCGGCGGGTCAACAGGCGACGCTACGCCACACCGTTTACACCAATCGTTGCGCAATCAGCATCACGGCGGATGACCCCGGCGATCCGGCTTGCCGCGATTTCATCATCGTCTGCACCGAGGATAACCTGATCAAAGGCGCCAGTGGCCAGGCCATCCAGTGCATGAACATTGCCTTTGGGCTAGACGAGACCGCCGGCCTGCTGTGATAACGGTCTGTGGCAACAATCGGAAGGGAAACAATGTTCAAAAAATCCTCAAACATCGACACACTGCGCACCTCAGCCTCTGTGCGTCTCTGCGTCAAGCGTACTGCGAGGGAGTGATGGATACAGAGAAGAGCACAGAACGTTACATCGTCGTGTTGAAGGTGGGCGGCAATGAGCTGGACGACCCTGATTTTCTGGTAGGGTTGGTGAATGCAGTTGCCGCAGTGCGCAATGAGGGTCATGCACCGGTGATCGTGCACGGCGGCGGCAAGGCCGTCACCGACCTGCAGACGCGGCTCGGACTGAAAGAGCAACGCGTCGAGGGGCTACGCGTCACCGATGCAGCCAGCATGGACGTGGTCGAGATGGTGCTGAGCGGGTTGATGAACAAACGCATCGTGCGCGCACTGGTCAACGCTGGCATGCGCGCCGCCGGGATCAGCGGCGTCGACGATGGCACGATCTACGTCGAGAAGATGTGGCACCCCCTCGGCGATCTCGGGCGCGTCGGTGAAGTGCAGGATGTGGATGACCACCTGCTGCGCACGTTGATTGCCGCCGACATCATTCCGGTCGTCAGCCCGGTGAGCTTCGGAGCGCTGGACGCGTTGAGCTACAACGTCAACGCCGACCACGCCGCCACTGCGATTGCCGCCAAACTGGGCGCGATCAAGCTGGTTTTCATCAGCAATGTGCCGGGCATCCTGGTCGCCGATCGCGTCGTGCGCGCCGTGACCGCCAGCCAGGCCGAGCAGTGGATCGATGAAGGCATCATCTTCGGCGGCATGATCCCCAAAGTGCGCAGTGCAGTGGAGGCTGTGCGCAACGGCGTGGCGCAGGCGGTGATCACCAACCTGGCCGGGGTGCAGGATGGGACAGGGACAGGCGTGATTGGCAGCAAGTGAACATGTTGCGTGTTACGTGTTGCGTGTTACGTGTTGCGTGTTACGAGTTGCGTGTTCCGTGTCGGCAACACGCAACTCGCAATCGCACCAGGGCGAGTGAGGAGGAAGAATGAACGCACAGGAAGTAATCGATCTGGAACAGAGCCATGTTCTCGGCGTCTATGGGCGGGCGCCTTTTGTGCTGGAACGCGGCGAAGGTTGCACGCTCTACGACACTGAAGGCCGCGCCTATCTGGATTGCGTGGCCGGGATAGCAGTCAATGCGCTGGGCTACAACGATGCCGGCGTAGTGCAGACGATGCATGACGCGGCGGCGATGGGAATGCTGCACGTCAGCAATCTCTATCACACGGCGCCGCACGCCCGGCTGGCGGCGCTGCTGTGCGAAACCAGCTTCGCCGACAAAGTGCACTTCTGCAACAGCGGCGCCGAGGCCAACGAAGGCGCCTTCAAGTTTGCGCGCCGCTACGGGCGCGCACACGGCGGCGAAGAGAAGGTCGAGATTCTGGCCTTCACCAACGCCTTTCACGGCCGCACGATGGGCGCGCTGGCCGCCACCCCCCGCCCGAAATATCAAGACCCCTTCAAGCCGCTCATGCCCGGCGTGCGCTTTGCCGAGTTCAACAACCTGGCGAGCGCGCGTGCACAGATGGATGCGCGCGTCTGCGCCATCATCGTCGAGCCGATCCAGGGCGAGGGTGGCATCCACGTGGCGACGCCGGAATTTCTCGCCGGGCTGCGCGCCCTGGCGGACGAGTTCGATGCGCTGCTGATTTACGATGAGGTGCAGTGTGGCGTCGGGCGCACGGGTCGCTTGTGGGCCTATCAAGGCTACGGCAATGGCGAACAGCGCGACAGCTTTGCCCCCGACATCCTGACCGCCGCCAAGCCGCTGGCCGCCGGTCTCCCCATTGGCGCCATCCTGATGCGCCAGCGCGTGGCGGACACCATTCAGAAAGGCGACCACGGCAGCACCTTTGCCGGTGGGCCGCTGGTGACAAGCGTAGCGCATCATGTGATGAGCCGCGTAGCGCAGCCAGCCTTTCTGGCCGAAGTGGAAGTCAAAGGCAAGCTTCTGCACGATCTGCTGGAGGAGATCAACAGCCCGCACATCGTCGCAATTCGCGGCAAGGGGCTGATGGTCGGCGTCGAGCTGGACATCGAGGCGGCGGAGGTGGTCAGTCGCGGCTACGCCGAGGGGCTGATCCTGGTCAACGCCGGGCCGAATGTGTTGCGCCTGGTGCCGCCGCTGGTTATTACCACTGCGGAGATTCACGCAGTGGTGGCGCGGTTGACGCGTGTGCTGCACGCGCTCTAGTGCAAAGTTTTTCGTTGTACTGCTTTTCACGAGGAACGGAAGAAATGCCCATCATCATTCAACCGGCCACAGAGGCGCATGTGCTCCCCATCACCGATATGGTGAATCTCTTTGCCGCCGAGAATCTCATGCTGCCGCGCACCGAAGAAAGCGTGCGCCAGACGCTCGCCGATTGGCTGGTGGCAGTCGATCCCGACGCAGCGCCGGATGCCCCGCCGATCCTGGCGTGCGGCGCGCTGGTGCCGTTGACCGACACACTGGTGGAGCTGCGTTCGCTCGCCGTGCATCCGAGCCAGCAAGGCAAGGGGTTGGGCGGCCATGTCGTGAATCATCTGGTGCAGCTGGCGCGGCAGCGCGGCTATCACCAAATCTGCGCGCTGACGCTGCGCGAGAATTTCTTTGTGCGGTTGGGCTTCGAGCTGGTGGATCGCTGGAGCATCAGCCCAAAGGTGTGGCAGGCGTGCATCTACTGCCCCAAGTTCCATCGCTGCGACGAAGTGGCGGTGATGATGAACCTGGTGGAGACGCCACAGACCGTTGCGCATCCTCTGACGCAACCGGCGGGCTGGAGCACCTTGCTCAAGTGGAGTGAATGGCAGCCACTGAAGCTGGCGTATAAGCAAAAACACGGTTGAAATGAGGTTGTGAGTTTAGCGGGAAATCAAGGCGAAGTAATAATCCATCTCACTCCAGGCAAGCATTAATGCATCCCAGTCAATGTGCTGAGGTGAGTGGACGAATTGCGGATCGGCAAGCAAGACTGTGTTTTCGCCATAACCGATCATCGCCACGGCATGTGCGGTGTTGTCCTGCCAGTACGGCAGGTCGCCAGTCTTTACGAACAGAATGGGCGGCAAGTTCCGATCAATCGCACTACGCAAGTCAGACTCTTCGCCGCGTTGCAATAGCACTGCAACGCCGAGCGTGGTCAATCGCTGGATATGACGAAAAGGTACACCGATCGAGGTCAGTCCCAAGATGCGATTGAGGTTGGTCTGCGTCTGCTCGACGCCGAGAAATGATAGGACTGCCTGGGCGCAGGCGGCGAGGCAGCCAGCTTCATGCTCTTGAACCTTATGCGGCACGGAGAGAACGCGCAGTGGCACGAGCAGTCAACTCCTCAATCACCGCATCAGGAGCGATCACAGCGCCAGTCGTGGCATCCACAGACAGGCGACCCAGCAGTGTACGCGTAACGGTTCCAGAATTAGTGAGATCGGGTGTCGTAAGGTACACATCAAAGCGCCACTGCAACGGTTCGTCCAGCAGCAATTCCGGATTCTCTACCGATAGCAAATGGCCCGCATTCATCGCAAGCCACACATCTGCCGTGCGTTGCGCCCGTTCGGGCGCCATGACTTCAGCAACAATATGCACAGCCACCTGCACCGACTCTCTGGGGTTGACACGTTGTTGCTGCGAACTGTCTGTGCGCAGAGGCAGTATTGTTCGATGCATCTGAATCTCTTTCTCCTGCTAACCGCTGCCGACGTTGTAACACGTTTGCAACTTAGTCTATCATATGCTCGCTAACAATTCATGTCACAGAAAAGGGTAACGATTCCTTGAACGCTTTACTTGTTTTACAGGATGGTGCGATTTATGAGGGCGAGGCCTTTGGCGCCGCGAAGACTGTCGTCGGCGAAGTAGTCTTCAACACCAGTCTGACCGGCTACCAGGAGATCATCACCGATCCTTCCTATCGGGGACAGATGGTTTGCATGACGCTGGCGCATGTCGGCAACACCGGCGTCAACGCCGAGGATGTCGAAAGCGACCGGCCCCAGGTGACAGCCTTTATCGTGCGCGAGGTCAGCCCGGTCGTCTCCAACTGGCGCGCCAACGCAACCTTGCACGACTATCTGGCGCGCCACGGCATCCCCGGCATCAGCGAGGTGGACACGCGCGCACTGACGCGCCGCCTGCGCGAGAAGGGCGTGTTGCACGGTGCGCTCTGCACCGATGGTTCATACACCGCCGACGAACTGCTGGCGCTGGCGCGTAATTGGGAAGGATTGGACGGGCGCGACCTGGTGCGCGAGGTCACCTGCGCCGAGCCGTACCACTGGATCGATGGCACGCGCGTTGAGTGGACGCCGGTGCCTGCCGGACGCAATGCCGGCGTTGTCGCCGCCTTGCCAGCCGATGCGGCGCAACCGCTGGTTGTCGCCTATGACTTCGGCATCAAGCAGAATATCCTGCGCCGGCTGACCAGCCACGGGCTGCGCGTGA
>DGFH01000222.1:33684-56294 GCA_002391565.1 Anaerolineales bacterium UBA3905
GCCACGGGCTGCGCGTGACCGTCGTGCCAGCGACGACGCCTGCTGCGGAGGTGCTGGCGCTGCGCCCGGACGGCATCTTCCTGAGCAATGGGCCGGGCGATCCGGCTGGCGTGCCCTACGCGGCGACGGCGGTGCATGACCTGCTGGAGACAGGCATCCCAACCTTTGGCATCTGTCTCGGCCATCAGATCATCGGGCTGGCGTTGGGGGCGCGCACCTACAAGCTCAAGTTCGGCCATCACGGCGGCAACCAGCCGGTGAGCGACGTGGACGCCACCAACGTGCAGATCACGGCGCAGAATCACAACTACGCTGTAGATGAAGACACCCTGCCCGCCAACGTCATCGTGACGCATCGCAACCTGAACGACGGCACGGTGGAAGGCTTGCGTCTCACCGATCGCCCGGTCTTCTGTGTGCAATATCACCCGGAAGCCAGTCCTGGCCCACATGACGCCGATCTGCTCTTTGCGCGTTTTGCGGAGCTGGTCAAGACGCAGCGGCGCCAGAAATAGCACGCGGCGTCATGCGCGTGCCATTCAAGAGGGAGTCGATGGAAGAAAGTTTACACGTGCGGGTGGGACGCCGCGTGCAGGTCGTGTTGATCCACGCCGACGCCGGCGAAGAGGCGTTGACGCTCGACATCGTGCCCGATGCCGCAGCAGATTTCGAGCGTGGGCTGCTGGGTGAGGGAACGCCGCTGGCAAAGGCGCTGGCGGGGCGGCGCAGCGGCGAGGTTGTCGATTACCCTGTGGGTGACTTGCGCCAGGTGCGTGTGCTGGCGGTCACGCGCAGCCCCGCTGACCTGGACTTGAGTTCCGCCGCGCGGCGCCAGGAGGTGATCGACAAAGCGGTGAGCGAGTCAGATCGCACCAACGCGCTCAACTTTGCGTCGTCCTTTTCAAGCAAGTGGGGTGGCTATGAGCCGGCAGGGATCGAGGATTGGACGGGCGCCGACCAATGAACTGCCGCACCGATGTCAGGGCTTGATGCCCAGTGCAGCCAGCCGCGCGCCCATCTCCTCGCCCAACGCCAACAGCGCATTAGCCGGGCGGATCATCACCTCGAATTCCACGATGCGCCCCTCTGCGTCCAGCCGGATCAGATCGATGCCCTTGAGCGAAAGCGCGCCGACGGAAGCGCTGAACTCCAGCGCCACACTGTCGTCCGCCGCAAACTGCCGATGATAACGAAACTCCCGCAAGACCTGAATCACGGTTTGCAGCAACCCTGCCACCGTGCGGCGTCCTCGATAGGGCGTAAAGGCAAAGGGCGAGCGAAACTCCACATCTTCAGCCAGCATCTCCAGCAACATGCAGCTGTCGCCCGATTCGATCATGGCGTGCCAGCGCGCCAGAAAAGCATCTAATTGTGCGTCAACCATGACGTCTCTTATCCTTTGTCGATAACAAAGCACGGAGATGACGCGGATCGGGCGAATTCTCGCGGATTGTTTTGATCCGCGTCAATCCGCCCGATCCGCGTTCCACTGTTGGCTTATCAATCCTACTCAAAGATCCAGCGATCCGTGGCGCGCTGCCACTCGACCAGTTCTTCGCCAAACCAGAGCGCAATTTCGGCGGCGGCGGTCTCCGGCGCGTCGCTGGCATGCACCAGGTTGCGCCCGATCTCCAGCGCAAAGTCGGCGCGGATGCTGCCTGGCGCGGCCTCAAAAGGTCGCGTAGCGCCGACGGTCTGGCGCACGGCGACGACGGCGTTCGTGCCTTCAACCACCATCGCCACCACCGGCGCACTGGTGATATAGCTGATCAGCCCGGCGAAGAAGGGCTTGCCTTCGTGTACGGCGTAATGGCGCCGCGCCAGGTCGTCGCTCACCTGTAGCATCTTCATGCCGACGATTTTCAATCCGCGACGCTCAAAGCGGCTGATGATCTCACCGATCAGCCCACGTTGCACGCCGTCCGGCTTCACCATGACAAAAGTGCGTTCCATTTTGATTAACTCCTCGATTTGACTTGATTGATCGGCAAATGCCAGGGTACGAGTCTACTGCAAAAGCATCGAATCGACGAAGTGGAGAAAGGTGTACGAGAAAGATTTTTGCCTGACGGGCGCCGCTTCACGCCCCTGCGCGTGCATCAGCTTCCGCCAGCAGCGCGGCCTCGCCGATCGTCACGCGCAGAGGCGTCACAGGGCGATCCCACGGGATGCGCAGCCACGCCTGCACGAACTCGCCATCAGGGTCCATCGATTGAATCGGGTTGCGCGCCAGCGCGCGGTCGTCGACATCGCCCAGCGCGGCCAGCACAACCCACGCCAGCAGCGTGTGCGGACTGCGCGCAGTCAGACGACGGGCAAGTTGGTAAGCTTCCTGGCGAGCGCCTTGCTGCCACAGCGCCGCCATCCAGTTCACCTGGAAATCCAATCGCTTTGGCTCGGCCATAACAAGACGGCGATAGACGCCGGCGGCATGGTTCCAGCGCCCAGCGCGTAGATAAATGCCGCCCAGCGCCGCACTGTCCAGCCGCAACCAATCGCCTTCCCCCAGGTGGGTGCGCATTACACCGCTGCGAATATCCGGATCGTAGGGGTGACATTGAAACGCGCGACGCCACATGCCACGCGCGGGGTCAAGCAGACCTTTCTGCTCCACGGCATAGGCCAGCGATCGCCAGGCGATCGCATTGCCCGGATCGGCTTGCAGGAGACGCCGCGCCCAGTCTTCTCCCTCTTGCCAGCGTTTCAGTTCCCACGCCACGCGGATCAGCCGCTCATACGTTGCCAGATGGCGCGGCAGGCGCAGCAGCGCCATGCGCGCCAGCGCAGCAGCGGCTTCTAGTTCACCGGCGCCAAGACGGAGTTCCATGGCGCGGCTGATCTGCGCCAGCTCGACAACTGTTTCACCAGACCCCCGTGCCTGGCTCAGAGAAGATTTGTCACTCATGGTCAAATGCCAAACTCATCGCCCCAATCCAGCCAGCGCGAGGGGAGCGAATAGTAGGCGCCGTCACGGATGTTGTGCAACATCTTCAGTTGCCCGAAGAGATTGTGCACACTGCGTTCGTCAGAGAGAGAGGGGCCAAAGGGATCACTGGGTGCAACTGGTGCGCCGCGCAAAACCTGAAAGGTCGTCAGCACCGAATGCGCCAGCACCTGCAGGTGATAGCCGCCCTCCAGCACGCAGACCAGTCGCCCACCGCACAATTCATCTGCCAGCGCCATCAACTCCTGCGTCAGTGCGGCGTAGCCAGTGATGCTCAGCCCCATGCTCGCCAGCGGGTC
This sequence comes from Anaerolineales bacterium UBA3905, assembly GCA_002391565.1. Lineage (GTDB taxonomy): Bacteria > Chloroflexota > Anaerolineae > Caldilineales > Caldilineaceae > Caldilinea. Next base: position 36,928 of record DGFH01000222.1, read on the forward strand.
GAGCCAGTGGGCGTCGAAGCCCGCCGACAGGATGATCAGTTGTGGGCGGAAGCGACGCGCCACCGGCGCCAGGATGCGTTGGAACGCTTCGAGATAGCCCTTGTCGCCCACGTGCGGCGGAAAGGGCACATTGACCGTTGAGCCATAAGCTTTATCGGCGCCCATTTCGGTGGCGGCGCCGGTGCCGGGATAGTACGGGTACTGGTGTGTGCTGAAAAAGAGTACGCTGGGGTCTTTGTAGAAAATGTCCTGGGTGCCATTGCCGTGATGTACGTCAAAATCGACGATCAACACGCGATCAACGCCGTGGTGACGCTGCGCCCAGCGTGCAGCAATTGCAGCGTTGGCAAAGAGACAGAAGCCCATGCCCTGATGCACCAACGCGTGATGTCCCGGTGGGCGCACCAGGGCAAAGCCGTTGTCCGCCTGCCGCCACAGCACGGCGTCGACCAGATTCAACAGACCGCCCGCTGCCCGCAACGCCGCTTCATAGCTATCGCGGTTGACGTAGGTGTCGGGGTCGAGTTGCCCGCCGCCGTTGCGCGCCAGCGTCTGCAGTCGCTCCAGATATTGCGGTGTGTGCACCGCCAGGATCGCCTCCACCGGCGCCGGTGTGCTCGGCACGGTCACCAGTTTGTCCAACATCCCCTCTTCAGCCAGCAATTCCATTGTCAGCTTGAGCCGACGAAAATTCTCCGGGTGTCCCTCCTGCGTGTGCCGAAGGTTGTAGGGATCGTAAACGATTGCCGTTCGATTCATACTGTGGGGAGCCTTGTCGCCAAACGTGAAACGCCTTGCGTCACACGTCTCACATTTACTTTGCACTTATGCTTGAAATTTGGGTTTAAAGCGGATTCTTTCCTCCGTGCGACCCGCCTCTCCCCTGATCATCTCGAAAACAGGATCGAAGTCAAATTCATCGATGTGCAAAAGCTGAATCTGCCGGTGCACCTGAACGGGAAATGCGCTATGCACCGGACGCGTCGCGTGAAGGGTGGCGCCATCCCACACCAGGCTCAGACGGCGTTCTTCCGTCAGCGTGACGCCCAGCAACGCCCACCACGACCAGCGGTGCACCATCCACTGTGGTTCAACAAAGATGGCGTCGCCACGATCACACAGCCCGACGCCGTGCCAGATGGCGGCTCCCACCAGCGCTATGCCCTCCCAGGGGTTGCTGAAGCCCGGCGGGCGATCAGGCGAATTGCGCCAACTTGATGCTTCTCGCCAGCGGCTCAGCTCGAAGCCATGCATGGAGGAGCCAGGCAGCGCGGCGCCATCCAACCCTGCAAGATAGCGCCACTCACTCTCCCAACGTGCGGCGTTGACCTCATCGCCGGCATGAGCAGCCAGATGCGCTGCGGTGCGTAAGTGAGCAGCGAGCGCCTGACGTTGCGCAGGCAGAGAAAAGCGTTCCGGCTCTTCAGCCCGTAGCCGGATCAGAGCATCGGCGCACAGCCGCACCCCATTCATATGCTCGTGCATGAATTGCGCCGGGGTGCGGTGACGCTGGACATGCGCGGCCAGCGCCTGGATATAGGCGCCATTCGTTAATAGCAAATCTTCGGGGCGTCCGGCTACAGCGAGATTCGGCAAGGCCGGTAGAATTGCCGGCAACTGCCCTTCCGTCGCCTCGGCAACGCGCCACAGATGCGCCAATAGATTACGGCTCTGCACCGGATCAAGCACATCCCATGCCGCCACCAACGTCGGGATATGTTCGACGCGTCGATCAGAGGGCGCCGTGCCAGTGCGATGACGCTGCAGGTGGCGAATCGCCTCAAGCCGGGCGTGTTCGACGGCAAGGTTGAACTCCGGATCGGGCGTCCACAGCCGCCCCGCATGCAGGCGCCGCGTCCAGTTGCGACTGCTGATGTCGAAGATTTCCTCGACCTCGCGCAACGACAGAAAGCTGCTCCACGCCAGTTGCTCGCCGACATCGCTGACGGTGAAGATCAGCGGCACCTCGACGATGCCGTTGACCAGCACGTGATAAGTGAGATGGGCGCGCGTCGGGTCGTCCAGATCGACCTGATCAGGGCGACCGTGTGGATTGCCAAAGATGCGCGTGCTGTCGGCGTTGCTCTGCTGGTAAAGGCCGCGCGCCGGGCCGGGGTTGTGCTGCGCCACCAGCAGTCCATCGACGATGCGCTGGCTTAACGGTTCGCCCCAGTCGATGTCGATCTCCAGTCGCAGCACACGGTCGCCCTCTGCCTGGCATTCCAGCAACCAGAAGAGAGCGCGGTCATCCGTTGTCTTGTAGGGCACGCCCAGGCGCTTTGTCACGATCACGCCTTCAGAACCGGCGATCACCTCTTGATGACCGGGGAAGAAACGCGTTGCCAGCGGCGTCAATTCGCCTTCCTGGATATCGATCACGCGCAGCACGATCGACCGTGCGTAGAGGCGATCTCCCCACGGCCAGTGAATGGCGTGTGGATTGCAGTCAGCGTCGAGCCAACAGATCAGTTCGTGATTGGCAAGTCGATTCAGCGGGCCTGGCGGCAGGTCGGCATGGTCGATGCTCTGGGGCTGGTCAAGGATTGGGCTGATCGTCATTACACCGGTTCATGTTTGACGCCGGCCATGAGGAGCCCCAATCCCTCGCGCGTGGCGTCGGCGCGCGCAACAATGTCGATGATTTCGCCCTTGTACATGACGGCGATGCGGTCGGAGAGCGCCATGATCTCATCCAACTCGGCGCTGACCAGCAGCACAGCCACCCCTTCATCGCGCTTGGCAACAATCTGGTTGTGGATGAACTCGATCGAGCCGACATCGATGCCACGCGTCGGCTGAGCGGCGATGAGCAACTGAATCGGGCGACTGAACTCGCGCGCCACCACCATCTTCTGTTGGTTGCCGCCGGAAAGACTGCCGCCGTGCGTGTAGATGCTGGGTGTGCGGACATCGAATTTTTCGACCAGCACTTTGGCATGTTCGGCGATGGCGCCTTGCTGAATCGTGGCGGCTTTGGCAAATGGCGGCAAGTAGTACTGATTCAACACCAGGTTGTCCGCAATGGAGTAGGAATCGACCATGCCGTAGGCGTGGCGATCTTCAGGCACGTGGCTGCTCTTGCCGTCGTGCGTAATGCGGCGTGGGCTGGCGTTGGTCATATCGACGCCGCCAATCTGGATATGACCGGCGTCGGCCTTGCGCAAACCGGTGATCACCTCGACCAGCTCGGTTTGACCGTTGCCTTGCACCCCGGCCACCCCCACGATTTCCCCAGCGCGCACCTGGAAAGAGACGCCGCGCAGCGCCGGTTCGCCCAGATCGCTGGTTGCTCTGAGTCCCTGCACGTCGAGGACAACCGCTTTGGGGTGCGCCGGCCCTTTCTCGACGGTGAGAATCACCTCACGCCCGACCATCATCGAAGCAAGTTGCTGTTGCGTGGCGCGTTTGGGATCCGCCTCCCCCACGACGCGGCCGCCGCGCAGCACCATGATGCGGTCGGCAATGCGCAGCACTTCCTTGAGCTTGTGTGTAATGAAAATGATCGACTCACCCTGGCGCCGCAGCGTTTCCATGACGTCGAACAACCCCTCGATCTCTTGTGGCGTCAACACTGCGGTTGGCTCATCCAGAATCAGGATTTTGGCGTTGCGATAGAGCGCTTTGAGAATCTCGACGCGCTGCCGCACGCCGACGGGCAGGTCTTCGATCACGGCGTCGGGGTTGACCTCCAACGCATAACGCTGCGAGAGTTCGCGGATGCGCGCCGCCACCGCGCGCCGGTCGAGCAGCCCTGCTTTGACGCTTTCATCACCCAGCATGATGTTGTCGGTGACGGTCATCACTGGCACCAGCTGAAAGTGTTGATGCACCATGCCGATGCCGAGCTTGATGGCATCGCGCGGCGTTTTCATCACCACCGGCTGGCCGTTCACCAGAATTTCGCCGTGCGTCGGGTGATACAGGCCAAAAATAATGTTCATCAAGGTTGATTTGCCCGCGCCGTTTTCGCCCAACAACGCCAGAATTTCGCCCTGGTGAAGCTGGAGGCTGACATCCTCGTTGGCGACGACGCCGGGGAAAATCTTGGTGACATTGCGGACTTCGAGCACAGGTGTGGCGGATGTGTTCAAGATCACTCGCTCCTGGAGAACACGATTGACAATTATGATATACTAGTAGTTAAGAGCTGGGTGGCTGCAGGCCAACTAGTGCCCTATCTGGGTAGCGGAAGACAACTTCCGAGCGTGCAGCGGTTATGTCTCCTTCGTGGACATCCCCAGCTTTTTCATTTGACCAATATTGATTCCAATTCTGAGAAACCAATCACTCTCGTGGGGGACAGTTTTCCCATATAAACGTCTCTCGCAAGTCTATCGGCATTGCTGCCACGCACACGTTGAAATCTCACAAAACTCGCTGGAATGTTTGGATTCTGCTTCCTCAACAGAGAGAGCAGTACGTTTCGCACTGTCACTTCAGCTTCATTACCGGTGTAGTCTTGATCGAGAACCACTTGTTTGATTTGAAGCAGTTCATCTTTGATGGCGGCATAAACAAGAATCGCAAAGGCCCGGTACTTCACGGTTTTTGCGTCGTATCGGTTGAGTAGCGCCTGCCTGAGACGCTGCTTCACGCGCGCAGGCACAAAACAAACTATGGTAGCCCCATTCGATACAGCCACAGCGCTAGCTTTTGACCACTGTTCCAGTTTCGCACTTACATCAACATAAACCGTATACGACACCGAGTATCTCGATTTCGGCTCGTTGAGCATACTCGAATCAACTGGAGCCCATTCAGGCAAGTTGCTGACACTCCAAACGCTAAACACGAGCTGTCACTCCGACCCGCCCTCCGTCTCGTACACCTTGCCTTCCGCAGCTGGCGGACGCACCCGCCCAACAAAACCGGAAACGGCGACGATCGTCACGACGTAGGGGATCATGCTCACGAACTGACGCGGCACGGTGGTGACGCCCGCCAGCAGCAGTTCATTTTGCAGCGCCTGGGTGTAGCCAAAGAGCAGCGCGGCGCCCATCGCGCCAAAGGGCATCCAGTTGCCAAAAATCATGGCGGCCAGTGAGATAAAGCCGCGCCCGGCGGTCATGCCCTCCTGGAATTGACCGACTGCCTCCAGCACCAAAAAGCCACCAGCCAACCCCGCCAGCATTCCACCGATGATCGTGTTCATGTAGCGGAAGCGGTTGACGTTGATGCCCACTGTATCGGCGGCGCGCGGATGTTCGCCGCACGCGCGGGAACGCAGCCCCCACTTTGTGTAAAAGAGTGCGATGTGAATCACCACAACCAGGATCAGCGTCGTGTAAGTGAGCGGCGGGTTGGTGAAGAGCACCTCGCCCACCACCGGAATCTGCGACAAGCCAGGCAGTGCAATCGCCCCAAATTTACCTTCGGCGACGGCGTTGCGGTCGAACAGATAAGCGCTGATGCCCGCCGCCAAAATGATCAGCACAGTGCCGGAGATGATCTGATCCATCCGGTAGCGAATCGAGAAGACAGCGTGCAACCAGCCCATGACGCCGCCTACGGCCAGAGCAACCGCCACGCCAAAGAGCAGACTGCTCATTAGCGGCCAGTGATTCGTGCTAGTCTTGGCGACAAAGGCGGCAAAGGCGCCCGCCAGCATCATGCCTTCGATGCCAATGTTGATGATGCCGGTGCGCTCGCACAAAATACCCGACATGGCGCCGAGGATCAGCGGCACGCTGGCGCGCAATGTGAAGTTTAGGGCGCTGACGCCAAAAAAGACGCGCAGCCAGGTGTTCTCGCCCAACGACGTGGTGTTGACCAGCAGCGCCATCACCAGAAAGACCAGCAATATCCCGCCGATGATGTAGGAAGTAATGCGATACCGTTGCTTGCCCATCGTGCACTACCTCCCCCATCCGCTGCTGAAGACAGTCGCTTCCACCTGATCGCTTGGTTTGCGCAGACGGTATAACTGGCGAATGATCATCGGCGCCGCTACGAAAGCCAACACCAGCGCCTGAATGACCTGGATGATGTCGGCGGCGACGCCAGAATCGAATTGCATGCGTGCGCCGCCTGCATCGAGCGCACCCAGCAAGAAGGCCGATAACACGACGCCGAGCGGGTTGGTCTGTCCTAACAATGCGACGGTAATGCCGTCGAAGCCAACCCCGCCCGTGAACTCTGGCGCAAAGCGATGGTTGAGCCCCAGCGTCTCGATAGCGCCGGCCAGTCCGGCCAGCCCGCCGGCGATCATCATAGTGAGAATCGTGATCCACTTGACGTTGATGCCGGCGTAACGCGCTGCCTTGTTATTGGCGCCAACTGTACGCGTGGCAAAGCCCAGGGTTGTCTTGAAAATGATCCACCACATCAGCAGCGCCACCAACAACGCCAGCGCGACGCCCCAGTGAATCCGGTAGGGGTCGCCAAAAATCCAGGGGATGCGCGCACTCTCGAAGACCTCCGGCGTGCGCGAAATCGGCCCGGCGGCTGTGTCCCACAAGGGGCCGGGCGTCTGTCCCTGCGTGCCCCCGGCGTAAACCGTCCATCCGGCAAAGAGACTGGCCACGTAGTTGAGCATGATCGTGACGATCACTTCATGCGCGCCGGTGAAGACTTTGAGTGCGCCAGGAATGAAGCCCCACAACACCCCACCTGCAATGCCTGCCAACAGCGCCAGCGGCAGATGGATGAAGGCTGGCAGCCCAGGGAAATTGATTCCCACCGCCACCGAGCAGACTGTACCGATAATGAACTGACCCGAAGCGCCAATGTTGAATAACCCGGCCTTGAAGGCGACAGCCACCGAGAGACCGGTGAGAATCAGTGGGGTCATTTTGCGGATCGTGGTTGACCAGGCGCGCGCACTGCCAAACGCGCCATTGATCAACCCGCGATAAGCCGCAAGCGGGTCGTCGCCAAAAATCCACATCACAAGGGCACCCACTACGAGGGCAGTAAAAACGGCAAGGATCGGGATCAACAACATCTGCCCAATCCGACGCAAAGAGGAAGCATTCATGGCCGCTCCTGGGAATGGAACCGTGGGCGGGGAAAACAAGAGGCAAGGTTTTACCGCCTTGCCTCTTGTTCGTGAATCAATTAATGATCGGTCACGGCTGATAGCCGGTGGTCAGGCTGCCGTCTGCCAGGCCAGCCGCGATCTCATCCAGCTTGTCCTTGACTTCCTGCGGAATCTTGTCCTCGAAGTCATGGAAAGGCGCCAGACCCGCACCGCCAAAGTAGTTGCCGGAGGTCATCGTGCCGCTAGCGGCGTAGTTATTGATCAAGTCGATCACCGACGGGGTGATCAGCTTCATTGCGCTGGAGACCAGGCACGGATGCGCGGCCGGCAACGTCTCCCACTGGTCGGTGTCCACGCCGATGCAGAAGACATCGGTGCCAGCGCCTGGCGCAGCCGCCACTTCCTGCAGCGCGCCGTTGCCGGTCGAACCGCCGGCGCCAAAGATCACGTCAGCCTTCTGGTCGAGCGCCTGCTTGGCCGTAGCCGCGCCCCATTCCGGATCGACGAATGCCTGTGAAATCTCGCCCGGATGGTAGGTGGTTAGCACCGTGATGTCAGGGTTGATATACTTGGCGCCCAGCTCGTAGCCGGTGCCAAACGCCACCACCGGCGGCACCAGGTCGGTGCCCAACACGGCGGCGATGGTGCCAGTCTTGCTCAACTGGGCAGCCAGGGCGCCAGCCAGGAAGCCAGATTGATCTTCGTGGAAGACCAGACCGGTCAAATTGGGCAGCGCCTCGCCCTGGAATTGATCGATGCCGATGAAGTAGGTGTCAGGATTCTCCTTGGCCGCCTTGGTGGTAGCCTCCCCCAGGGCGAAGCCGACCGTCACGATGACGTTGAAGCCAGCGTCGACAAACTGCTGAATATTGTCGGCGTAGTCCTTTGAGTCCTGTGTCTCGATGTACTTGAAGCCATCGCCCTCGGTCAGGCCAAGCGCAGTTCCGGCCTGCTTGACGCCTTCCCACGCCGACTGGTTGAAGCTGCGGTCATTGACGCGGCCAACGTCCGTCACCAAACCAATCTTGATGTTGGCAGCTGGCGCTGGCGCCGCCTCACCACCTCCTGTCTGCGGGGCCGGCGCCGCAGGCACTGTCGCCGTACAGGCCGACAGCAGCAGTGTGAATACGAGCAACAGTGATACGACAATGGCAAAGCGCTTCTCTTTCATGGGTTCGAATCCTCCTACGGATTTTAGGAAATGCTGAAGTAACGATATCTATTTTCATCATCGACAGCAGGAGCGGGGCTTGTCACATCACCGGTGAACCAGACAATTTCAATCCCGTCCACAGATGACGTAGCGACAAGTAACTGCTATTATAGCGGAAGCATTCGATTGAGCAAACCTACACTAGTGGATTTGGGCAGTCCTGACTTTTTCAACGAACCCATCTGACGCTTCACCAATATCCAGCATGAGCAACCCAATTTTCGTTGGCATCGATGTAGGCGGCACCTTCACCGATTTTGTCGTCTGGCGCAATGGCCGGCTGGACATTCATAAAGTCCCTACAACGCCCACCGATCAAAGCATAGCGATGATGCAGGGCTTGCGTGACCTGGGTCTGTTGACAAACCACGAAACAGAAGCAAACTCCGCGTTGGCGATCGTGCACGGCATGACGGTGGCGACAAACGCGCTGCTCGAACGGCGCGGGGCGAAGACTGCGCTTTTAACAACCGCCGGCTTTGCCGATGCGCTCGTAATTGGCCGCCAGAATCGCCCGCAGTTGTATCGGCTGCACCAGACGCGCCCGGCGCCTCTTGTCGCTGATGCACACCGGTTGGAAATCGCTGAACGGCTCGATCCTCAAGGCAACGTCATTATCCCGCTGGCAGAAGCCGATATCCCGGCGATGGCGGAAACGCTGCGCACAGCCGGGATCGAAAGTCTCGCCATCGTCTTTCTTTTTTCCTTTCGCAATCCAACTCATGAGCAGCGTGCAGCAGAATTGCTGCACGCTGCACTGCCCGATCTGCCGCTCTCTCTGAGCAGTGAAATCCTCCCCGAATATCGCGAATACGAACGCACGGCCACGACGGTGATCAACGCCTACGTGCAGCCGCTCGTTGCTCGCTATCTGTCGCGCCTGGAACAGACGCTGGCGGCGCAATTGCCCGGTAAGCGCGCCCACGTCCACATCATGCAATCCAACGGCGGTGTGATTGGTCTGGAACAGGCAGCGGCGCAAGCGGCGCGCGTGGTGCTGAGTGGGCCGGCGGGCGGCGCCGTCGGTGCGTTCGCCATTGCCGAACAGGCTCTGAACGCTCCCTTTCCTCGCCTCCCTAACTCCCTGTCCGCGCACAACATAGTCAACCTGATCACCTTCGACATGGGCGGCACCAGCACCGACGTGGCGCTCTGTCCCGGCCACATCCCCACAACGGCGGAGAGCACAATCACCGACCTGCCACTGCGCCTGCCCGTGATCGACATTCACACCGTCGGCGCCGGCGGGGGCAGCATCGCCTTTGTCGATGCGGGCGGGGCGCTGCAGGTCGGGCCACACAGCGCCGGCGCCGTGCCAGGCCCGGCGTGCTATGGGCGCGGCGGCGGCCTGCCAACTGTAACCGACGCCAACCTGGTGCTGGGACGGCTCGACGCCGCAGGCTTCCTTGGCGGTCACGGCCAGGTGACACTCGATGAATCTGCGGCACGCCGCGTCTTGCAACGGCTGGGCGACCAGCTTCATCTGAGCGTCGAGGAGGCCGCACTCGGCGTGGTGCGCGTTGCCAACGCCACGATGGAACGGGCGTTGCGTCGCGTCTCGGTCGAACGTGGCTACGATCCGCGCGACTTCGTGCTGTTACCCTTCGGCGGCGCCGGGCCGCTTCATGCGTGCGACCTGGCGGCAAGTTTAGGCATCACGCGCATTCTCTGTCCGCTGCACCCGGGCGTCCTCAGCGCCTACGGCATGTTGATGGCGGATGTGACGAGCGAGGCGTCGCAGGCGCTGCTGGCCGACGCTGCCGCGTTAAGCGACGACCCGACGCCATTGACGGCGGCTATCGCCGCGTTGAATGCCAGGACACAGAGTGTGCTGACGCGCGAAACCGTCGCCGATCTTGTGGTGACGGCAGCGCTGGATTTGCGCTATCGGGGACAGAGTTATGAGTTGACCGTGCCACTGCCCTTGCCGGTTACGTCCGCAGCCGTGACAGACGCCGTGACGACGTTCCATGCCACCCACGCCCAACGTTACGGCTACGCTATGCTACAGGAGCCGGTCGAGGCGGTGACGGTGCGCTTGCGAACAGCGGCGCCAGGCGTTAAACCGTCGTTGCCTACTGCCACCGCCCCCACGACAACGGATGCCTCCGCTGCTATTGTCGGCGTCAAACCGGTGTGGTTTGCGCCATCTGAGCCGATGCCAACAGCCTGTTATGCGCGCAGTCAGCTTCAGTTCGGGCACCGATTGGCAGGCCCGGCGCTGATCTTCCAGTACGACGCCACAGTGGTGATAGCGCCCGGCTGGTCGGCGGCGGTGGACGGGATGCAAAATTTGTGGATATGGAGTACGATAGAGACAAAGCAGTGAGACGCCTTGCCTGAGGAGAACGAACGCCTTGCACTGCACAACGTGTTATTCAAGAGGAGACAATCGTGATCAAATCTATTTTGGTTCGGTGGATCGTGCTTGCCATTTCGGTTGGCGTCACGGTCTGGCTGCTGCCTGGTCTACACTTTACCGGTGGGATTGGCATGTTGATGTTGTTGTCTGCTGTGCTTGGCCTGTTGATGGCAGTGCTTAAGCCAATTCTCGTGCTATTAACCTGCCCGCTTGTCGTGTTGACGCTAGGGCTTTTCATCCTTGTGATCAACACCTTCATCCTGTATGTCACATCATGGATTTTCCCTGAGCACTTCACGATCGACACATTCTGGTGGGCGCTGCTCGCCAGCATTATCATCGGTGCGATCGCCATGATCTTGAATTCGATTCTGGGCGAAGAGTAGCCTGTTATAGTTTTCCTTCCTCCATCGCCTGCAGCAGCGCCATGTCGAGATGAATCGGGTCGCGTTTGACAGCATCCGCCACCTCGCGTGCGCGCTGCTGCACTTCTTCGCGCACGGCTGCTTCATCCACTGCCAGCACGCGGCCACCGCGCACCAGAATGCGTCCATCCACCATCACCAGATCAACCTCATGGCCGGTGGCGGCATAGACCAGGTTGGGCACAAGGTTACGGATCGGCGTCGTCAGAGTGGGCATCAGGTTCAACTCATCAAGGTTGACCAGAATCAGATCGGCTTTTTTGCCGCGACGGATCGAGCCGATCTCATCACCCAACCCCAACGCCTGCGCGCCTTCGATAGTCGCCATACGCAGCACTTCCCACGCTGGCATCACCGTCGGGTCGCGATACTTGATCTTGTTGAAGAGGGCGGTGAGCTTCATCTCGTTGAAGATGTTATTGCAGTTGTTGCCCGCCGCCTGATCCGACCCCAACGCCACCAACCCGCCCGCACTGCGGAAGGCCACCGCCGGCGGCACGATCCCGTCGATGATGCCGATGCTACCCGAACAGAGCACCATACGCGCGCCGCTGTAGGCGATCTGCGCAGCTTCCTCTTCGGTCGCCTCAGTCAGGTGCACGGCGAGCAACTGATCATCCAGATAACCGATCTGCTCCAGAAAGTCTGGTGTGCGTTTGCCGTAACGCTTGAGCATCTGGTCGATCTCGCGGTCGCCCTGCGCCACATGCATGTGGATCATCAATCCCTCGGCGGCAGCCAGACGCTTGATATGACGCAGATGGTCGAGTGAGAGCATGTCGGCGCCTTGCGGGCCAAACATGACCGTGATGCGACCATTTTCAGCGCCGTGCCATTCAGCGGCCAGCGCCAGTGCGTCGCGGATGCCCCGCTCCGCCACCGTGTCGTCGAACGGATAGAGATCGCCGATGCGCCAATTTGCCATCTGTCCAGGCGGCAGCGCGTTGATCGTAGCGGTGAGCACAGCGCGCACACCAACAGCAGCGAAAATGTCCGCCCAGCCCTCAATCGGGTGTGCATAGTCGCCCATGGTGGTGGTGCCGGCTTTCAGCGCCTCCAGCACGTTCAGCCAGGCGCCCGCCAGCGCTGCTTCCCGATGCAAATGACGGGCATAGGGCGCCAATCCCTTCTGCATCCAATGGGAAACATCCTGCGCAACGCCGCGCACCACAGCCCACGGCGTATGCATGTGTGCGTCGATCAAACCAGGGAGCAGCGCGTGATGCGACGCGTCGATCGTCTCACCGGCGACAAAGCGCGCGTGCAAAGCAGGCGTTGGGCCTACATCGATAATCCGTCCTGCGCGCACGGCAACGGCGCCATCCTCGATATAGCCGACGCCGCCACCTTCCATCGTGAAAAGATGGGCGTGAACGAACAGATAATCAGCAACTTCCGTCATGATTTATCCTTGCAGACACCGCCGCATCCCGGCAGGGAATGCGCAATCGATCAGCGATAGGGCGCCGGTTCGTTGGCAAAGCCGCCTGGCGGAGGATATGCTGCAGACGGTGCCGCCGGTTCCGGCAAAGTATCCTGGTGCATCTTGAGCAACAGAGCAGCCGTCAGACGGGTATTCTCCTCGACGGCGATCTGGAGCAAGATGATCTCGCCCAACGCATAGAGCATGACAAAATTGAGAAGCCCTCCCAACAGCACCAGCAGCCCCGTGACGATGGCGCCGGCGCCGGCGGCTGCCGCCAATCCGGCATACGGGCCGAGAAGCTCGCTCAGACCACCGATTTGTGGCAACAAAACGATGCCGATAGCGCTAAGGATCGCCAGGATCAGCGTAATCCATGCAAAGACCTTGAACAGCGCGCCCATGAAGCGCAGCACCTCGAAACGCTTGGGAACAGTCATCAGGTTTCCTCCGTAATAATTTGCTCACGGGGCGTTGCGCCTGAAAACAATCAGGCGCAACGCAATGTTGGGAAAGAGCACCGTATGATGCATTGTACACGAAAGCTGGCGCAGGCGCGAAGGCAATTTATGCGGCTGCGCCAATCCGTTTGTCAAATAAAAAGCGCCCGCCCGCATACTGCGAAGGGCGAGCGCCTGGCGCCATTTGCATTCTCAATGTTAAGCCGATTTCTCGGCGGTTGGCGTTGCCGCCGTGGCTGATGTGCTCTCACTGGCGGCTGACGTGCTGGCGGACTTGTTGTCGCTGCTGTCGTCTTTCTTGCCATTCGCTGAAGCTTTGGACGAATTTTTGCTGTCGGTAATATACCAGCCACTGCCTTTGAAGTGAATGGCAGGTTGGCTAATGCGCCGCCGCACATGCACGCCCTGACAATTCGGGCAAGCAGGTGTGCTGCTGTCTGAAAATGACTGAATTTTCTCGAACTCATGACCACAATCGTGACAGGCAAATTCATAGATTGGCATAGCGAACTCCCCTTGTCGACCCTACACAGCGCACGCAACGCCGCTTATCTCGCTGTGGTCAGGGTTTGATCTACCTGCTTCCCTGACCGTATACTTGCTTCACATTGCCGTGCGCAAGCAAGTTTGACATTGGCATCAACGTCAAGACTTGAGTATATGCGACCGACACACGCCTGTCTAATTTTTTCAACACCGAAAACCACAAAATTTCATGTCCACACGCAACCTTCGATATATCCAGTTTGCCGGTCAAACCGAGCCAGAGGGCATTCATTTGATGCTACCGCTCGATATCGAGACGGTGCAGGTGCTCCAGGGGTGGGGAGCCAACACCGCCTATCACGCCCACTTCACCTATAATGGGGTGCCGCTCAAGGGGCATCCCGGCATCGATTTACTGGCGCCGCCGGGGGCTGCGATTCTGGCGACCGAACAAGGCCGCGTCATCGAGATCAGCAATGAACCAGGTGGATTGGGGCGCTACATCAAACTCGACCATCGCTGGGGCGAGTCGTTCTATGCTCAGGTAGGCGAGATTCTGGTGGAAACTGGTCAGGTCGTCTCGCGTGGTCAAGCCATCGCACGCACAGAAATCTTAAACCGATTATTCCCTATCCACCTTCATTTTGCGATTCGCCTTCATCCCTACAATCGTTTCGATGGGTGGGGCGGATTCAGTGATCCGACGCCATTCTTGTACGTCGCTGAACTGATTTCCGCCACAGAGACAGACGATTCTGACACGATTGAACAACGGGCGACGCCACTTCCGCCGATGGCAGCGGAAACTCCCCATATGCGGCGTCCTTGACTTTACTGTTTTCAGGTTGAGTTTCTATCCGTGTGGCGTCGCATAGAACATATAAATCCACAGCAAACAACCCTGATAGAAAACCTGTCCACTTTTAGTAATATAATCTTGATCGTAGTCATCGTTATGGGGATAAGTGCTGCTGTGACACATGTCAGTCTGGTTTTGTCACCGCTTACTAGTGGGATGAGTTGATGTTAGCGCGACAGGTTGTGGCGGGTCGTGGTCAGTTTACCGGTTACACCTTGTGATAACAACACGGTGAGCAGAGGAATAAACTGGTTGCCCTGTGGAAAAGGTGGGGGTGCACTTTCCTGCATATTGTGGGTGGGTGTACAAGGACTACAATGTTGCGGGTAAGCAACCGACGTTGTGTTTGGCGTAGAAAAAACAGAATGAGATGATGCACGGCTTTTCCGCCCGGTTGTCCACAGCTTGCGCCGTGTTGATGGCGTTGATGGCGATGACCCGTTTTACCAATGCTTGACCCAAACGTGACGCAGACCCGGCTCTGCGGATTGACTGTTGGTTTCCGGTAAAGTTATAGTACAATGAAACAAAATTGTAGAAAACCACCGATTCACACACCCAGGATTCCATGAGCGAATCAGCGTTGGAGTGGCGCAGGATTGAACAGCAGGCAGACAAAGAGGGTCTCCTCGCGGTTGCTGTCACCGACCGCGCTTTGACCTGCTTGCTGGCAAATGCAGCCTTTTGCACATTGGTGGGATTGCGCCCTGACCAGGTGTTAGGTGCACCGTTTAGCGCCTTTTCCGCCACCTGGTTTGGTCATGCCGTCCAGCAACTTTCCCTTGACGCCATGACTGAAAATGGCGTGGCGTCAACATTGGTCACAGAGTCTGACGGTGCACAGCGTATTCTATTGACGTGTACAGCGGGGTACACGCTGCTTACCGATGCCGCCTATGTATTCACTGCGACGCCGCTCGTAGATGCGCCGCCGCCTGAGCAATGGCTTGCTTACACCACGCATTTGGAACGTAGCGTTGCGGCTGGGCAGCTTGCTGTTGATCGCAGCCGCGAAGCAGCGAATGGGTTGCGTAATTTGCTTTTTATGAGCATCTCCAATCGCCCACTCGACGAAATGTTGGATTTCGTGTACGCCCAGGCAGTCAGGCTGTTGAATGTGACGGGGATGGCTGTCTTATGGATAGCGGATGTGGGCGATGCAGCGCCTTCGTTTGTCCAGGAGGAAGCGCTTTACACGGCTGGAACCGGGGTCAGGTTTGCACAGGGCGCCCCTTTTGATGCGTCCACTCTGTCCCAACTCCAGCTGCAACAGGCGCCGATCTTGCGGCAGGTCACCGCCGACAGTTCCGCACCTGACGTGTTTTCCAGTCTCTTCGTGCCGCTTCTGATTGACCAAACTGTGCACGGGGTGCTTGCTTTCGATCTTGCAGTTTCCCTGCTTCCGCCGGGCGCCGAACAGGACGCCTTGTGGCTGGCTGATCAGGTCATCATTGCGCACGGCGCTGCACGTCTGCAGCAAAAAGCGAAGACGGCCTCCGACCTGCAGGAGCGAGAACGCCTGGCGCGCGAAATGCATGATGCGGCGATGCAATCCATTTATAGCATTACCCTGTTCGCCGAAGCAGGGCGCCGGTTGGCTTCATTGGGGCAGATCGACCGTGTCCAGGATTATCTCCAACGGCTCAACGAAACGGCGCAATTGGCGCTCAAGGAGCTGCGTCTATTGTTATATGAGTTGCAGCCGGCGGTATTGGAGCAGGTTGGGCTGGTCGGTGCGTTGCGCCAACGCCTGGAATCGGTCGAACGGCGCACGGGCATGGTTGCCCGGTTAGATATCGAGGGCGAGTTTGTCTTGCCCGCCTTCGTGGAAGATGGTCTGTACCGCATCAGCCAGGAGGCGCTCAACAACGCGCTCAAGCACGCGTCGGCAGCCGAGGTCAGGGTGTATCTTGGTGCGCACGATGGGAAACTGAAACTCGAAATTTGTGATAATGGGATTGGCTTCGATACTGGCGATCCCAAAAAGATGGGTGGAGAAGGTATGACCACCATGCGCGAACGCGTGCGGTTGATGCACGCCGAGCTGTTCATCGAATCTGCACCGCAGCAAGGTACGTGTGTGCGTGTGTTGATGGCAATTCCAACTTCAACCGAGCCGCTTTTCGATCCATCCGGCTTGCCAACTCAGGGAGGTGTAAAGTGAGTGCTGCTCAGGGAATTCGTGTTCTCATCGCCGATGATCATCATGTCGTGCGCGGAGGCTTACGCGCACTGCTGGAGACAGAAGAAGACATTACTGTTGTTGGCGAGGCTTCGGACGGCGTCGAAGCAGTGCTAAAGACGCGCTCGCTGAACCCTGACGTGATCCTGCTTGATCTGGTCATGCCGCGCAAGAATGGCATCGAGGCGATCCAGGACATCAAGCACGAAAACCCGGAGGCGCGCATTCTTGTCTTAACCAGCTTTTCAGATGATGACAAAGTCTTTGCGGCGATCAAAGCCGGCGCTCTGGGCTACCTGCTCAAGGATTCCTCCACCCAAGAGTTGATCCAGGCGATTCGCGATGTCTACAACGGTGAATCCTCGCTGCACCCGGCCATTGCGCGCAAATTGATCCGCGAGCTGAATCGTCCGGCCAGCAATCTGCCCCAGACCGACGAGCCGCTGACCGAGCGCGAGGTGGAAGTGCTTGTGTACGTGGCGCGTGGCTATTCAAATCAGGAAATTGCTGATGCGCTCATCATCAGTGAACGCACGGTGCGCACCCATGTCAGCAATATCTTGAGCAAGTTGCACCTGGCGAATCGCACCCAGGCGGCGCTCTATGCGCTCAAAGAGGGGCTGGCGACGCTTGACGAGGCAGCAAAGTTGTTGTGATGACCAGGTTTCACTGTCGAGCGCGTGTCCACCTGCTTAGCGTGCTCGCTGCGCTGTTGCTCAGCGCCTGTGACGCCCGTCTTCCTGTTCGGCTGGTGATAGGGACGCCGACGCCCCCACCTGCGTCACTTCCCAGCGCTCCCACGACCGCACCGGCGGCGCCCGCAGATCAAGCCGCCCTGATCGATGCGGCCGGGCTGGATTTCTTCGAGCGCCGCGTGATCAATGTCTATGAAAGTGTGGCGCCGTCAGTGGTCAGCATCACGACGCGTGTCTTGCGGCGTGATTTTTTCTTCAATGTCGTGCCGGAGGAGGGCGCTGGCTCCGGTTTTGTCCTCGATCAAGAGGGGCACATTCTGACCAACTACCACGTGATCGAAGGCGCTGAGGCCATTGAAGTGACCTTCGGCGACCAGGTGACAGCAGCAGCAACGATCATTGGCGTCGATCCGCGCAACGACGTGGCTGTGCTCAAGGTGACGTTGGCGCCCGACCTGCTGCAACCAGTTGTCCTGGGCAGTTCTGCTGACCTGCGCGTAGGGCAGTGGGCGATTGCCATCGGCAATCCCTTTGGTCAATTTGGCCGCACGCTGACCACCGGCGTGATCAGCGCGCTGGGCCGCACCATCGAAGGCCCTGATAACCGCACGATCACCGGCATCATCCAGACCGACGCCGCCATCAACAAAGGCAATTCTGGCGGCCCGTTGCTCGACAGCAGCGGGCGCGTGATCGGCATCACCTCCGCCATTTTCAGCCCGACCGGCACCAGCGCTGGCGTCGGCTTTGCCGTGCCGGTGGACACACTCAAGCGCATTTTGCCCGACTTGCTTACGCTGGGGCGGTATCGTCATCCCTGGCTGGGCATTCGTTACGCCTATAATGTCACGCCTGGGCTGGCGGAGGTGCTCAAATTGCCTGCCCAGGATGGGTTGTTGTTGGTGCAGATGTACAACGGTGCACCACTGGAAAAGGCCGGCGTCCGCGGCGCCCAACGTCAGGATATCATCGGCAACGAACGCGTCTACACCGGCGGCGACCTGTTGACCGCTATCGATGGGCAGCCTGTCTCTTCCATTGCTGAGTTGGAGACGCTCTTGGAGAATCGTTACCGCGTGGGCGATGTCGTAATGGTCTCTGTTATCCGCAATGGGCGCACGCTGGAAGTGCCTGTGGAATTGGCGGAGGAGCCGCAGTAGGCGTCTCCGCGCCAAAGCAAAGCAATTCAAACAGCTTCTATCAGCTTCTATGTGGCGGGCAGTTCATCGGTGGCGGGCAATGGCGGCAGCAATTCGTAATATCCTTTGTCACCATTGCGTCGAATTTTGAGCAGTTCGCGCACCATGTTGATCGTGTCGTGGAGCGGGCGCACACGGCTATCGCTCTGATAGTGCCAGTTGATCGGCACCTCGGTCAGGCGCATACCGTGCCGCAGGCCAATATAGAGCACCTCGACATCGAAGCCCCAGCCGTCGATACGCTGCAAGGGAAAGAGCGTTTGCGCCGCTTCGCGCGTGAACATCTTGAAGCCACACTGCGTATCTTGGATCCCCGGCACGGCCAGAAGCCGCACCAGCCAGTTGAAAACGCGCCCCATTACATGGCGGTAGACTGGCTCATCGTAGCGGACGGCGCCAGGCAGCTCGCGGCTGGCAATCGCAATGTCAAAGGTTCCAACTAGCTGGGCAGGCGGCAAAAACTTGGCGATCTCCTCGATAGGCATCGCCAGGTCAGCGTCGCAGATGAAACGATAATCGCCTTGCGCCGCCAGCATACCAGCCTTTACGGCAGCGCCTTTGCCCGGCGTACTGTGCATCAGGCTCAGACGCACCGGCATCGTGGGCGCCATGCGCGTGGCGATAAAGGCCTCGACAACCGCTGTCGTCGCATCGGTGGAGCCATTCTCGACCACCAGGATTTCACTGGTGTAGTTCTGTGTTTGCAGGTACGCAACAATCTTTTCCAATGAAGGCGGCAGACGGCGTTCCTCGTTATAGGCCGGGATGACGATGCTCAGAAACGGCGTCCAGTTTGACTCACTCACAGCAAATTCCTTGAACCTTTTATGTGATCAGGCTCACCAACGCCAGCAGCAGGAAGCCCTGGACGACGATTGCACCACCCCACAACATGTGGGCGCCGATCCGTTGTTGCTGACGCGCCAGCCATAACCCGGCGCCTGCATTGACGCTCCACGCCAGTAGCCCGATAACCAGCAAGCGGAAGAGCGCCGTCTTCTCGCGGATCTCCTCCGGCATGCCCTGGCTATTGTAGCGAACGGCCAAAATATCGGGCAAATTGGGAAAGCTGATCGTCAACAC
>DGFH01000222.1:56362-59350 GCA_002391565.1 Anaerolineales bacterium UBA3905
CTTCTCGCGGATCTCCTCCGGCATGCCCTGGCTATTGTAGCGAACGGCCAAAATATCGGGCAAATTGGGAAAGCTGATCGTCAACACTGCGAAGAGGGCAAGCACACCGACCAGCCCGATCAATAACAACCAGGCGCCCTGTCGATCTTCACTCAAGATGCTTGCCAGCCAGGCGCGTTGGACGCGTTCTGGTGCAACGGTTTGCGTTGCGCCCAATCGATAGCGGGACTGAAGCGCTTCTATGAAACCTGCGGCGTCGGCAGGCGACAGCGCGTAGAGACCCGCCTCGGTCTGCAAGATGATACATTCGCTGGGGGGGCGCGTGGCGCATAGATTCACCGATTGCGGCGTCGGCGCGGCGGCAATGTCTAGAAAGGGCATGGGCCAGCGCCGTAAACCGCCGGTTGCCACCGGCAATGTGGCGCCATGCCTGATGGCGCGCACACTC
Source organism: Anaerolineales bacterium UBA3905 (assembly GCA_002391565.1). Lineage (GTDB taxonomy): Bacteria > Chloroflexota > Anaerolineae > Caldilineales > Caldilineaceae > Caldilinea. Next base: position 56,811 of record DGFH01000222.1, read on the forward strand.
TGCGTTGGAATCACCTGATGAAGATGCGCCCATCGCAGGGTGATGGCGTTGCGATCCACCCAGTATTCCAGAGTGAACGCTGCCCAGGTGCGGTAGAGCAGATGGAGCAGCACAGGGATGCTGATCACCAACACCAGCAAGAGCAGAAATTGAAGCAGATCAATGGGGCGGCGCAGCGCCCACACGATCACCAACAGGTCGATCAGCACGATCCAGAGGGCAGCGGCTGCGCCTTCCCAACGCGCCGGCGCCGGCTTTGCGGCGAAGATCATCTCATCACACCTCACCGTTATGCAGCGTCGCAGTCAGATCCCACATTCGCAGCCCGGCCAAAAACGCGTGATGCGTCAGATCGAGCGAGATCGGGGTGACGCTAACATAGCCGTGCTGGATGGCGCCTACGTCGGTGTCAGGGTCTTCTTCGTCAATGGGAAATGCACCGCCAAGCCAGTAGTAGGGGCGGCCATAGGGATCGCGGCGCTGCTCGACTTCGTTGGCGTCGTAATGGCGACGCCCCATGCGCGTAGCGCGGACGCCGCGCACGTCGGCTGCTGGCAGCGCAGGCACGTTGACGTTGAGCAGTGTGTATTCCGGTAGACCTACCTCCAGCACGCGCTCCGCCATGCCGCGTGCAATCTCGCCTGCCAGACGGCGCACCGTCGCTGCGTCGGAACGCTCCTCGCCAAAGTAAGTCGAACTGACCGCAATGCCGGGCACCCCCTTGATCACTGCCTCCATGGCGCATGCTACCGTGCCGCTGTAGGTCACGTCGATGCCCACGTTGTAGCCGGCATTGACGCCCGCCACCACCAGGTCGGGGATGACGCCCAGCGCGCCGCCCATGACCAGCGCTACGCAATCGGTGGGGCTGCCGCTGCTGCTGTGCGCCGGGCTGCCATCGGCCAACGTGGTTTTCTGGATGCGCAGCGGCTTGTGCATCGTCTTGATGTGGCTGGATGCGCTCCAATTGCGCTCTGGCGCCAGCACAATGACATCGGCGATGGCGGTCAGCGCCTGTTTTAGCGCCAGCAAACCAGGCGCAAAGACGCCATCATCATTCGTTACCAGGATTGTCGGTCTGCTCATGGCCGTGCCCGTTTCACTACAGCGGTGAGCGTCGCGCTTGTGAGGATTTACAAAATGATCCTGTAATTGACGTTGCTGCCTTCAGCGCACAGAGCGTCCTTTCCCGTAGGTCATCGCCTCCGGCGTGACGGCGTGGCTGACCGGAAGCGTCTGGGGCTGGAAGCCGAACCTACGATTACTGAATCTATTGGTTAAACTCCATGAGCGTGACTCTCACCGCTTTCTACTATTTTTTCTCGTGCCGGACATAAACGCGCACTTCGGGGCTTTCGACGCGATTGCCGGCCGCATCATAGGCGATCACCTTGATGACGTGTCCTTCGAAGTAGACGCCGCCGTTGGTGACGATCGCCTGGAAGCCATCCGGGAAGGTGGCGACCATGCCAGGTTGCACTTCTGGATCATCGGACTCGAACGCCGGCCAGGGTGTTCCCCCTGCCGCCGAATTCAGGTCGCGCATCGTGATCTCCCAGCGTTCGTTGAAAGGCGCCACCGTGCTGGTGACAAAGATGCTGCCATCAATCATGAATTGGACGCGATCGATGGCTAGGTTATCGTTCGCCAGGACGTTGATGTTGATCTGTTCGTCCTTCTCCATGACGAAGAGTTGGTCGGGCTTTGGCTCGGTGATGACGACTGTTGGCGGCGTGTTGTCGATGGTCACCGGGATGGCGACCTGGCGTGGGCCATCGCCGCGATTGACTGTCAGTCGCACGGTGTAAAGCCCCTCGGGCAGCGTCGTCGTGTCCAGTCGTTCGAGCACGCCGTTCTGGATTTCCTCGCCATGTTCCGGCCCGATCTGCGTCCATTCGCCTGGCTCCAGGCCGGCGCCGATCTCCAGTCGATAGGGGCCGCCGCGTGCATTGCCGATGAACTCGATCTGCCCGCCGATGGTGCTGCCCAGCGTCGGTGAAATGATGGCGCTGTCTGGATCGAAATCTTCCAGACGCAGCGATGCTGTTTCGGTCGGCGGCTGCGGAATGCCGCTTTCCTTCACCCAATCGGCGGCCTCTTGCGGCAAAATTTCATAGATGCGCTTTTCGATGCGCTCTGGCGGCGTGGTTGGGCCTGCTAACAAACCGGTTTCGCGGTCGATCTCGAACTCCTGCCAGACGTTGTCGGAGATCGTCGGCTCGGTGCCTGCTACGAACAGCTCGGCGCGTTGCTCCTGACATTGATCGGTGGGCAGCAGCCCGCTCGGCTGACAGACAATGCGTTGCACGATGCCAGGAGGCATATCGTACCAGATGGCGGGCAGCCCTTCGTGATACTTGCGCATCACGGCGTTCCAGATCGGCGCCGCGCCCGACAAGCCTGTGACATTTTCCATCGACTCGTTGTCGGTGTAGCCGACCCACACGCCGCCTGTCAATTGGGGCGTGAATCCCATCGTCCAGTTGTCCTTGAAGCCGGTGGTGGTGCCGGGTTTGGTGGCCCATTTGCGGTCGGGCAGG
>DGFH01000342.1 GCA_002391565.1 Anaerolineales bacterium UBA3905
TCGGTCAAGATGGCGCTGATTGCCCGCGACCTGATGATCGGCAATCCGAAGCTCAAGGAAATGGGCTACGGCGAAGAAGCGCATGGCCGCAACGCCATCGCCGCCGGTTTCCAGGGGCAGCGCCAGTGGACTGACCATCTGCCCAACGGCGACTTCCTGGAGGCGATCCTGACGTCGTCATTCGACTGGAACGGCATTCGCCCGCCCTACATCGTCGCCACCGAGAACGACGCCCTCAACGGCATTTCGATGCTCTTCATCCACCTGCTCACCAACGCGGCCGCCATCTTCGCCGACGTGCGCACTTACTGGAGTCCCGACGCTGTCAAGCGCGTCACCGGCTACACGCTGGAAGGCCGCGCCGCCGGCGGCATCCTGCACCTGATCAACTCCGGCCCGGCTGCGCTCGACGGCACAGGACAGCAGACGCGCAATGGCGAACCGGCGATGAAGCCCTTCTGGGAAATCTCGCCAGAGGAGGCTGAAGCGTGTCTCAAAGCCACGACCTGGCACGCCAGCGACCTGGGCTATTTCCGCGGCGGCGGCTGGTCGACGCGCTTCCGCACGCGCGGCGGCATGCCGGTGACAATGATTCGCATCAACCTGGTGCAGGGGTTGGGGCCGGCGCTGCAGATCGCCGAGGGTTGGACGGTTGATCTGCCCGACGAGGTGCACACAACGCTTGACGAACGCACCAACCCAACCTGGCCGACGACGTGGTTTGTGCCGCGCACGACCGGCAGCGGCCCCTTCCGCGACGTCTACACGGTGATGAACAACTGGGGCGCCAACCACGGCGCCATCGGCTACGGTCACTTTGGCGCCGACGTAGTCAGCCTGTGCAGTATGTTGCGCATCCCGGTCTACATGCACAATCTGGACGACGCCGCCCTCTTCCGCCCCAGTGCGTGGACGCTCTTTGGCGCCAACGAGCCGATGGGCGCCGACTTCCGCGCCTGCGCCAATTTTGGCCCGCTGTACGGCTGATCCCCTGTCCATTGTCATCATCCAGGAAGCCTGGCTGCCTCCTGGATGATGGCTTCAGATACCTGTTGCGTTCCTCCCTTTGGTCGTCGCGGCGCTCTGCGGTACAATGGTCTGGTTTGCATGGCGCACGAACCCGATCAACCAAGAAGGAATCAAAGGATTATGAGCGGCATACTTCTGCCCGGTCAAGATAAAAAACCTACCGCCGGCGGCGGCATCGAGTTGCCGAAGGGTTTTGCGCGGCGCCGCGAAGAACCCGAAGCCACACCTGCATCTGAGATGGCGCCAGCCGCCCCGGAGCCGAGCACAGCGCCAGAGACGCCTCAACCACCACGTCGCGGCCGTCCTGGCGAAGAGTTGCTCTTTCCGCCGACAGCGGCGCAGGTGCAATGCCCCAACTGCGGCGCACGCTACGCGGTGCCGATCTTTACGATCATCGACCTTGGCGTCAACCCCGAATTGGGGCCGGCGCTGCTAGGCGGACAGATTAACGTGGCGATGTGCCCGCAGTGCGGCGCCGGCGGCCCGTTGAGCGCTCCTCTCATGGTGCATGATCCCAGCCATGACTTCCTCGCTGTCTACGTGCCGCCCACCGGCATCGACGATGTCCAGCGTCAGCGCATCATCGGCGACCTGACGCAGACGCTGATGCGCAAGCTGCCCACCGAGGCGCGTCGCGGCTATATGCTCCAGCCGAAGGAATATCTCGACTGGAATCGCTTTATCGAAAAATTATGGGAGTTTCAGGGCGTCACGCCGGAAATGCTGCGCCGCCAGCGCGACCAGGCGGCGGCCATCCAGAGCCTGGCGCGCCTTGCCGACGATCCCGGTGCGCTTGACCTTGCGCTGGAACGCTACAAACACCTGGTCGATCGCCAGTTCTTTGCCTTGCTCGAACGGTTGATGATGCTCTCCGGCAGTCAGGGCGACCGCGAGAGCCTGGTGGCGTTGCAGGCATTGCGGCAGGCGCTGCTGGAAAAGACTGAAGCTGGTCGCGAACTCAAGACGTTGCAAGATCGCGTTGAACAGACGGTGCGCAAAATCCAGCCCGGCGCCACGCGCGAAGATGTGATCGATGTGTTGTTGGCAGCCTGGTGTGAACCGGGCGGTGACGAGATCGCTTCCTCGGTGGCGGTGTCGCTGGCGCCGATGCTCGATTATCAGTTCTTGCTCGCCGTCTCCGAACGTCTGGAGCGCACAACCGACGCCACCGAACGCGCCAATCTTGAAAAGCTGCGCGAACTCGTGATGGCGGTGCAGGAACAGCAACAGGCTGTCCGACAAAACGCGGCTGCGCAGGCGCAGGAAGTGCTTCAGGCTGTACTCGAATCGACCGACCCGGCTGCCACGATGAGCGAAAACGCCGACCTGATCGACGAGAATTTCCTTGGCCTGTTGGCCGCCAATATCCAGCGCGCCGAGCAGAACAATGCGGCCGGCGCGGCCAAACGCCTGCGCAAAATCTACGAGCTGGCGTTGGAAGTGGCGCAATCCCAGATGTCGCCAGAACTGAAGCTGGTCAACGACTTGCTCAACGCATCCGATCAGGGTGCACGTCGCAAGTTGCTGGAGGAGAATCGCTCCCTCTTGAACCGAGATTTTCTGGAAGCGCTCAAGCAACTCGAAGAAGACTTTCGCCAGCGCCAGAGCGACGATGTCGCCGATCGGCTGAAATCGATCCGTGCACAGGCGGCGCTGATGCTGTAACTCGCTAGAACGCAGATAACGCGGCTGCGGCTGATTTGCGCGGATTTGTGGCGTTTATCGATTTCTAGGTTGTCACGTGATATTACTCGCAATCTTCCCGGAAGCTTTGGAACTTCCGGGAAGATAAACAGTTAACCTGGTGGTCAGTAACAAATGGATTCGGAAACCGTAGATTCGGCTTCCAGGCGGACGCTTCCGATCAGCCACCCTGTCACGCCGGGGGCGATGACCTACGTGAGCCGATCGCCACGTTCGTTACAGGCGACCATGTCAATTACCGGAACACATTGTCAATTTTCATGAATCCGCGTTGAACCGCCCGATCCGTGTCATCCGCGTTCTACATTCCATGCCACCCGCCGTTCACCCTAGATCGCACTGAACCATGCCAACGCTAAATGCTGAAATCGTCACGTCGGGCACCGAGATTCTACTCGGCGATATCGTTGACACCAACGCAGCCTGGATCGCGCAGCAATTGCGCGAGGCAGGCGTCAATCTCTATTATAAGACGACCGTCGGCGACAATGAGCCGCGCCTGCGCGGCGTGATCGAGCTGGGCATGACGCGCAGCGATGTGATCATCGTCACCGGCGGTCTGGGGCCGACGGTGGATGACGTGACGCGCGACGCCATCGCCAATGCCACCGGTCGCCCGCTCGAACTGCACGCAGACGCGCTCGCCACCCTGGAGGCACGCTTTGCCCGTTTTGGCGCCACGATGACCGACAACAATCGCCAGCAGGCGATGATCCCACATGGAGCCATCCTGATCGAGAATCCGGTGGGTACAGCGCCCGGCTTCATCGTCGAGACCGAACACTGCGCCGTGATCGCGCTGCCGGGTGTACCGCGTGAGATGAAACAGTTGATGACCGACAGTGTGCTGCCCTATCTGCGGGCGCGGCTGGGCAGCCAGGCGGTGATCCGTCGGCGCATCCTGCGCACCTTTGGCATCGGTGAGAGCACTATCGACCACCGCCTGGGCGAATTGCTGCGGCGCAGCAACCCGACAGTCGGGCTGGCGGCGCAAACCGGACAATGCGATATCCGCATCGCCGCCCGCGCCGAAGACCCCGTCACCGCCGAAGCCATGCTTGACAACATCGAGGCTGAGGTGCGCCACGCTGTGGGCGAGTTCATCTATTCGACCACGCCCGGCGAGAGCTACGAAAGTGTGCTTGTGCGCGCGTTGCAGGCAGCCAGTGTGACGCTGGCGCTGCTCGAAACCAACACGCGCGGGGCGCTGGCGGCGCGCCTCATCGCTGCTGCGGCGCCTGACGATAACCGATTGCTCAAACAGGTGGTGATCGAAGTCGACGCCTTGCCCGCTCTGCTGGGCGGTGCGCTAGAAGCGGAAGATCACCAGGCGCTTGCCCGCCAGGCGGCCAGCTGGCTGCGCACGGTCAGTGACGCCACACTCGGCATTGCGCTGGTCGGCACCAGCGGCGTCGATGAAGGCGTCTTTGGTCGCGAAGCCGGCGCAACGTGGCTGGCGATCGACGATGGCGTGCGGCCGGCCATAATCCACATCCCCTTTGGCGGGCAGGACGACTACACCCACGTTCGCATCGGCAACCAGACCCTGATGACGCTGCGACGCTGGCTGGATGGACGTCTTGCTGCGTGACGCCTGTAATGTGAGTCAATACTGGAACTCGATGACCACAACCGATCAAAGTGAAAGCACTTCCGCCCTTCTCAACATCCTCGCACACGTCGCCGTGCTCAAGCGATTGCCGCGCACCGGCTGGCTTCTCAGTGGCGTGCAACCCTGCGAATCGGTTGCCGATCACACGGCCGGCGTCGCCCTGCTGACATTGGCGCTGGCAAGCGCAATCAATGCCGACTGGCAGGCGGCAGGGCTGGAGCGCCCTATCGACGTTGGGCGTGCGGTGACGCTGGCAGTGTTGCATGACTTGGCTGAAAGCGTCGTCACCGACCTGCCCAGGCGTAGCGCCCAGTTGATTGGGGCGGAAACCAAGCGCCGCGCCGAAGCCGCTGCCCTGGCGAACATCCTGGCCGGACTGCCAGCAAACGATGACTATGCGACCCTCTGGGCAGAATATGCAGCAACTTCCACCCCCGAGGCGCGCCTGGTGCACGACGCTGATGCATTGGAGATGGTGCATCAGGCGCTTGAGTACGAACGCGCCGGTCATCGCACACTGGGCGAATTTTGGCGCAACCACCGCTGGCACTTCAGTCTATGCGAACATCTATACCAGGTATTGCAGAAGTTACGCGCCTGATGTACAGTAGTCCACAGATGGGGAGGGCCACGTTTCCCAGTTCATACCGTACTTTGCGAGGACTCAGCAATGGCAGCCTTTGCTCAGCCCCACGGATCGTGGCAACGACTTGTATCCGCCTTCTTGCTCCTCAGCCTGGTGGCGTCTCTCCTGACTGGGTGTGGCGGTGCGACCGCCAGCGCTGCGCCTGCCGCCGCACCGGCAGCGCAGCCCATCCAGCGTGAGATGCAGGCGCCAGCAGCAGCGGCGCCCACCAAAGCATCCGCTACGCCGACGCCAACGCTGCTTCCTGTTACGCCGGAAGCAGCGCTGCAACTCGACGATCTACAACCACTGCTCAAAACGACGAACATCCTGTTGCTGGGCAGCGACCGTCGCCCCAACATGCCCAACTGGCGCACGGACGTCATCATGATCGTGGCTGTCGACCGCCCCAACAATCGCGTTGGCGTGATTTCGCTGCCACGCGACCTGTACATCGACCAGATTCCCAACCATCGTGGCAATAAAATCAATGTAATCGACTATCTCGGTGAGCAAGACGAGCCAAACGGCGGCGGGCCTAAATTGTTGGGACAGGTGCTTGAGGCCAAGATTGGCATACCGATTCACCATTACGTGCGCGTCGATTTCGAGGCGGTCAAACGGCTGGTGGATGCCATGGGTGGCGTCGAGGTCGATGTCGATTGTCCGCTTTACGATCCTTACGGCTACGACGAGGGTGGCGATCCACTGGCGCTCGATGTCGGCGTGCACCGGCTGACTGGCGGTGAGGCATTGAGCTACGTGCGCAGCCGACGCATCGGCGGCGACCTGGAACGCGAGCGACGACAACAACGCTTCATCTGGGCGGTGCGTACGCAGATTCAAAACGAGAACCTGCTGCCCCGCATCCCGGCCATCTATCAGGCCATGCAAGGCTCGGTGCAGACCGATCTGAACCTGATCGATGCCGTCAAACTGGTGCGGATGGCGATGGGGCTGGAAAAGGATGACGTACACGGCTTTGTCGTCAACGATCCGAGCATGATCACCGCCGGGTATGCCGGGCAGATGTGGGTCTGGTATGCCAATTGGCCGAAGATTGCAGAGGCGGCGCAGCAGGTCTTCGACAAGCCGGCGCTTTTCAACGAAAGTGAAGAGGTAAAGTGCCCGTGAAATCAAAGCCCTGAATTGCGGCTAAATACAAATTGCTGGTGTATAATGGCGCTCACGGGTAGGTAGCAACGCCCCGTGAGCGCTTTGTATGGTTAGGCAGATGACGGAACAGCAGCGTACGTTCCCCAATCCATCTGCAGCAGGAGTAGCTGTGCATGTTGTCAGGCCATTCGCGTTTGCTTGCGTTCGTGTTGATTGTGTCATTCGTGTTGACATCCTGTTCGGGCGGCGTCTTTCAGGGCACGCGTGGCGTTGAGCGAGCGGCGCAAGCGATGGCGCCCAAACCCCCTCTCGACATTACCGGCGCCCATCAGCCATTGCCCGGCGTCGATGCCCGTAATTACAATCCACCTGCCCCACCGATTCGCCCCTTCTCCATCAGCCGGACGCTCTATCCGCAGGTCGCCGCCGCCAATGGCGCTGGCGCGTTGCTGGTGGCGCCTGCGGCAGAGTTTGTGCCGACGCCACTGCCTGCTCCTGTCGGGCCAGCTTTCAACTGGAGTCAGACAGAAAACTACTTATTGCTGGGCACTGACCATCGCCCTGGCTGGACAAGCTGGCGCACGGATGTAATCATGATCGTGGGCGTAGACCGCGCCAACTCGCGCGTGGCTGTTTTCAGCATCCCGCGCGACACCTACGTACAGATTCCTGGCTACGGTTGGGGACGCATCAATCAGGTCGATAATATCGGTGAGAAGGCAAATCCCAACGGTGGTGGGCCGGCGTTGCTGTCACAGGTGCTCGCTAATACGCTAGGCATTACCACCAATCACTGGGTGCGTGTACGCATGGACGGCTTTATCGATGTCGTCAATGCGATTGGCGGCGTGACGGTGCATCTTGACTGCCCCTTCTATGAACCGGTTTTTAACCTGACCACCAATTCCTGGGACTACTTTGCGCTGCCACCGGGTGATGTCTGGCTGGATGGCGATACAGCATACTGGTTCGTGCGGCTGCGTTACCGGGAGAGCGACATCGGGCGCAATCAGCGTCAGCGAGAGTTCTTGTGGGGATTACGCGAACAAATCAAACGCACCAACCTGCTTGCCAACTTTTTGCCGCTGTACAACGCCTTCCAAAATATGGTCTCGACTGACTTGAACCCGCTCGAAATTGTTGATTTATTGAACTGGGGGATTCAACTTGATCCGTCCGCCGTACGCGCCAGCGGGCTGACCCTCTACGATTTACAGAGCTACACAACACCCGAAGGGGCGTCGGTGCTGCGCATTGCCGACCCAGCCCACGTGCGCAACGTCGTCGAAAGCGTGTGGCAGGCGCCGGCCATGGTGGATTCCTATCGCAAGGACACAAGCAAGTGCCAGCCCTTGCCACCTGGTGTGACCTATGCCACCGACATTTCTGAGCTTGATACATCCGTGCTCGATAACGATCCGGAAGCCTTGCCGCCTCCGCCGTCCACCGAACCGATCGCCCAACCGGAAGCGCCACCCGCAGAACAACCCATCGATAGCGCTGTGCCAACGCCTACGCCCACAGACTCGGCGGCGACCACTTCGCTCTTCCCCACGCCAACGCCAGCGCCGGTCAGCCTGCTTGCCCCATCCACCGATGGCGGCTAATCTCCCCTCTGCGGTTGAGCGTCCGCTTTCAGCGCTATGGATGACTGGACGCTCAACCGATCTCGGCCAACCGTTCCTTGACCAACTCCCGGCTAGCCACCAGCCAGCGTTCGTGGCCAAAAATCTCCAGGGTTAGCGTGCCATCAAAACGGAAATCGCGCAGCATCTGTAACTCGTGCTTGAGTTTGATCGCACCGGTGCGAGGGGCGCCGAACGGCAGGTGATCGTCCGCCGTGCCATCGTTGTCGCTCAGATTGACATGCACCAGGCGATCTGCCAACGCAAAGAGATAGTCGCGCGTCATGCTGCGCGCCGTATTGACGTTGCCGTGGCCGATGTCGAAAGTCAGCTTGAGATCGGGCAGCCGGAAAAAAATCTCGCGAAAGTACTTGAGCTGGTGTTTATTATCAGGGCTATTTTCCAGCGTCACCTGGACGCCCTGCGCAGCACCATGCTTGAGCAGCAGAGTGTACGCCTGTTTGTAATATTCGTACCCCAACTCTTCGCTCAGAAACTCTGGCCAACCAACGAAGTGCGTTGTACAAAAGGGTGCGCCGAGGATATGCGCAATGTCGAGGCAGCGGCGCAGTTCGTCCAGCGCTGCCTGCCGCACAACCGGCGATGGGTTATTGAGCGGCAGGTAGGGCGCAGCATGGGTCACGACGCGCAGTCCATGCTCATCAAGTGCGCCGCGCACCGCCTGCCAGTCTGTACTCTCCGGCGCCGCCCCCGGCGCTTCGATAGTCAGGTCGAGGAAATCGAAGCGCATTCTGGCCGCGCGTTCGATCTCGGTGAGAATCGGTGCGCGCGGATTGTTCATCATTCCAAATTGCATGGTGTGTCCAGTTTCTATCGGCCACAATTGCGCCTATGTCTGACAACTGTCATCGCGGCAAACGGGCAACAAAATCTGTCAATGTTCCCGCAGTCAGCGCGTGATCCATCAGCACCTCCGCCTGGGCAAACGTCAACCCTTGCATTCGCACAATGACATCTGCTGGCATTGGGCCAAAACGATGTTCAAGCAGCCGCAGCAAGAGGAGCTTTGCGGCTTCTTCGCGACCTTCTTCACGGCCTTCTTCACGGCCTTCTTCACGACCTTCTTCACG
>DGFH01000061.1:0-2459 GCA_002391565.1 Anaerolineales bacterium UBA3905
AGATGTGATGTTTGATCTCAAAGTCGATGTCTTCGGCGGAGAAGGCAGCGTATTCGGATCGTTTGACCGTGATGTAGGCGTTGGCGAGCACTGGCCCCAGCGCCTCCATCAAGACCGGGTCGGCTTCCAGCGCGTCGAGCGCCTCGGCTTGTGTCGTCGGGAAGCGGCGGATGCCGCGTGCTGCGCGCTCCGCGTCGCTGTAGTTGCCGGGGTCGATCAGCGCCGGGTCGCCTACGGTCAGCTCGCGGCGCACGCCATCCAGACCGGCCGCAATCAACCCGCCCAGCGCCAGATACGGGTTGCTGCTGGAGTCAGCGGACTTTAGCTCCATGTTGATGCTTGTCGCTTCGCTGCCCCAGACGCCCGAAGCCACGCGCACAGCGGCCTCGCGATTGTCCGGTCCCCAGGCGGTGTAGGCGCTGCTCCAGAAGTGTGGCTGCAGCCGGCGGAAGGAATTGTAGCTCGGTGTGGTCAGCGCCAGCAGCCCCGGCAGATGCGTCAACACGCCAGCGATGAAGTGATAGGCGGTTTTGCTTAGCAGATAAGGATCGGCAGGGTCATAGAGCACATTGCGCTTGCCCTCCAGATCCCACAGGCTCCAGTGGATATGGCAACCGTTGCCGGCCTGGTCGGGCATGGGCTTGGGCGCCAGCGACGCAATGATGCCGTGCTGCGCGGCCACGCTGCGGATCGTCTCGCGGAACCAGATTTGATTGTCGGCGGCGCGCAAGACCGGCGCGTGGCGCAGCGGCATCTCATGCTGACCGTGACCCAGCTCCGGGTAATAAGCGTCTACGGAGATGCCCTGCGCCTCGAACGCCGCCACCATCGCATCGACGACATCGGCGGCGGCGGTCATGGAGATGGTGCTGAAGCAAAGCCCGGTGTCGATCGGGACATATTTGCCCGGCGCCCCCTCGCGGAAGAGGCTGAACTCGCCTTCCATCGCCGCCTGCATCGTCATGCCGGCGTCCGCCAGGCGGGCGATCATGCGCTTCAGGAAGGAACGCGGGCACGCCTCCCACGGTTCGCGGTCGAGCTTGATCATGTCGCACATCATGGCGGCGCTGTGCGGCGCGTAGGGCAGGATCACCAGCGAGTCGGGGTCGGGCACCAGGCGAATTTCGCCCACCGGCCCCATGCCTTCCACCGGCTGGAGCTGGTCGAGCATGTTCATCGCCTGCATTGCCAGCGTCAGCCCCTGTCCCGACGCCATGCGCCCGGCCAGGCGTTCCATGGGGACGAGCTTGCCGCGAATCGTGCAGCCGTTGTCGCAATATAAGAACCGGACCAGGCGCACACCCGCCGCCTGGCACTGGGTGACGACTTGGTCGATGTTCACAGTCGTATCCTTTCCTGATGGTGCGTGTTGCGTGTTGCGTGTTGCGTGTTACGTGTTGCGTGTTGCGTGTTACGTGTTGCGTGTTATCGCTCGTCAACGCAACACGCAACACGTAACACGCAACACATCTTTCGGTCTACGGCTGAACTTCCGCCGCGAAGGAGTAGACGCCGTCCTGCACCTGGATGATCGTTACCGATTTGCTCGGTTTGCGCTGTCCTTCGGGATAGCTGATCACGCCGGTGACGGCCTGGAAGCCCTGCGTGGCCGCCAGTGCATCGCGGATGGCGGTCGGGTCGGTGGAGCCAGCGCGGCTGATGGCGTCGGCGATCAGGTTCATGGTGTCGTAGCCCAGGGCAGCGAAGGCGTTCTCCGGCTTGCGACCGTACTCGGCTTCATAGGCGCTCACGAACGCCTGCACATTCTCGGCAGCGTTGTCGAGTGAGGCATGGGTCGAGTAGTAGACTGCGTCGGCCAGCTCGCCGGCGACTTCACCGATCAGCGGTGTGTCAAAGCCGTCGCCGGAGAGGATCGGTTGCAACAACCCGGCCTCGCGGAACTGCTTGGTGGTGATGCCCGCCTCGTTCGGAATCGCCGAGATGAAGAGCACATCCGGCTGCGGGTCGAGCGCCTTGACGCGGGCAATCTGCGCCGAGAAGTCGGTGTCGCCAGAATTGTAGGTGTCCTCCAGCACGATCGTGCCGCCGTTGGCTTCCCAGCGTTCCTTGAAGAAGCGCGCCAGCGCCGTGGTGAAGTCATACGCCTGGTCGACCAGCATATAGGCGGACTTGGCGCCCAGTTCGTTCATGGCGTAGTCGGCGACGGCGTGCGCCTGCGTATCATCGCCAAAGGGCGCCATGAAGAAGTAGTCGCCGATCTGTTCGGGCAGGGTCGGCAGGGTGGCGCCGGCGGTCACGAAGGGGATGCCTGCCGCCTGCGCCAAAGGCCCGGCTGCCAGCGCAAAGGTGGAGTCATTCAGCCCACCGATTGCCGCCACCTTGTGCACCTCGATCATCTCCGTGGCTGCGCTGGTGGTTGCCGTCTGGTCGGACTTGCCATCGATGGCAACGACTTCGATCATTTTGCCGTTGATGCCGCCCGCCTCGTTGATCTGCTT
>DGFH01000061.1:2557-4033 GCA_002391565.1 Anaerolineales bacterium UBA3905
GCCACCGGCGTCGCACACGCCGCCAATAACAGACTCATCACCACCAACAGTGAAAGCAGCTTCCATGTGTGTCGCATACAGTTTCTCCTTGTTGAACAGAAAATTGACGAAAGTAATTCGGAGATTAGAGATTGGAGATTAGAGATTGGCGTCCCCTCACCCGATCTTCAATCTCTAATCTCCAATCTCCAAATCTCTCATTCCCTCTCCACCATCCCCGGCAAGCGCAACTCCTTCCCGCCGAACAGCCCTTGCCGACGGAAGATCATCACCAGTGCGGCGAGCAGGGCGATGATGATCTGGCTGAGGCCGTAGACGGGCGTTCCGCCAGCAGCCAACGCCGTTTCGACCTGGCGCAGCCCTTCGGGCAACAGCGTTAGCAGCACGGCGCCGATCACCGAGCCGGTGATGCTGCCCATGCCGCCCACCACCAGCATCACCACGATGTTGAAGGTGATCACGAACGAGAACGACGACGGTGTGATCGCAGTGATCAGGTGCGCCCACAGCGCGCCCGCCACGCCGGCGAAAAAGGCGCTCACCGTAAACGCCAGCATGCGCGTGCGCAACAGTCGCACGCCGCGCGCTTGCGCCGCCAGCCAATCCTCGCGCACGCCGATCATTGCGCGCCCGTAGGGTGAATTCACGATCATCCACACGACATAAATCGTCACGACCGCCCAGCCGAAGGTCCACCAGATATTGCTGACCGGCGGCAGACCGTTGATGCCGCGCGCGCCGCGCGTCACATCCTGCCAGTTGTTGGCGACGATGCGCACGATCACCATTAGCCCCAGCGTGGCGACGGCGAGATAGTGCCCGCGCAGCCGCAGCACCGGCACACCCACCAGCGCCGCCACGCCCGCCGCCAGCAGCCCGCCCACGATCGTCGCCGGCAAGAAGGGTATGGCGATCGCCTGCAGCCACTCCGGCAACCCTGGAAATGACGCCGTTTTCATCGCCACCGGCAGCGAGAGCAGCGCCGCCGTGTACGCGCCGATCGCCATGAACGCAGCGATGCCGAGCGAAAAGTCGCCGGTGAAGCCGTTGGTCAGGTTCAGGCTCACGGTCAGGATGATGTTGATGCCGATCACCGCCAGGATGCGCAGGTAGTAGTTGTTGAGCGTGCTTTGCGCCAGCCACAACAGCCCACCCAGCAAGGCCACGTAGGCGACGCCCATCAGCAGATTGCGCGTTGACCCTTTCATACCATCACGCTCGCTCGTCGGTGGCGACGCCCAGAATGCCGTTGGGGCGAATCAACAAAATGATCAGCAACAACGCAAAGACAAAGGCGTCGCGGTAGCCGGAAAAGGCGGGTGGCAGGAAGCCGACAAAGAAAATCTCCGCAAAGCCGAGCAGGTAGCCGCCCAGCATAGCGCCTGGAATCACGCCGATGCCGCCGATCACAGCCGCCACGAAGGCTTTCAGCCCCGGCAGAAAGCCCATGAACGGCTCCACCGTGCTGTACTTTGC
>DGFH01000056.1 GCA_002391565.1 Anaerolineales bacterium UBA3905
AGATGTGTATAAGAGACCGATCCAGCCACCACGCCAGATCGACGGCAAGCACGCGCCCGATGGCGCCCTGTTGCACCAGTTCCTTGACGCGCACCATGAGCGGGGCAAAACGCAGGTTGAAGGTGACGGTGACGGAACGTCCGCTGCGCGCTTCGGCGGCGAGGATGGCGCGCACCTGTTCCGCGTCGATGGCAAGCGGCTTCTCGCAGATCACATCACAGCCCGCCGCCAGGCTGCGCAGGATGTATTCGTGATGCCAGCGGTCGATGGTCGCCACGATCACCACGTCGGGATGGGTCGCCGCCAACATGGCGTCGAAGTCGGCGAAGACCGGGACGCCGCCACAGCGCGCGCTGACGCTCCGGGCGCGCACCGGGTTGGGATCATAGACGCCGACCAACTGTGCGTGGTCGCCAAACCGCTCGACCAGCGGGCGCGCAAACATCTCCAGCCCACGCACGCCCGCGCCAACCAGGACATACTGTTTCCGTGTCTTCATGTAACGAACCTGATTTGTGTGCATCTAACTCTACAACAATAGGACTTACGCAAGTTCTGGTGTGACACCTTCCCGGAAGCTCGCAGCTTCCGGGAAGGTTGTATGACTGAGTGTGTAAGTCCTAAGCAAATCGTGCTCAATCTGTTCTATCCGCAGATTACGCAGATTGCGCAGATTGAATTGCTATTTTTTTTCTGCGTAATCTGCGCAATCTGCGGATTAACTCTTATAACCGTGGTTTGTCCGCATCCGATTGCGGATGACATCGAGAAGGACTTATGCCATGACCCGATCTCAACTCAATGCTGGTGCATCAGGCGCAGCGTCGACTCGCCATCACGTCTCCTTCCGCGAAATCAGCGAACACTTTGCGCCGGGCTGGTTTGCTGCGGTCATGGGCACGGCAGTGACGGTGGTCGCCATCTTTGTGCTGCGGAACTCCGTGCCCTTCGCCGCCGCGCTGCAGGTGATCTTTCTGGCGCTGGCGGTGCTGCTGTTCGTCGTGCTGCTCGCACCCTGGAGCATCCGCTGGCTCAAGCATCCGCAAGCAGTGCGCCGCGACCTGGCGCATCCGGTTTCGGCGGCATTCTTCCCAACCATGCCAATTTCGTTGATTGTGATCGGCATCGCGCTCGAAAAGACGCCGCTGCCCTTTCTGCCCGAAAACGTGCTCTGGCCCCTGCTGTTGACGCTGTGGGGCATCGGCGCCGCCGCCATCCTGCTTTTTGCGCTCGTGATCCTGACCACCTTCTTTCATCACGCCGAAATCCGCTGGGAAGCCTCCACGCTGGGCTGGTTGATTCCACCGGTATCGGCGCTGCTGATCCCGGTGTTGGGGCTGACGCTCGCCATGCACTACGCCGGTTCGCTGTGGGGCGATGTCACCTTCTACGCCAGCCTCCTGTTCCTGGGCATGGGTAGTCTGCTCTTCGTGCTGATGATGGCGACCGTCTTCACACGCTACATTTTCTACGCGCTCCCGCCCGCCCATCTGGCGCCGACGGTGTGGGTTGGCATCGCCCCGACTTCGATTTTGACGATCATTGCACTGCGCATTGCCGCGCCAATGCAACGGTACTTTGCCGCCAGCCCGCAGGTGGAAGAAGTGCTCACCTTGCTGGCAAAAGTCAGCGGCGTGACGCTGTGGGGCTTTGCCCTCTTCTGGCTGATATTGGCGCTGTTGGTGACGCTCGAAACGCACCGCAAGACGCCGCTGCCCTTTGCGCTCAGTTGGTGGGCGTTCATCTTCCCGTTGGGCGCCTTCACCGTCGCCAGCGGCGTGCTCTACCAGGCTGTGCCCGTCGCCTTCTTCCTGTGGATCGGTCTGGCTATGCTGATCGGGCTGCTTGGCCTCTGGCTGGTGACGCTCCTGCGCACCGCCCAGGGCGCCTGGCGCGGCACGATCTTTCTACCGCACAACGCGCCGGGAAAGTAGGGTAGGGGATTCAGCGATTAGGAGATTAGGAGATTGGGAGATTGGGAGATTGGAGAGTGTGCGTCTCCTGGACGTTGCCTCATCACACCATCGCCCAATCTCATAATCTCCAATCTCTAATCTCCAATCTCCAATCTCCAATCTCTAATCTCCAATCTCTCCCTGCCTCGCCCCCAACGGCAGCGGCGCCGGGCGATCACACGTTGACGCCGGTTTGACCACGCCGCCGCTCGCCGCCGCCTCGCCGATGGACTGCATCACATCCAGCACGTGATACGCCAGGGCGCCGCTGGCGCGATGGGGGCGTCCGCTGCGCAGCGCCGAAGCCATGTCCGCCACACCGATGCCGCGCTGCACGTGAGGGTTATGCGTCAACGGCAGTTCGCGCCAGCCGTCGTTTTCCGGGCGGAAGATCTGCACGGGGCCGCCAAAGCCGTTGGGATCGGGCACGCTGAGCGAGCCTTCTGAGCCGTAAATCTCGATAGCGGGCAAATGATTCGCCCACACGTCGAAGCTGCTGATGAAGGTGATGACGGCGCCGTTTGCAAATTCCAGCAGCGCAGTGACGTGCGTGGGAATCTCGACCGCAATGCGGCGCCCGCGCTGCTCTGGGCTGCCGGCGATGCGCTCCGGGAAGGAGGCTTTTGCCACGCCGCGCACTTCCCGCACCGGCCCCAACAGGTTGACCAGCGCCGTGATGTAGTAGACGCCCATGTCAAAGAGCGGCCCGCCCCCGCGCTTGTAGAAAAAGTCGGGGTTGGGATGCCACGCCTCCGGCCCACGCCCGGCGACAAAGGCGACGCCCGCCACCGGCGTCCCGATCCAGCCATCATCGATCAGCTTGCGACAGGTTTGATGGCCGCCGCCCAGGAAGGTGTCCGGCGCGCCGCCGATGCGCAGACCACGCGCGGCGGCAAATTCCAACAGACGCTGACCCTCGGCGCGATCCACCGCCAGCGGCTTTTCGGAGTATGCGTGCTTGCCCGCCGCCAGGATCGCCTGACTCACCTCGGCGTGGACGGCGGGCACGGTCAGGTTGATGACGATCTCGATCTCCGGGTCAGCCAGCACCTCATCGACGCTGCACGCACGCGGGATGCCAAATTCCTGTGCCTTCGCTTCGGCGCGTGCCATGTCGATGTCCGCAACAGCGGTCAGGTCGAGGATGTCGAAGCCGCGACAGCCTTCGGCGTACGCCCAGAAGATGCCGCCCGCGCCGATCACGCCCACTTTGGTTTTAGGCGCCATACTTCACCTGCTTTTCCAGCGTGGCGTAACTGGCCGTCACCGCCTCGATCATGTCAGTGGCGCACCAATCCAGCTCGACGATCAGCCAGCGCGCGTGCGGTCGCGCCGCGGCCACGACCTCTGCCAGCGGCAGCACACCGTCGCCCAGCGCCAGCATGGCGCCCTCGATGTTGCCGGGGCCGTCCTTGATGTGCAGCAGCGGCGCACGGTCGCCGTAGAAACGCACGATTGCCGCCGGGTCGAGACCGGCGACGCGGATCCAGTAGGTGTCCAGCTCGAAAGTGATGCCCGGATCGAGGCGCTCCAGCATGATCTCGTAGACGTAGCGGTCGCCCAGACGCTCGAACTCCATCCAGTGATTGTGCAGCGCCAGCGACAGACCGTTGGCTTTGGCGACGGCGTAGCCCTCGTTGTAGCGGTCGCAGACGCGCAGCAGGTTATCGAGCGTGTCGGCGTCGTGTAATGAGTTGCCCGACACCAGCGTGGTGCATTCGTAGGCTGCCATGAAGTCGAGCACGGCGTTGCGCTGGTCGCCCAACGGCAGCGGCATGTGCGCGGCGACGGCGGGCAGCCCCAGCTCTTTCAACCGCCGCACGACCGTCGCCTGCGGCGCGCCGGGCACTGGATAGATCAACTCCACGCCCTGGTAGCCAGCCGCCGCCACCTGGGTGATCGTGGCATCGAAGTCGCGCGCCAGCTCCTCGCGCACGCTGTAAAGCTGTAATGCAATTGGGATAGACATACAATCTCCATTCCGCAAAGATGATTGCTAAGAGCCTGTTTGAAGAGTCACCCAATTTAACGCAGAGCCGCAGAGATGCAAAGAAACGCAGAGAGAATCATACGAATGTGCATCTGTAGTCAGCTATGCAACTCCTCTGCGAACCTCTGCGTCGCTGCGTCTTTGCGTCAAACTTCTACCCTCTTCAAACAGTCTCTAAGTTCGAGTGAAATAATGGCACGCGGATGACGCGGATCGGACGGATTTCAGCGGATTTACTGACCTCTGGTTTGGTCGATAATCTTCCCGGAAGCCCCAGAGCTTCCGGGAAGATTGCGACAGATTATCCGCGTTGATCCGCGACATCCGCGTGCTATCGAAATTGTGGCAGATAATCGCGTTGGGCAGAGAGCAGCTCGTCCAGGATCGCTTCAGCCTGGCGCGCGGATGTGATGTGTGGATCGAGCAGCAGCGCCTGCAGTGCGGCATGGCGGTCGCCGTGAACGCCTGCCTCCACCACCCGGTCAATAATTGTAATCTGTGTACGGCATAGCGCGGCAATTGGTTCGGGCAGCGCGCCGATGGGGATGGGGTGAATGCCGTTGGCGTCGACGACCGCCGGCACTTCGACGATGGCGTCGTCGGGCAGGTTGGCGACGTAGCCGCGATTGGGCACGTTGACCGACAGCTCGTACTGATGCGCGTTGGTGAGCATCGCCGTGATGATCGGGATGGCGCGCTCGTGCATTTCGGCGGTCAGCAGCGGCGTAACCGGCTCGACGCCATCCGCCCAACGCTCCACCTGCTGGCGGAATTCGGCGGACTCGCGGTCGACGCGGTCGAAGGGGTAGCCTTCCAGCCCGCAGAACTCCCAGGCATAGGGCAGATACTCGCCCACGTGGTCGTCGGAGGGCAGCGGCCAGTAGCCGAACGTCTCCATCAGGTAGCGGCTCAGGCTCAAGGTGTGACCGAATTCGGCGGCCACGGCATCGCCGCGTTCACGCACGGCCTGGCGAAAGGCGGGATAGAGATCGGCGCCGGTTTCGGCATGGCGCAGGGTAAGCACCCACGAAAAGTGATTCAGCCCGCCTGCCGTCGGGTCGATCTGCTGTGGCGGCAGGTCAAGCAGACGCCCAGCCACGCGGCGCATCATCTCGATGCCGTGACACAGCCCCACGAACTTGAGATCGGTGTACCGGTGCAGCGCCTGACAGATGCGCCCCTCCGGGTTGGTGAAGTTGATCACAAAGGCGTGCGGCGCCAGTTCCTCGATGTCGTGCGCTATGTCGAGGATGATCGGGATGTTGCGCATGGCATGGAAGAGTCCGCCAGGCCCGCCGTTTTCGCCCAGGACGTGCCTGACGCCATGTTTGAGCGGAATCTGGAAATCGAGCCGCCACAACTCGTTGCGCCGCACCGCAATTGAGATGATCACGAAGTCGGCGCCGGGCAG
>DGFH01000114.1 GCA_002391565.1 Anaerolineales bacterium UBA3905
AGATGTGTATAAGAGACAGACGTAAACGGTGGCAGTGCCGGGGCCGCCGCCGGTCAGCACCCACACCTGATCGAAGACCTGGACGGCCCGAATCACCGAAAGCACCAGCACCACCAGCAACGTCGGCATCAACAGCGGCAAGGTGATGCCGCGAAAACTCTGCCAGCGATTGGCGCCATCCATATCGGCGGCTTCGTACATGTCCCTGGGGATTGATTGCAGCCCGGCAAGCAGAATCAGCGTGTAGAAGCCCATCTGCGCCCAAATGCTGATAAAGATCACCCAAAAGACGGCCCAGTTGGCATTGAGGAAAAAGACAATGCGTTCCATGCCGATGGTGACCAGAAAGGCGTTGAGCAGCCCATCGCGCTGCAGAATCCACTTCCAGATCAGCGCCACCACCACCGGCGACAGGAGCACCGGGTAGAAAAAAACGCTGCGGAAGAAACTGCGCCCCCAGATCGAGCGGTTGAGCACCACCGCCGTGAGCATCGCCAACACCACCATCCCTCCAACTTGAAAGACCACAAAGAAGGCGGTGTTGTAAAAGCCGCGCCAGAAGCGATCCTCGCGACAGGAGGCGGGATCTAGCAGGTTGGCGCAATTGAAGATTTGCTGATAGTTCTGCCCGCCAACAAAGGGGCGCTCCTGGGGAAAGAGATTGTTGCCGCCGGTGAACGAGTAATAGATGTTCAGCAGCATTGGAAAGAGAACAAAGAGGCCGAAAATCAACAGATTGGGCAGTACAAAGAAGTAGGGCATGCGCGCCGTGCCGATGAGACGCTGAAGCGGTTCAGCCACCCAGCCGAGCACCGTCATGATGCCTGCATAGATCAAATAGAAAAATTGGCCGATGCGTGCACGCAGAGTAATGCGTTCCGGTGGCAGCGCCGGCGCCTGCTGAGGCTTTGCTGTCATCGCGCCTCCATGCTGAGCTGATATGTGGAAGTGGCCTGGGGACGCCTGGGGCACAGCCCGATCGGGAATCGCACTGTGGCCCGGCGTCTCCAGGCATGGGCGTCGTCAGCTATCGGTTACTGCGCGCCAGCGATGCCAGCGTCGATATCCTCTTGCATGCGCTGGATGGCTTCGTCCAGCGTCAATTCGCCTGTAAAGACCTGTGTCAACCGGTCGCGCGTGGCGTTAAAGAGGATCGTGTTGAAGGGGTACGCCTGCAGGTCGTAGGCCAACGGCGCCAGCTTGCCAACCTCTGTGGCAAAGACGTTGAGCGAGTTGAGCGTCTGCGGCAGTTCGGCCTGGAACTCCACACCAGATTCGGCCAGTCCCAGATGTCCAGGGATGAAGAGCGTGCGCGCGTAGAACTCACTCAAGACATCTTCGCTGGTCAGATATTCCATCACGCGCGCAACCGCTTCAGGATGCTTGGTGGTGTTGATCGCCACCAGCGCTGCGCCGCCGGGCATGCCGGTGCAGGCTGCCGGCCCGCAGGGATTTGGAACGGCTTCCCAATCGAACGCGTCGCCGATATTGGTGTTGAAATTACCAACCTGCCAGCTCCCCGCCATGTAGAAGACCAGCTGGCCGTTGATGAAGTAGGGCGCCGCCGCCTGGTAGCTGCCCGCCGAACCGATCCAGACTTCCGGTATCATCGTGCCGTCGGCGTGCCAGTCGACCATGAGTTGTGCCATGTCCTTGAAGCCCTGGTCGCCCACCAACGCTGGATAGCCTTCGTCATTGAAATACTTGGCGCCCATGCTCACGGCGGGACCAGCCAACCGGTGCCCGGAGCGATCCATCGCCATGGCAAAGGCGCCGGTCGCTTCGGCCACCTGACGCGCAGCGTCGGCCCATTCTGGCCAGGTCACCTGATCAGAACTGTCGCTGGGCACCGGCACGCCGGCCTGCTCGAAGAGGGTGCGGTTGATGAAGGGGCCGGTGACTGTCAACTGGGTCATGAAGCCGGGAATGACGTTGCCGCCCGGTTCAGCCTGCATCCACTTGAGGAAGGGGCCAAAATTCGCCTCCCAGTACTCCGGATTCGAGAGATAGGGGCGCAGGTCGAGCATGTACTTGGCGACGATGCCGAGCTGCGTCACACGCGCCATGTCGGGGCCTTCGCCGGCCTCCAACTGAATCGGCAGCGTCTGCTGGATGCCGCTGGCGTAGTCCACCGTGTCGATAATGACCTTGATATCGGGGTTCTCGGCCTCGAAGCGGTCGAGCAGGTCGCGCAACACCTCGCCCTCGTTGCCGTCGTTGTACCAGGTAATGCGCAGTTCGGTGACGCCTTCGGGCGCCGGCGCTTCGGCGGCCGGCGCTTCAGTGGCAGCCGCGTCAGCAGGTGCGCCAGCAGGCGCCGCAGGTACGGTGGTGCAGGCGGTGAGCACCAGGGCAAAGATCAACAACAATGTCGCCAGAGTAGCGTAGCGAATGCGATGCATACGGGACAACCTCCTTCTGAATATGGTTTGATGTAAAATGGAGAAAAATGGATTTTGCAAAAGGTTGATCGAGATTGATGACAACCAATGCACAATGAATAACGTTTTCACACATTCCTTTGCGGCAAAATCACTATAACACAAGGACTTTGTGCTGCGCAATTATGAATTGTGTGGGGAGGCAGGCCCTGTGTGAGGCAACATTAGCGTCAAATCTTACACCGCAGCTGCATGAATTAGGCTGCTCCTTGACATCGTGTGGTACACTCACAGTATGAAGTGCAAGTTCTGGATCGACTCTGATTGCATTAAAGTCCCCAGCACCGTCGGGCGCAACGTCGGCGGTCTCCTCGCGCTTAGCCAGCCCGCGTAATTCATCACGCGGGCGCATCAGCCACCCATTCCATTGATCAACGCCATTCGCCGGTGCAGTTGCCATGTACAATGCGCCGTCAGCGGATGACTCAATTCTTATTTATGATTTATCGCGACGGGAGCATGTCATGTCGAACAAATATAATCCTGCCGAGATCGAACCAAAGTGGCAGCAGATTTGGGAAGAACAGCACCTGTACCGGGTGACGGAAGACCCAGAGCGCCCCAAGTGGTACGCGCTGACCATGTTGCCTTACCCATCGGGCGACCTGCACACCGGCCACTGGTACGCCTACACCCCCAGCGACGCCGCCGCACGCTTTCGGCGCATGAACGGTTACAACGTCTTTTTCCCGATCGGCTTCGACGCTTTTGGGCTGCCGGCGGAAAACGCCGCCATCAAGCACGGCGTCCATCCGGCGAAGTGGACCTACGCCAACATCGAGCGGATGCGCGGGCAACTGCGGCGCATGGGCGCCATGTGGGCGTGGGAGCCTGTCTCTTATACACATCT
>DGFH01000294.1 GCA_002391565.1 Anaerolineales bacterium UBA3905
GGATCATTTTGTAAATCCTCATTGAGCTTCCGGGAAGATAGGGGGTGTGCAACTTTTCAACCGACATAACGGAAAACATCAGTTAATGCCATTCATCGCCCACTCGATCCCTAACTCCGCCAACCGCTCCACTGTCGGATTACCCGTCGCTACATCCCACCCTGCCAGCTTGTAGTAGAGATCTTTGGCGTGCTCGATCTCTTCCTCGGTTACGCGCAACCCGTCGCTGACGCCGCCAGTGAGTGGCTGATGCAGGCGCGGGGAGAGTTTGTCGTCTGCGCGGGTGAAGCCCTCGCGCGCGTTAAAGACCTTCATCAGGTTGACGCGGCGCGCGCCGACGTCCATCAGCTCTGCCAGCGTGGTGTCCCATCCGGTGACGGCGTTGACTACCTGCGCCACCGTTGCCGGCCCGTACAATTGCCATGTCGCGCCCCAATCGAACTGGCAGAGGTTGAGCACATCCATCAGGCTTGTCCAGTACTGGGTGATCAGCGTGAACTCGACTTTCTCTTCCCCCAGGTCGGTGGCAGGGACAGGGCGGGTGAGACCCAGCTCCGCCAACCAGCCCAGGCTGCGCTCACCAGCATTCTCTTCGTAGGAAGTGTCGTGCTCGCTTGATTGGTGGTCGGCGCCAAAAGGGTTGACGGCATAGATCAGCCCCATGCTGCGCTTGACCTGGGGCATGTGCGCCGGCGCTTCAGCGCCCTTGACGGTGATCAGCCGCGCTTGTGCGTCCGGCCCGATCTGCGCCGCCGCCCGCGCCGAACCCTCCGCCAGCAGGTTGCCCAGCCGCCCGCGCCGGAACGCCATGGCCTCCAGCGCAGCGAGCATGGCTTTGGCGTCGCCCCAGCGCAGCGCCAACCCGTCGGTGTCAGCGTCGGTCAGAATGCCGTCTTCATAGCATTCGATTGCCCACGCAATCGTGGCCCCGGCGCCGATTGTATCGAGGCCGTAATCGTTGCAGAGTGCGTTGGCTTTGGAGATGGCGGCCAGGTCGCGAATTTCACAGTAGGAGCCAAAGGTCGCAATTGTTTCATATTCCGGCCCACCCAGCTCGCGCTTGATCTGATATTCGTCATCGGTGGCGACCTCACGTTTGCAGCGCACGATGCATGCGTAGCAGGTGTCGCGATCCACCAGGATCGTCTCTGCCAACCGTTCGCCAGAGATTTCTTCGGCGTATTCGAAGTGGCCGCTCTGGTAGTTTCGTGTAGGCAAACCGCCGGCAAATTCCTGACTGAGCACCACGCCTGCGGTTCCCAGCTCGCCCAATTCCTGCATGCCTCGGTTCGTCTTGAACTCGGCGGCGCCCAACGTCGCCACGGCTTTGACGCCTTTGGCATCGGCGTAGGTGGGGCGCAATGACCCGCGCACTGCAACAGCCTTGAGATTTTTCGACCCCATCACCGCACCCAATCCGGTGCGCCCGGCGGCTCGATTTCGCATATTGATGATGGCGGCGGTGCGCACGAGATGCTCGCCTGCCGGCCCGCAACACGCCACCTCGATCTTGCCGTCGCCCAGTTCCTCACGGATGCGCGTTTCGGTCGCCCACGAACCCAGCCCCCACAGGTGTGAGGCGTCGCGCAGCTCCGCCTCGCCGTTGTTGAGCCAGAGATAGACCGGTTTTTCCGCCTTGCCCAGAAAGACGACGCCATCGAAGCCTGCATTCTTCATCTCCGCCGGGAAAAAGCCGCCTGCCTGCGCGTCGCCGATAGCGCCGGTCAACGGGGATTTGGCGTTGGCGGTCATGCGACTTTGTCCCGAAAAGGGCGCGCCAGTGAGCACGCTCAACATCAGCGTCAGCACGTTGTTGGGGTCAAACGCATCGACGCCGGGTGGCATGTACTTGAGGATGTAGTACATGCCAAAGTTCGCACCACCCATGTAGGTGCGATACCACGCCGCGTCGTGCTGGTCGATCTGGATGCGCCCCGTGCTCAAATTCACGATCAGAATCTTGCCATGATATCCGTGAGGCATATTGGCTTCCTTTTTATGATGTGACAAAGGATGCAGACTACACAGAGGCGAGTCGAAACAGGTTTCTCTGCGCACTCTGCGGATCGATCAAGAACTCTGATTAGTTGCGTCGCTCTTCCCGCCCATCGCCTGCCGCACGGCATCTTCGATGGTTTGGCCGCCCGGCACATTAGCGAGGATCGTGTGCACGTTCTCCTTCAGCACAACGGTGGCTTTTTGCGCAAATTCTTGCAGCTCGGCGTCGGTCGCCTCGCCCCGCGCGCGGATGCGCTCAACCAGTTCGTTCACGTTTTTCTGGATGTCGCCCTCTGCAATTTCCCCGCGCTCGATCATGCGCGTCAACAACTCAACGGCTTCATCCTTGGTCAGCGCCACGGCGCCCAATCCCAAATGCATTGCCTTCTGCCCCAGCATGAATAGATTGGCCGCCTGGACAATCGCTTCGTTGCGCACGTTGATCATCATCTCGTTGAGTTGTTCGCGCATATCGGGTTGTGGTGTCTCGCTCATCTTGTATGACTCCTTTCTTTACTCTTCCTGTTTGACTCGTCAACGTTGCATCGCAGCAAAGGCCTGCAATGCACGTTTGAGATGTCCATCATGTTCCGCCAGTAGCGTCTGGGTGGTCGCATGATCAGCGCCAGTGAGGAGGGCAAAGACTGCTGCCTTGACTGAACCATGCATTTCCAACGCGCTTTCCGCTGTTGCAGCGTTGGCGCCCGTGATCTCACAGATGATGTTCAGCGCACGTGTGCGCAATTTTTGATTGTTGATCGCCACGTCGATCATCAGGTTCTCATAGACTTTACCTAGCCGAACCATCGTTGCTGTAGAGATCATGTTGAGCACCATCTTTTGCGCGGTGCCGGCTTTCATGCGCGTCGAACCGGTGACAACTTCCGGTCCGCACAGCACGACAATCGGGAAGTGGGCGACTTTTGCCATTTCGGCGCCGGGATTGTTGATGATGCAGCCTACCTTGCTCCCAATGCTGCGCGCGTACCGCATGGCGCCCAGTGTGTAGGGCGTGCGTCCAGAGGCGGCGATGCCCACCACTACATCGTCGGCGCTCAAACCTAATGCGCGCATATCAGCCTCGCCTTGCTGCGCGTCGTCTTCGGCGCCCTCCACCGCATGGCGTAATGCGTGGTCGCCGCCGGCAATCACGCCCACCACCAGACGCGGGTCTATGCCAAAGGTGGGCGGGCACTCGGATGCATCCAGCACGCCCAATCGTCCGCTCGTCCCTGCGCCGACATAGATGAGCCGTCCACCGTTCGTGAGCGCCATCACTGTTGCATCGACGAGCGCAGCAATTTCATAAAGCGCTGACTCGACTGCCGCCGCCACGCGCGCATCCTCGCGGTTGATCGTCGTCACCAGATCGAGGCTGGACATCTCATCGATGGTCAGTGTATTGGGGTTGCGCTGTTCGGTGAGCAGCTTGCCTAATTCCATGTTGTCTTTACCCAATTCCTGTCAGTCACACGTTGCCTCACTACCATGCACCACCTCTCACGCCGTCAGCGTCCCCTTTGTGCTGGGCACGCCTTGCCGCCGTGGATCGATGGTTGTCGCTGCGTCTAATGCACGCGCCAGCGCCTTGAAGAGCGCCTCCACCTTGTGATGATCGTTGCGCCCATAGAGGACGCAGGCGTGCAGATTCAGTCGGCCATGAAAGGCCAATGACTCGAATAGATGGAAGATCAGATCGGCGCCCAGACCGCCAATGCGCGGCGTGGCGAACTCGCTCTCGAAGACGCAATATGGTCGTCCACCTAAATCGATGGCGACTAGCGCCAGCGCCTCGTCCATAGGGACATAACTGTGCGCTGTCCGCACCAGCCCGCGACGATCGCCCAGCGCCTGGTCGAGCGCCTTGCCCAGACAGATGAAGACATCTTCTGCGGTGTGATGCTCGTCCACGTGCAGGTCGCCGTGAGCGCGCACAGTCAGGTCGAAGAGGCCATGGCTGGCAAAGAGCATCAGCATGTGATCCAGGAAACCGATCCCGGTAACAATGTCGGCTTTGCCGGCGCCATCAATCACCAGGCTGACTTTGATCTCGGTTTCGCCGGTCTTGCGTTGAATCGAGCCGTTGCGCATCGTGGGGACGCCTCCGTTCATGGCTTCGCCGCCAGCGCGTTGCGCTGCGCCAGCGCGCGCTGATCGTCGATCAGGTCGAGCACTTCCGCCGGTTTCGCCACGCCCAAGAACTCAAAGGTGTGACCCGACGCCGACGCCGTCTGGCAGATTACGTCGCCATACTCGAAGAGCGTCTGGAAGATGCCACGCTTGCGGATGTTGATATCCTGGATGTTGGTCAGGGTCGCAGTTTTGATGTCCTGGTTGAAAGGTGTTGTCTTGGTCGAGTCGATCAGCCGCTCATTCGTGATGATCCAGAGATCGTTTTCGTAGCGATACCAGTAGATGCCGGCATAGACAATGGCCGCCAGCGCACCGACGGCTATCAAGATGTCAAGCACAACCTCCAGCCCGCCGCCCAGACCGCGCAGCCACAGCCATAACGCAATGCCAACGATTAGCAGCAGCGCCACGCCCACGATGCGTCCAATCAACGAAAGGGGATGGCGTTTGATGATGCGCACAACGGTTTCATTCTCTTGTAATTGGACTGGCAATCCCATGCATTCCTCATTTCATGCTTGCGCAATTGCGGTGATCGTTCGTTAGGTGATCGCTCTATACGTCAGGCGTCATTCGTCAAACCGTCATTCAGCATTGTTATCCGCCAATGGCGCCTGACGTGTGACGGCTGATGTGTGATCCTGATTTCTTCTCGTGCCTTATGCCAACCATTATACTGCAAATGGCGGTTTACGCCTGATGCGCAACAATTGTCTGCAGTTCCTCCAACAGCCGATCGGTTTGCTCTGGACGCCCCACCGAGATGCGAATGCAGTTGTCCAGTCCGGGCTTGTTGTAGTAGCGCACCAGAATGCCGCGCTGCTCCAGCGCCATTTTGAGCGTCTTCGCCTCACGACCCACCACGCGGCACAGCACAAAGTTTGCTTCGGACGGCTGCGGCTGGAGAAAGTCCAGGGCGGCAAGCGCAGCGACCAGCCGCCTGCGTTCCGCCTTGAGCTTTTCCACCGTAGCGCGCAGATAGTCCAGATCGCGCAGGCTGGCCAGACCAGCCACTGTCGCTGCTACATTGACGTTGTATGGCTGTTTGAACTTCCACAGTTCATCCATCAGCCAGGCAGGGCAGACGCCATAGCCTAGCCGCAGCCCGGCAATGCCCGCTGCCTTGCTGAAGGTGCGCAGCACGACCAGGTTTTCATGGTGCAACACCCACGCTGCCCGGCTTGCATGATCGGCGAACTCGACATACGCCTCGTCAAGCACCACCATCACTGGCAAGCGGAGCAGCCGCATCAGGTCAGCGTCCGGCAACCATGTCCCCGACGGGTTGTTGGGCGAGGTGAGGAAGAGCAGCTTGACGCGCCCGCCACTCTGCTCCAATACAGTGCGTTCCACCGCCTCGACATCGACGCTGTAATCTGTCTGTCGCCACACCTCGACCACCTGCGCACCGGTAAGCTGGGCGTCGAAGCTGTACATGCCAAAAGTCGGTGGACAGTCGATAATGGCGTCGCCCGGCGCCAGGAAGATGCGGCAGAGGTAATCTAACATCTCGTCGGCGCCGTGGCTGGGCAGAATGTGCGCCGCTGGCACGCCGACAAAACCAGCCAGCGCCTCACGCAACTCGGTTTGCTGAGGATCGGGGTAAATGTGATAGAAGTTGTATTCTGCCAGCGCCTCGATCACTGCCGGCGCCGGGCCGTAAGGGTTCTCGTTGGCGTCGAGCTTAACGATCTGGGCGGCGGGCAAGCCTAGCCGTGCACTCAGCACCTCAAAGGGAACAATCGGCGTGTAGGCTTCGAGAGCGGCGAGTTCCTTGCGCACCAACGCGCGAATGTCGAAAGCGGATGTGGTCGATGTTTTGTGCATATACAGGATGGTTTCTAGCGTCTGGCTCGGTGAAGGTGATTATCCACTACAACGATTGGCTGGATTATACACCCCGCCGCGCGACGGCGGCGGCATGGGCAGTGAGTCCCTCAGCGCGCGCCAGCCTTTGCGCGGCGGGGCCGATCGCCTGCAACGCCTGCTCATTCAAGCCGATGACACTGACAATTTTCAAAAAGTCATTCACGTTGATGGGGCTGGCATAACGCGCCGTGCCGCCGGTCGGCATGACGTGGCTGGGGCCGGCCACGTAGTCGCCCAAGACCTCGAAGCTGCGCTCGCCCAAAAAGACGCCGCCAGCGTTGCGCACCTGACCGAGATGCGCCCATGGGTCGCGCACCAACAGGCAGAGATGTTCAGGGGCGTAGGCATTGGCAAGCTCGAACGCCTGCGCCAGCGACGCAGTGACGACAATGCCGCTGCCGCGCGCCAGCGAGCCAGCAATAATCTCGCTGCGCCCCAATTCCTCCAGTTGCGCCATCACTGCAGCCTGCACTTGCTCCGCCATCGCTCGCGAGGGCGTCAGCAAGATCGCACACGCCAGTACATCATGTTCGGCCTGCGCCAGCAGATCGGCGGCGGCAAGCTGCGGGTCGGCGCTGTCGTCGGCGATGACGACGGTCTCGGTCGGCCCCGGCAAGCCATCGATGCCGACGATGCCGAAGACCTGTCGCTTGGCAAGTGTGGTGAAGAGGCTGCCTGGCCCGAAGATTTTATCGACGCGCGCAATGGGATCGGCGCCGAAAGCCAGCGCGCCGATTGCCTGTGCGCCGCCAGCCACATAGACGGCATCCACTCCCACGATGTCGGCGGCGACCAGAATGGTGGCGTCGGGCAGACCGGTGGCGCGCTGAGGTGGCGAGATGACGGCGACAAAGGGCACGCCTGCCACGCGTGCGGGCACAGCTGTCATGATCAACGAGCTGGGCAGCGGTGCCGAACCGCCGGGAATATAGATGCCGACGCGTTCAATGGGGCGCACCAGTTGACCGAGTGTGCCTTCGGCGTCGTTGTGAATCCAGCTTAGCGCAGGTTGGCGGCGATGGAAGGCTTCGACGCGCATGGCAGCCAGCCGCAACGCCGCCACTACTTCCGGATCGACAGCGTCGTAGGCAGCGCGGATCGTTGCGGCAGGCACGACCAGGGTAGGGGGCGTCACCCCATCGAGTCGTTGTGACCACTCCAGCACGGCCTTTGCGCCGCGTGTGCGCACGTCAGCCAGAATCCGGCGCACCGCCTCCTCCGGGCCGATGCGTGCGCCAAAAAGCTTCTCGGCGCGATCCAGAAAGGCATCGGGGACGCTCACTTCATCCCACGCCGTGCGGCGCAGGATCGATGCTTGTGCGGAATCGACATCGTAAATTTGCATGGTGTGAACGACTTTCTGTTGATGGTGCGATAGTCATGTTGCATTCTGGCGCAGGCGTCATACAAACTACGCAATATGCAACACGGATTATGGATCGCTGCAATCGCGACGGAAGCCGCAGATGGTGCAGATGATCTTACAATGCTGCTGGACAACGGCGCCGCCGCAAAGCCAACAGTGATCATCGTCACTGTTGGGCAATGCGTGCAGCGAAGGTGGTTGTGGCGGTGATGGCTGGGCGTCCTTTTCCAGCGGGTAAAAGATCACTTCGTGGCGACAGAGCTGTCCGTTTTCGTAGACGAAGCGTCCTGAAAAGAAACGATCTTGTTCCAGCCAGGGCAGAAAGATGCGGTCGCCCTCCCATAAGGGCAGCTTGAGCAGGTCGGCGTCATCGATCCACTGCAACACGCCTTCGCTTGAGTCGATCAAGGCGCCACTGAAGGTGCGAGCGACAAAGACAAAGGCGTACCAATCTTCACCTGCGCGAAAGTTGGGAAAGGTGAGGATGCCGCGCAGTTCGGGGCGGTAAATCGTCAGTCCGCTCTCTTCCTGCACCTCGCGAATTGCACAGGCTTCCGGCGACTCGCCCGGCTCGAATTTGCCGCCCAGCCCATTCCATTTGCCTTGATGCATATCGCCGGCCCGTTTGATGCGATGGAGCATCAGGGTCTGGCCAGGGCGTTTGATGTAGACGAGTGTTGCCAGCTTCAACATGCGTACACTTGACCTTGCTGTTGGATGTCCGACCTCGCCGGCGGGTATTAGGCGACGTCAGCCGACCTCCCCTCGAATAGTAACGCAGATGGCTGGCGATGCACAAGCACGCTGTGATAGACTGTTGTGCTATGTCACGCGAACGAGTCCGCTCTACCCATGCCCTGATCTTGCGCCGCCGCGATGTCAATGACGCCGACCGCGTGCTCACCGTCCTGACGCCAGGTGATGGCAAGCTCGAATTGATCGCCAAAGGGGTGCGCAAGACCGCCAGCCGCAAGGCCGGCCACCTGGAGTTGTTCGTGCATGCTGCCATGCTGGTGGCGCAGGGACGCACCTGGGACATCATCACCGAGGTGCAGACGGTCGAGAGCTTTCGCCATCTGCGCAACAATCTGGAAGCGATTGCGGTCGCCAGCTACATCTGCGAACTGATCGATGCCTTCGCCGAAACTGGCGACGAGCTGCGCACCATCTGGGATCTGGCGCTCTTTGCCCTGCGCGTCCTGGACGAAGCAGCCACGCAGGGCGACCCACCCCCCAATCTACGGCCCTGGTTCGATCTGCACCTGCTGAGCCTGACCGGTTTTCAACCGCAGTTCTTCCGTTGTCTTGCCTGCGAAAAGCCGCTTGAGCCGACGGTCAATTTCCTAGCTTTGCACGAAGGAGGCGTGCTCTGTCCGCAATGTGCGCCGCAGCGCAACGATGTGGAGGCGCTGGATCTCGACACCCTCAAATTACTGCGCTTCTTTCAGAGCCAGCCCTGGTCGGCGGTGGCGCCGGTGACGGTGCGCACGCCGATTCTGCGTCGCGTCGAAAGCGTGCTGAACCGCTACCTGATCGTTACCCTGGAACGCCACGTGCGTTCCGCCGTGTTTCTGCGGCGGGTGGCCGCCGTCTCCAACTCGCCAGAAGCATGAGGCAATACTGATGCATATTCGCGAATATCAAACCTGGCTATCAGAATGGGACAAGGCGCGCACCTGGGAACAGGTGACGCTGAGCCACACCATGTTGCATGTGATCGAGGAGTTGGGGGAAGTCAGCAAACTCGTGCAAATGATTGAGGGGTACCGCTCCCCATCGCCCGACGACCTGGAGCAGTTGCGTGCAGAGTTGGCGCTTGAGTTGAGCGACCTGCAAGTCATGATTTTCAAGCTTGCTTATCTCTGTGGCATCGATATGGAAGAGGCCATGATGCGCGGTCAACAGAAGGCCGACGCACGTTTTCCTGACCTCGCCGCCGGCGCCGCCGACCGCGCCCAATATTGGGAACGCTACCGCGCCTATCTCCAACGCGCAGGACTGACCATCTGCGAGACTGCATCTTCCTGATTTTCGCAAAGAAAACAGAACAAACGTGCGTTTACTGCTTGACACCGCACAAATGTTCGTGTATGATTTGGGAAAATTTGGGAAACAAACGTTCTGTTTGGGATAAATGCACTTGGGATAGCCCGATCGTGCAGCTTGTCCGACAGACCCAGTCCAGGCAGGAGTGGCGCCATGAATTTCTCTGACCTTTCTGACCGCCAGCGGCGAATCCTACAATTCATCTACGAGTTCACCAACACCCATCACTACCCGCCGACGATTCGCGAGATTGGCGACAATGTGGGCATCAGCAGCACTTCCGTGGTCAACTATAACTTGAGCAAACTGGAGGATAGCGATCTGATCACCCGTGATCGTGAGGTGAGTCGTGGGCTAAGCCTCAATGTGGCGCGGCTGACGGAGCTGGGGTGGTTGCCCGAGCTGAACGGGAACCGCGTTGAGGGGCGGTTTCGCATTCCAATTCTGGGAAAAATTGCCGCCGGCCAACCGATTCCTGTGATTCCTAGCGAACCCTACGATCCGGAGGGATGG
Organism: Anaerolineales bacterium UBA3905; assembly: GCA_002391565.1. Classification (GTDB taxonomy): domain Bacteria; phylum Chloroflexota; class Anaerolineae; order Caldilineales; family Caldilineaceae; genus Caldilinea. The sequence goes on from DGFH01000294.1 coordinate 9,926, forward strand.
ATCGAACTGACAGAGGGGATGCTCAACTTACCTGCCGACCGTCTCTTTGCCTTGCGCGTCCAGGGCAATTCGATGATCGACGCCAGCGTCCTGGACGGTGATATTGTGATCTTGCACGCTCAAGACACTGCCAATAACGGCGAAATGGTCGCAGCCTGGATTGAGGATGATGAGGACACAACGCTCAAGTATTTGCGTCGGGAAGGAAACATGGTGCACCTCATGCCCGCCAATCCGAATTATCAGCCCATCGTCCGCCCGGCGGATAAGGTGCGTATCAATGGCCGCGTGGTCTCTGTGATTCGTGTGCTGAAACCGGCCTGACGGTAAACGAGGAACAGGATCAAAAAAAGCGGGCGCTGCGCCCGCTTTTCCTTTGCTGCTGCTTCTATTCACCCACCGGCAGCCGCATCAAGATAGCGCACGGCATCGCCCACTGAAAGAATCTTCTGAGCGTCCTCGTCGTTGATCTCACCGCCGAACTCCTCCTCGAAGGCCATGATCAGCTCGACAAGATCAAGGCTATCCGCTTCCAGATCATCACGGAAGTTGGCTTCCATCGTGACTTCGTCGGCGTCGACGCCAAGCTGGTCAACAATGATTGCGCGTACGCGCTCGAAAGTGCTGTTTTCCGCCATAACGGCTATCTCCTCTGTCAATGATTCAATGGTGACTGGTGGTTCGTGATGTGTGTAATCAGCACGAACGCCTATCAAAATCTTGTTGCGTAAGCAAGCGGTTCTGTCAACCGGCAAGACAATAAAGAATATTGTAGTTCAGCGTTTATCCCCCTGTCAAACATCGTCTGTTGTTTCAGTTACTCGTTTTGCGTCCGCGGACGCTGAAAACGGGCGCCGCCGGTGCGTCATAGCTAGCGGTGAAGCGCCGTTACTTCAGAACACCAGAAATCGGCATGAGTTGCGCGAACGCACTGTTGATCTATGCGGAATTGCCCGACAACTTTGCCGCAACCACCCCCAGTCTATACTATAAACGGAAGCTTGAAGTTCAATCTCTGCCAGGCGCCCGACCTGAGCTTTCAGGTTTTGCGCTTGTCGGTTGCCTGGCAGAGTTGTGAAGTTTGAGGGGAGCTTACTTCACAATTCGAACCAGTCTCCTTTGGTTCCTCCTTTGTACGGGCCCGTCAGCGTTTATACGCTGGCGGGCATCTTTATTCCCACCGCAATCCTCATTCTCACCGTAATCGTCGGGCATCCATTCAAGAAAGGCGTTCACTCCACTCTCCGCCAGTTCTTGGAGTGTTCCGGCATCATTGCTTGCCGCTGCCGCCGGGTTGCGCCATGCGCCAGCACGGCGTGGGATTGCCCTGCCCAACGCCCCATGCAGGCAGACGCCGATCTGATTTTTTGCAAGGGTTTTCGTGTAGATATTGTGTTGTCTGGTCGAGTTGCTCCCGGCTAACCCGCGAAGTCGGCGCCATTCCTGCACCCTGCAAGACAACTCTATGCTTCTCGCCTTTCGCATAATCAGATTCCTCCTCTTGATTTCATCTGTGGTGATTTCGGATAGTGAGCGAATGGAAAACTTTCATGAAAATAGAAGGTATTGCGCAAAGAAGAATGCGGTGTTAGGATGGGAGGCGTCAGCCGGAATCTGACTGCGCAAGCAGGAAGCAGCGTCAAGCAGCAGAGCAGCAGCGCCATCGAAACAGGAGGAAAAGCCATGAGGCAAGCAGTGCACGCGTTGCGCCGAGCGAAGCGCCCTAGCAGGTGGGCGTCGCGTCTGCGCGTGGGAGAAGAGGGGATGCGACGGTGGGTGAGCCTGGTCGTCGTATTGGCGGTTATGGCGAGCGTGACGACGGGAGCGTTGTGGCCGAGGGCGACGCAGGCGTCGTTGACGAATGTCTTGTACAACGGGGGGTTTGAACAGGGCTTCAGCAACCAGGCGGGCTGCGGGGCCGTGGGAAGCGGGTGGCAGTGCTTCACGAACGGAGGGGCGGCGAACTACGGCTTCTACGACGATGAGTGGGAGCGAGTGGTGAGCGAAGGGCGGCACAGCCAGTTGATTGAGGTGAACACGAAGGGGCTGATGGTGGGGGATGCGGATCGCTACGCGGGGATCTACCAGACCGTGCCGGTGATAAGCTGGGCGGAGTACTCGCTGAGCCTGAAGGGGATGATCCGCACGACGGGTCTGGAAGGCGACCCGTGGCGCTACCGTGTGCAGGTGGGATGGAGCTT
>DGFH01000120.1:0-8281 GCA_002391565.1 Anaerolineales bacterium UBA3905
GGATCGGTGAGTATTTCGCCAATCGGGACTTTGCCGGGCCGCCCGTCTTCGTGCGGCAGGACAACGCCATTGCCTTTGACTGGGGAACCTGGGGACCGGGCGGCGGAATGCCAGCCTCTAACTTCACGGTGAAGTGGACGCAGACGGCCTGGCTGAATGCAGGAAACTATCGTTTCTTCGCCACGACCGACGATGGCGTACGCATCTATGTCGATGATCGGTTGGTAGTTGATGCCTGGCGCGTCGGGCCGGCGTTGAGTGTATTCAACGACATCTACCTGGATGCAGGTTGGCACACCATCCGCGTTGAATATTTCCAGGAGGGCGGCGTTGCCGTCATCTATGTGAGATACGCAAGATTGTAGGCGTTAACGCAGGGCGCGCGGCGTCGGGCAACGCTGTGCGCACCGGCGGCCAAGACACATGCAGCGTTCGTCATGGGCGATGACGATACTCTGCGTTGTGTGCGAATTGCATGAAACTTCCAGATCGGATGGCCGGGCAGCCATCCGATTTCTTTTTTTGAGCGCCTGGTCACGTCACATCCATCACAATCTTTCCGCAGGCGTCCACGTTTGCGGAAGGCTAACCAGCTTATCCGCAGGTGAGCAGATAGTGCGCAGGCGGCAAGATCTCTTCAAGAGGCGTCGGAGAAGGTGCGCGATGCGACTCATGCGCGCACGGAGAGTTGCCGTAGCGCCTGGAGGGTGGCAACGCCTGCCTCCAGGTGGATAGCCGTAACATACTGTAGCAGCGAGTCGATCAGGTCTGCAAGCGGCGCCGTCGTTACGTTCAGATGTGCGATCGTCACCAGCACGCTCATGTATTCTTCCAACAGGCTGCGCTGCCCGGCAAAACGCAGCGCCTTGCGCAGCAGCTGGTCGCGTTGTGTGGCGTCCTGGGTGAGGTTAGCGATGCGCGCCAGACCGAGCAATGCCTGTACGTAAGTGTACGGGTAGATGTTGATCGTGTCGGCCTGCGCTGCTTCCAGCCGGCGGCGCGCTGCCTCGACTTCGCCGCGCGCCAGCGCAACCAGCCCTAACCCGATCTCGGCGCTGTTGCGATAATTGCGAAAGAACGCACGTTCCCCCAACATGTCGATTACGCGTCGGAAGCGGCGTTCTGCCTCGTCGAGCCGCCCGGCGTGCAAAGACAGGAAACCGCTGGAGATACGCGGCAACAGGCTGCCCAACTCCCCTGTGGCGCCAGCCACGGCGCGGTTGATGACAATGCTCTCTTCGTTAAGCGCCTGACTCTGCTCCATATCGCCCAAGATACGCGCCGTCATTGCCAGCTGATGATAGGCGGCGCTGGCAATGGATGGCTGGCTGGTCTCTGTTGCCAGATCGACCACCGCTTCGAGGATGCGCGTTGCTTCGCCCAGTTGACCTTGCACGAGCAGCACCCAGCCATACTCAAAGAGGGGCGCCACAGCGTGCACTGGCTCCAGAATGTGGAGAATATCCGCTTCTGGGTTGGCAACGGGAGGCGGCGCTGGCTGATAGCGCGTCCAGACGCCATCATCCTCCTCTTCATCGACACGGTAGATGCGCCGTCGCCGTTCGAGGAGATCGACCAACACGTGTGAGGCTGGCGCCTCGCCATCGGCCAGTTGAATGGCGTGCAGAAATTCGTCAAGCACTTCGTTGCTTTCCGCCTGCTGCCCCAACAGACCAAGCACGGTGGTCAGCCGGGTGTACGTCGCCAGGATCAGCGCCCGGTCGCCATGTGCCCGCGCCCAACTTTGCAATTGGCGATAGCTGGTGGTCACACCTTCGGGATCGAAGAGACTTTCATACGCCAGGCCACGTCCTTGCAGCGCCCGCCGCGTCAACTCGGGCGGGGCGTCGGGCAGGGCGTCAAGCAGCGCCAGCACCCGATCGAAGGCATCGACAGCCTGGCGGAAGCCGTAGCTGTGCAGCAATTTTTCGCCGGCCTGTACGCCGTATTGCGCTGCCAGCAGGCGATGCCCACTGCCAGCCTGGGCGTAGTGAAAGGAGATCTCACCGGGATTGGTGGCGCCCTGCCCCAAATCGACCAGAGCTTCGGCGACCGCCAGATGCAGCCGGCGCCGCTGGAGCAGGCTCAGTTGGTCGTAGACTGTCTGGCGCACCAGGTGATGCGCAAAGTCGATGCGTTCGTCTGGGCGTTCGATGAGAAACTTGCGTTCGAGCAGCGCCTCCAGACCGCCTAATGGGTCGAGCGTTGCGGCGCTTTCCAGCAGCTCCAGGCTGAAGTCACGCCCGATCACAGCGCAGAGGTTGAGCACAGCGCGTGCGTCGGTGGGCAGACGGTCGAGGCGCTCCAGGATGATCTCCTGAATCCGCTGGCTGTGCAGTCTTGGCGATGGTTGCAGGCTATCGCGCCCAGGCGGGTCAAATAGAGCGGTCAACGCATCGACGTTGCTGGTTGCCAGTCGTTCGTCCAGGTTGTGCAGCGCCTCGGTGACAAAGAGCGCGTTGCCTTGCGTCGTCTCGTAGAGCAAGTCGCCCAGGCGGTAGGCGGCGTCTGGTGACAACGCAGGTTCGCTGGTGTGGGGCGCCGCCAGGTGACGCTCCACCAGTTCCTGCACATGCCGGCGGGCAAAGCGCGGCACCGACAACTGGGCGTCGCGCTGCAGGCGGTTCAGGGTGTGCGTGAAGGTGACCAGCGCGCTGTTCTCTGGCAAGTCCTCGGCGCGGTAGGCCATCAACAGAAACGCCGGCAGCTCAGGCAGCCGCTGCACCAGACGATTGAGCACGGCCAGTGTGTCTGGGTCTGCCCACTGCAAATCGTCGACAAAAAAGACGAGCGGGCGCAGCTTTGCCAGCATGACGATCGTGCTCACAATGCTGTCGATCAGGCGCTGGCGATGTTCTTCAGCTGTGCCTGCATTTTCTGGTGAAATAGGCGTCGTGATGGGCAGGCGATCTTGCAGGCTGGGGACGATTTGCGCCAGTGCGCTCAGTGCACCGAACGATAGATTGTGCACGACGGCGTCGGGCAGGTTGTAAAAATAACGTCCCAGCGCATCCGCCAGCGGTGCAAAGGGAAGATCGCGCTCCAGCGCCTGGCAGGTGGCGCTAAGCACGGTGGCCGCCTCCTTTGAGGCCTGGCGTAGCAACTGATAGGCCAGCCGCGTCTTGCCAACGCCCGCCTCGCCTTGTAGCAGCAGCCATTCGCCGCGCCCGTGCAATGCGTGTTCGAGCCGCTCCTGCAAGAGGGTCATTTCTTGCGTGCGCCCAACAAAGACTTCTGGGAAGCCTGCATCCAGCACAGTGAGCAGGGTAAGCGCAGGCAATTCGACAGGCTGTGAGCTGGTCGGAACGCCAGGCAGTATCATCACTGGCGCCGGGTTCAGCGGTGTGTGCACGACTGGGCGTGGCGAGATCTCGCCGTTGAGGATACGTTGATGCAGCGCTTGCGTCAGCGGGCTGGGATCGGCGCCCAGTTCTTCAGAGAGCAGCGTTCGACACCGTTCGTAGGTAAGGAGGGCGCCAGCGCTGTCCCCCGATTCCGCCTGAAAACGCATGAGCGATTGATAGGCATTTTCGCGCACTTCGTCGCGCGCCAGCAGCTGTCGGCACGCCGTGATCGCATCCGCATAGTGCCCACTCTCGGCGTACAGATCGGCCACCATCAACAAGGCGTTGAAGAAGCGTTCGCGCAGCCGCTCGCGTTCGGTCTGCAGCCAGTCGGCATAGGGATCGCTGATCAGGTAGTCGTCGGTGTAGAGGGCAATCGCCTGCTCCAGCAGTTGCAGGCGCAAGTTGGCATCGGTGGCGTTATGGGCGCGGTTGTACAGGTGGTCGAACACTTCGACATCGAGCCAGATTTCCGGCGCTAGATGGAAGGCGTAGCCTGGCGCCTGCGTGACAATGTAGCGCGACGGCGCTCGATTCGGACGGTCAGGTTCGAGGACATTGCGCAGGGCGTTGATAGCGCTGCGCAGGGTGGTGGCGGCAGCGTGGGGCGTGCTGTTAGGCCACAGAATCTCGATCAACAGGTCGGTGGAGACGGGACGTGGCCGTTCGGTGATCAGAATCTTGAGCAATTGCCGCGCCTGGCGCGTGTGCCAATCGCTCTCGGTGACGGCTGCGCCCTCACGGATGACCTGCAACATGCCAAAGGTGAAAATCTGGATGCGTGGTCTGGTCGGCTCGGCGGCGTATGAATGGCTATCCATGGGTTGATGTTGCATGGTGGGTCTGGCTGGGAAGCTGATGCGGCCGGTGCACCGGCCTCCGACGCACTGAACTGGCCTGATTCTACCCCACGTCGATCAAAGCGGCAAGGTGATCATGACGCAGCGCGCATTTGCTGACCCTTTGACGCAACCAGAGGCATGGTGATGGCGTTTCTTGGTAAGATGCTGGTTGCGCCAAGCGATCATCGCGGTGCAGCGGCAAGGAGCGCAGGCCAAGACAGGAGGTGTACATGCGGCAGGCAGGATGGGGGCTGGCGTTTCTGATCATCGTCGGGCTGGCAGGATGGGCGCCAGCTCTCCAGGGTTGGGCGCCCGCTCACGCCACGGGCGCGACGACGTTCGATGGGATCGTGCGCGGCTTTGGCGCATTGTCGCCAGCAGAGGCCTGGGTGCTGGGCGACGGACGCCTGCTGCTCACCAGCGATGGCGGGGCGTCCTGGAGCACGGCAACGCCGCCCCAGTTCACGCTGACCGGGCCAGCGGCGGTGTTCTTTCTCGATCCGGCGACGGGCTGGGTGGCGGAACTCGCGCCGGATACACCCGGCGCAGTGCGTATAGCAGCCACCGACGACGGTGGAGACGCCTGGCAGGTGCGTGCGCACAGGTTGTTTGCCGCCGGCGACCCGGCGGGGCAGGCCAGTGCGCTTGCCATGCACTGGCTGGATCGCAACACCGGCTGGCTGGTCGTACGGCAGGCGACGAGCAGCAACTTCAACCAGGGGACGCTCTTCGGCACACGCGACGGCGGAGTCAGCTGGCAACGGCTGTCGCTGCCGGGTGGCGAGCCGGTCTATTTTCTCTCTGACGTCATCGGCTGGACGGCGGGCGGACCGCACGGCGATGTCTGGCGCCGTAGTGATGATGGCGGCCACACCTGGACGGTCGTCGCCCTGCCCTATGCCGATGACGCCGGGCGTGGAGCGCGCCGCCACTACTCGCCATACTTCACCACTGACAGGTTGCATGGCGTTGTGGTCGTGACGACGTCGACGCCAAGCGGTCAGCATGTGGCGTGGTATGCAACTGCGGATGGCGGCGCAACCTGGGCCACTGTGACCGATTTCCCCGTCGCTTCGGCTACGACGAGCAATGTAACTCACCTTGACGCAGCAGCCTGGTTGATGGCGACTACGGGGCAGCCCCTGCTCCACCCGGCGACAGCGGCGCCCTTCTTTGCCAACCCCACGCTGACAACGCCTGACCTGACGCTGGCGACGCTCGCCATGCGTACGCCCGACGACGGCTGGGCGGCCGATATGGGCGGCAAGACTCTGCTGCGCACACAGGATGGCGGGCAGAGCTGGCAGGTGCGGCTTGTCGGCGCCGCCGACCGCATGGCGCCGGCGGCTCAGTTGACACGGCCCGGCCGCGTCGATGGGGCGGGCGCTGAGATTGAGAATCGCACGGCGCGGCTGGCGGCGCCCGGTTTTGACAAGTGTGAGCTGGCAAGCGAGGAGGAATTGCGCCGGTGGATTGTAGAAAGCCCCTATCGCGCCGTCAACCTCTACATCGGCGGTGCGCTGCGCGCCTGCGCCAACACTACGCTCGACGCCCGGATGCTGGCAACGTTGACAGCGCAAGGCTGGACTTTCATCCCGACCTGGGTCGGCCCACAGGCGCCATGCACAGAATACAGCCAGAAGTTCGATCTCGATCCTGCAATTGCCTTTGCGCAGGGACGCAGTGAGGCTGAGCAAGCGCTGGTTGTCGCCAGTCAGTTAGCGCTGGCGGATGCTAACGGGGCAGGAACCGTAATCTACTACGATCTGGAAGCCTACGACGGTGAGAATAGGGCGTGCGTGGAAGCGGCGCGCGCATTCGTTGCGGGCTGGACGCAACGGCTGCAAGAAAGCAGCAGCTACGCCGGTCTCTATGCGCTGGCCTGCAACCCGCCGATCTCTCGCTATGCCGATACAACGTCGGCGCCCGATGCAGTCTGGTTTGCGGCGTGGACGCGCCCCAGCTTTGACCCGGCGATGACGGTGTGGAATATTCCGTCGACGTGTCTGCCGCCGACGGTGTGGAACCAGCAACAACGCATTCGTCAGTACACGGGCAGCCATGATGAAACGTGGGGTGGCGTCACGCTGGAGATCGACAGCAATGTGCTCGATGGCATCGTGGCGGATTTGGGTGAGGTGACGCCCCCGCCGCCGCTCACGGTTCTGTTGGAAGCGCCGACCCTCTCCCCTGCCTTCAATGAAGCGACGGCATGTACGGATGGCTGGCGCCGCCTCACCAACGTGCGTGGGGAAGCGGCCTATCTGGCTTACGGCCAGCCGCCCGGCGCCACGATTCCGCCGCTCAATTACGGCATCTGGCGCCCGACGCTGCCGATCGCCGGCGCCTATCGCGTCGAGGCGCTGATCTCCAGTCATGGCCCCATTGCGTGGGACTGTCGCGAGCAGGTGATCAGCCCGGACACCAGCCGCGCCCGTTACACGATCTATCATCGTGACGGCGTCACGACGACGGAGCGGGATCAGTTGCCGCTCAACGATGAGTGGCTGACGCTGGGCAGCTATCCCTTTGCTGCGGGCGACGCAGGTTTCGTCTATCTCGATGCAGCAGTGGCGGATGCGCCCCGCAACGTGTCGTTCAGTGCGATGCGCTTTGTGCTGGAAACAGAGGTCGAGCTGCCGGAGCGGGTCTATCTACCGGCAGTGCAGCGTTGATCTATTGAAGCCGGGGCGCAGAGATGCGTCGAGGTAAACCAACCAGAAATCAGCCGTAGCTCTGCGGCAAAGAAAGGGAATCCCCCGACTGTCCCTGACGGCGTGACAAGGGCAGGCGGAGGAAAGAATATTCCTTCGCCTGCCCTTGCTGTGAATATTATGCGTGCTGGGCGTCAACCGGCAGTTCAACGGCGATCGGCGCCTGCTCGACCAGACGGAAGACCAGCTTGCTGTCATGGGTGGCGTCCGGGTCGTAATCGACGACGACGTGATCGCCGGTCTTGTACTCGCCCCTGAGCAGCCGCTTGCTCAGCTCATTCTCGACCTGGCGTTGCAGCAGACGGCGCAGCGGGCGCGCCCCGTAGTTCGGGTCGTACCCTACGGCGGCAATATGGTCGGCGGCGGCGTCGGTCATCTCCACCGTAAAGCCAAGCTCATCCATGCGCATGCTGATGTCGTGCATCAGCAGTTGTACGATGCGGCGGATCTGCTCTTTCGTCAGCGTCTCGAAGACGATGATCTCATCGATGCGGTTCAGGAACTCTGGGCGGAAGAGCCGCTTGAGCTGGTTGGCGTATTCTCCCTGCGTATATTTGCTTTCGTCGAAGGACGGTGTGGCGAAGCCCAGCGGGCCACGCTTTACGACTTCGGCGCCCACGTTGCTGGTCATGATGATGACCGTATTGCGGAAATCGACCTGACGCCCCTGACCGTCGGTCAAACGCCCGTCGTCCATGATCTGGAGCAGCGAGTTCCACACATCGGGATGGGCTTTCTCCACCTCGTCGAAGAGCACGACGCGATAAGGGCGACGGCGCACCTGTTCGGTGAGCTGCCCACCCTGGTCGTAGCCGACGTAGCCGGGCGGCGCCCCAAAGAGGCGGCTGACGGTGTGCGGCTCGCGATATTCGCTCATGTCGATGCGCAGCAGCGCCTCGTCATCGTCGAAGAGGAAGCCAGCCAACGCCTTTGCCAGCTCGGTCTTGCCCACACCTGTCGGCCCCAAGAAGAGGAAGGTGCCGATCGGTCGGCGCGGGTCTTTCAGACCGCTGCGCGCGCGGCGGATGGCGTCGCTCACTGCCTCGACCGCCTGCTCTTGCCCGACGATGCGCTGGCGCAGAGCATCTTCCATGTGGAGCAGCTTCTCGGTTTCCGTCTGCAGCATGTTGCTGACCGGAATGCCCGTCCATGCGCTGACAACGGCGGCGATGTCGCGCGCATCGACGATGTCGTCGAGGTCGGCCTCGACGCGCCAGCCGGTCACCAGTTCGTTGTATTCTTCTTCCAGGCGGACGCGTTCGGCCTTGTAGCGGGCGGCGTTTTCGTAGTCGCGCGCTTCCCAGGCTTTTTCTTCTTGCGCCTGGAGTTCGTCCAGTTCAGCCTTCATCTCTTTGATGCGCGGCGGCATGGAGAACATGGC
>DGFH01000120.1:8511-14527 GCA_002391565.1 Anaerolineales bacterium UBA3905
CGCCGGTCGGTGACGTAGCGGTGGCTAAGCTTGACCGCCTGCACCAGCGCCTCATCGTCGTAGCGAATCTTGTGATGATCCTCGTAGCGCCCGCGCAGCCCGCGCAGGATGGCGATGCTGTCCTCCACATTCGGCTCATCGACGTAGACGGGGGCAAACCGTCGTTCCAACGCCGAGTCGCGTTCGATATGCTCGCGATATTCGTCCAGCGTGGTGGCGCCGATGCATTGCAGTTCGCCGCGCGCCAGCGCTGGCTTGAGCATGTTGCTGGCGTCCATGGCGCCCGCCGCATTGCCAGCGCCGACCATCGTGTGCAGCTCGTCGATGAAGAGGATAATCTCGCCTTCGCTGCGCTGAATTTCTTCGATGCAGGCTTTGAGGCGCTCCTCGAACTCGCCGCGGAAGCGGGTGCCGGCCACCAGCGCGCCCAGGTCGAGCGAGATCACGCGCTTGCCGTACAAGTTATCGGGCACATCTTTGGTGACAATCTTCTGCGCCAGCCCTTCGACAATGGCCGTCTTACCAACGCCGGCTTCGCCGATGAGCACCGGGTTGTTCTTGGTGCGCCGCGAGAGCACCTGGATCAAGCGCAGCACCTCGGTCTCGCGGCCGATGACCGGGTCGAGCTTGCCTTCTTTGGCGGCGCGCGTCAGGTCGCGGCCATATTTTTCCAGCACACGGTATTTGCTTTCGGCGTTTGGCTCGGTGACGCGCTGCCCCTTGCGGATCTGCTCGATGGCTTCAGCGATTTTTTCCTTTGTGATCGCCGCCTCGCGCAGCACGTTGGCGCTGGGTGTATTCCGTTCACTGGCAATTGCCAGCAGCATGTGCTCGGTGCTGATGTATTCGTCTTTCATCTTCATCGCCTCTTCGTAGGCGATGTCCATGATGCGCTTCAGGCGCGGGGTGATAAAGACTTGCGCCGTGGTGGCGTTGCCGTAAGGATTGTTGCTGGCGCGCGGCATGTTTTCCAGCACGTCGGCGAGTTTTTGCACCATCTCGGGCACTGGCGCCTGGAGCGTCTGCATGATTTGTGGCACGGCGCCGCCGCTCTGTTGCAGCAGCGCCAGGAACACGTGTTCGGTGTCGACCTGGGTGTGTTTGTAGTGCTGCAAGATTTCGTAGGCGCGCATCGCGGCTTCTTGCGCTTTTTCAGTGAATCGGTCAAATCGCATCATAGGTCCGAAAAGTTCTCCTGAATAGACTTTGTTGCTTACTCAGTTGTATGCACATACAATGCCGTGATGCGTAATCAGGATTCCGAAAAGACCTTCTTCTAACATAAAGCAAACATTATGCAGCAATCCAACCAGACTGCATAGGCAAGTTGGGGTGGGCAGTGACAGTGATGGAATCGGCCCCGTCACTGCCCGGCGCCGTCACCAGCGCGTCAGCGCGCCGATCCCGCCAGCCTGAGCGAGGCCGGCGTGTTGATTGACCAACGTCACGCCAATGCCCTGCACCAGCGCACGCCGCAGCGTACTCTCGACCGCGTCAGGCAGATCCTGGATGCGCCCGCTGGCCAGGTCGCCTTCCTCGCTGAGTTCGAGCACGACCAGTCCGCTATCGACAAAGCGATAGGCGTGCTGGCTGTAATCCGCCAGCGCCACGACGTGCTGCGCGCGGCCATGTTGTACGGCGGTCAACGTGTCGACCAGGCCGAGGACGGCGTTGCCGCCTTGATGTGCAGTAGCCAATACGCGGTCGGCCAGCAGTTGCGCCTCTTTGTCTTCGGCTTTGGAGGCCAGCTCCAACGCCTTGTCGCGAATATCGGATTGGCTGGCGTTGGCGTCGGCGCTGAATTGCCCAATCACCATCGTGCGTAGCCGGTGACTGAGCAGTTCCTTGAAGCGGGCGACATTTTTTTCGGTGCCGGCCAGGATCAGGCGGCGAGTGTTGGTTTCGCGGTAGAACTCCTCGGCGACTTCAGCCGCCTCCTGCAGGTTCCGCCGCGCCTGCTGCGCTTCCTGACGCTGGTAGCGCGGATTCGCCCAGCCGCCTGACCGGTGGAGCTTAACCTCCTCCCCCAGGTAGCCGTCAGCGGCTTCCAGCACACCCATGTTGAAGAGATAGAGACGAGCGCCTTCCTGATCGACATGCACGACGCCGCAACGCTCGTAGGTGTCGAGCAGCCGCGCCAGTTGGCGAACGTAGGGGCGGAAGCTCACAAACACGACGTCCTCGACTGGCACAGCAAAACTTTGCACCCACCAGAAATCTTTGGCGGCGCAACTGAAGATCACGACTCCGCGTCCTGTGCGGTTGTAGCCCATTTCGATGTAGTTCTGCACACGGCGCACATCCTCCGGGCTGGCGGCGCTGGCTTTATCGAGCAAATTGCGCAGCGCCAGCCTGTACTTCTCCACCGTGCGGCGCTGCGGATCGACGTTGAGATAGACGCTGAGCACCGGGCTGTCATGACTCTCGAATTCTACGGCCTGGCGAACATCGTATTCGGTTAGCATAGTGAAACCTCCATTTGGTTGGAGCGCAGATCGGATAGGGCGCCAATGCAAGCAAACTGTCAGACATACGCTGAGGAGCAGCCTATGAAATGAAAAATTGGCGTGGTCAGCGGTTGCTGATCACGATTCTAGCACTGGCAGAAAGGTGGCGTCAATCTATCATGAAGTGGCATAGTGCTTCTCAAATTGAAGGAATGGAAAGCTGACTGGGAGGCAAGCGGCGTTGCCCACAGCTCGATCCTGGCATCCTATCCATTTGACCAGTGACAAATCATTTACTTCGATCAAAAATAATAACGAACGTTCGCTTTTTTCTGGAGTGCAGCAATGTCGGGTGAATCGTTGCGAAAAGGAGAGCAGACGCAGGCGCGCATCCTGGATGCGGCGTATGACTTGTTTATGGCGCAGGGCTACCACGGCACGTCGATGCGTCAGATCGCTGAACGCGCCGATTTGACGCTGGGCGGCGTCTACAATCATTTTGCCAGCAAAGAAGATATTTGGGTGGCAGTGTTGCTCGAACGTCACCCCTATCGTGCGGTCATGCCGCTGCTGCGGACGGCGGAAGGCGACACTGCCGAAGCCTTTGTGCGCAACGCAGCGCAACGGCTGGTCGGTGAGTTGAGCAAGCGCAAGGATCTACTCCACCTCATGTTCATCGAGCTGATCGAATTCAACGGCGCGCACATCCCGACGCTTTACGCCCACATTGCACCGGAATTGCTGCCTCTGTTCGATGTCGTGAGCGCCAGAGCAGCTGGGTTGCGCCCGCTGTCGCTGCCTGTGCTGGCGCGTTCCTTCCTCGGCTTCTTTTTTTCCTACTATGTCACCGAGGCGTTGATGCCGCCTGTCTTGCGGGCTTTGATGGGCGACGATGCATTAGATGCCTTTATTGACATCTATTTGCACGGGGTGTTGGCGGATGGAGTTGCGAGGGGCGAGTTGCAAGGCGCGACGACCTGGCGCAGTGAAGCTGAGATGCACAGGGAAAATCCGCTGGAATCCGCCCAATCCGCAACGTCCTCGTTCTGTTGATCTGAGGCATTGCCGGCCATGTGGAATCGTCTAAGCAGTCTCATTCGCAAAGAGTTTATCCAGATCACCCGCGACCCGCGCACGCTGGCGATGACCTTTATCATGCCGGTGGTGATGATGTTCCTGCTTGGTTACGCCGCAACGAATGATGTGCGCAACATTGCGCTTGTCGTGCTCGACCAGGATCAGACGCCCGCCTCGCGCCGCCTGATCGACGCCTATCGCGTGGCGGATTACTTCGTCATTGCCCAGCCCGTCGGTTCGGAGGAAGAGTTGCGCGACTTGATCGACCGCAACGCCGCGCGCGCCGGGTTGATCATCCCACCGGGTTATGGGCGGACGCTGGCGGGCGGGCGCAACGCACAAGTTGCTTTCGTGCTCGACGGCTCCGACCCGACGGTGGCCAGTACAGCACTGGCGGCGGCGCAATTGATCGGACAGGCGCAGGCGACGGAGATCATGGTGGAGCGGTTGGCGGCGCGCGGCCAGACGGTGATGACTGCACAGCCTATCGACGTCCGCACAATGGTCTGGTTCAATCCGGGGCTGATCAGCGCCTACTACATGGTGCCGGCGATGATCGGCATCATTCTGCAATACCTGACGACGATGCTCACCGCCACGTCGATTGTGCGCGAGCGCGAGCGCGGCACCATCGAGCAGCTGATCGTCACACCGTTGCGTTCGTGGGAGTTGATCATCGGCAAACTCACGCCTTATGTATTGATCGCCTTCCTCAACACGATCGAGGTGCTGACGATTGGGGTCGTGCTCTTCCATGTGCCGATCAATGGCGACCTGCTGTTGCTGCTCACGCTGACCGCACTTTTTCTGGTCACGACGTTAGGCATTGGTCTGTTGATCTCTAGCATTGCCAATACGCAACAGGAGGCAATGCTGACGACGATGTTCACCTTGCTGCCCTCGATCTTCCTTTCCGGTTTTTTCTTCCCGCTGGCGGCGATGCCGGTGTGGCTGCAAATTGTGAGCTATGTTATTCCACTGCGTTACTTCTTGATTATCGTGCGCGGCATCGTGCTCAAGGGCGTCGGGTTGTCGGCGGTGTGGCCGGAAGTCGCAGCACTGAGCATCTTTGCGTTGATCGTGATGAGCGCTGCCGTCCGTCGTTTTCGCAAAAGCCTGGATTAGCAAAGGGACTGGTCTATGCATCCTGATCCGCGACGTATTGTTCCCATCTTTGGCCTGCTGTTGCTTTTGGGATTGGCAGGCTACTATCTTGTCTGGCCGGCGTTGAACAAAGATGGCGCGTTGATCGTTTCCGGCACCATCGAAGCGACAGAGGTGCATCTGGCCTCCGAATTCGGCGGCGTCGTCGATGAGGTCTATGTGCGCGAAGGCGATCCAGTGGCGGTCGATCAGGCGGTGGCCTCGGTGAAACCGAACGCCAGCGCGCGCGGCTCATCGCGCGAACGCATTCGCACGCCGATCGCGGGTGTGGTGCTCTACCGCTCGGTTGAACCTGGAGAGTTCGCCGCGCCGGGCGCACCGTTGCTCACGATAGCGGATCTCGACCGTCTGACGTTGACCGTCTACGTGCCGGAGGATCGCTACGGGCAGATCGCGTTGGGGGGCGTTTATTCGGTGACAGTCGATTCGTTTCCCACTGAAGTCTTCACCGGCACTGTGCGCCACATCGCCGACCGCGCCGAGTTCACCCCGCGCAATGTGCAGACGACCGACAGTCGCAAAACCACTGTCTTCGCCATCGATCTCGACCTGGCGCCCAGCGGCGGCAAGCTCAAGCCGGGGATGCCGGCGGATGTGAATTTTGGAGAGTAGAGATTGAGAGATTGAGAGATTGAGAGATTGGAGATTGAGAGATTAGAGATTGAGAGATTGAGAGATTGAGAGATTAGAGATTGAGAGATTAGAGATTGAGAGATTGGAGATTCCGGTAATCGCTCAATCCCACAATCTCCAATCTCCAGTCTCCAGTCTCCAGTCTCAAAAACAACTATGTCTGACTTTTTGATCGACGCCTACGACCTGCACAAATCCTTCGGCGAGACGCACGCTGTCGCCGGCGTGAGCCTGCGTGTGGCGGCGGGGGAGATCTACGGGCTGGTCGGACCGGACGGCGCCGGCAAGACGACGGTGATGCGGCTGCTCTGCGGCGCGCTCCAACTGGACGATGGCGACGCCACGATCGGCGGCTTCGACATCCGGCGCCAGGTGGAGCGGGCGCGCGAACAGATCGGCTACCTGGCGCAACGCTTCTCACTCTACGAAGAACTGACCGTTCAGGAGAATCTACGCTTCTTCGCCGAGGTGCGCGGCTTGAAACCAGCGCAGTGGGCGCCGCGCAGCCTGGAAATTTTGGAGTTCGTCGGGCTGGAGAGTTTTCGCAACCGCCGCGCCGGTCAGCTTTCGGGCGGCATGAAGCAAAAGTTGGGGCTGGCGGCTGCGTTGATCAACGCCCCCCGCATTCTTCTGCTCGACGAGCCCACCACGGGCGTCGATCCGGTGACGCGTCAGGATTTCTGGCGGTTAATCCT
>DGFH01000120.1:14739-24030 GCA_002391565.1 Anaerolineales bacterium UBA3905
ATGCTGCGCCGGCGGTTGGAGGGGCGCATCCTGGAACTGGCAGGCGCACCGGAGAAACTCATCGTTGAAGCTGCACGCCGCGACCCCGGCGTCGAGACAGCGGAACGTTTCGGCAATCGCTTTCATCTCCGTGTGGCGCCCGGCCAGGCTGATGCCGTGATTGTGCGCCTGAGCGAAACCATCCGTACCCTGGGCGGCGTCGTGCAGAGCTTGCACGTTATCGAGCCGCAACTGGAAGATGTCTTCATCGAGCTGGCGGAGGATACGGCATGAGCGCTGCACCGATCGTCATCCACACCGAAAATCTCACGCGGCGCTTCGGCGACTTCGTGGCGGTCGATCATCTCAATCTCGACGTGGAGGCCGGTCAGGTGCTCGGTTATCTTGGCCCCAACGGATCGGGCAAGACGACCACGATCCGCATGTTGTTAGGGCTGTTGCACCCCAGTGAAGGCCGCGCCGAGGTGTTGGGACTGGACGTGACTGCGCAGCCCGACGCCGTGCGCGCCCGCACCGGTTACATGTCGCAAAAATTTGCCCTCTATGGCGAGCTGACCGCGCTGGAAAATCTGACCTTTTATGCCGGCGTCTACGGCGTTAAGGACCCAACGCGTGTACGTGAGATGCTGGAAACCCTGGGGCTGACGGCAGTGCGCGACCAGCGTGTGCACAGCCTCTCCACCGGTTGGCGGCAACGGTTGGCGCTGGCAACAGCGATCATCCATAAGCCAGGGCTGCTTTTTCTCGATGAGCCGACCAGCGGCGTCGATCCGGTTGCGCGCCGCGCCTTCTGGGACATCATCTACGAACTGGCGGCGCAAGGCATCACGATCATGGTTTCCACTCATTACATGGATGAGGCCGAATACTGCACGACGGTCGGCATCATGCGCGCCGGCAAGCTGCTGGCGCTTGATGCGCCGGATCGGCTCAAGCAGGCGCTGCCTGGTCAGGTGTGGGAAGTGCACGCCGAGCCGATGCTGGACGCGCTGGATTGGCTGGAAGCTCAGCCGTTTGTGCTGCGTGCAGCGCTGGCGGGCGACCATCTGCGCGTGGTGACGCCGACTGATCTGGCGGCCGAAACGCTGCGTCGCATCCTTGCGGACCATGCCATCCAGTCATCAAAGCTGACGCCCGGCGTCGCCACGATGGAAGATGTGTTCATGACGCTCTCTGCACGGGGATAGACTGTGTTGAGGGGCGAGAGGCGACGCCAGCAGACCCGACGTCTGCATACTGCCTCTCACTCTATCAGGCGGGCGTGCAGTTGCTGCGCCAATGCTGTCGACAATCGCACTTCGACCGTGCCCGACCAGTCAGTATGAAAGATGGCAGGGTCGAAGGCGATCAGCAGGCGATCCGACGCCTCGCAACTCACGCGCAATTGTGCGCGCCGGGGATCGTCCCACGGTACGTTGATCACCTGACGGCCATAGGCAAAGGCAACAAAGCGCACGTTGGTCAGCGCCACGGCGCCGCTGAACCAGCTTTTCTTCCAGCCGTAGGCGCGACCTGGGGCGCGGAAGTTGTGGTAGGTAATCGTCCCGCCGATGCCTTCGTCTAGCAAGACAATGCCTTCTTGCGCCAGCTTTGCGCGTAACCCTGCCGGGACGCCGCCGATCTTGAAGAATTGATAGAGCCACGTCTTGCCCATTTTCGCCTCTTGCTGTCCCGCTTTCCGTGTCTGCAAGGCGCGCTACGCCGAGACCGGCGCAACCTGTCGACGATATGGTGTGCAGCCCGCCGCTGTGATAAGTTGCTCCGCTACGGCGAGATTGCGTCCGAGTTCCGCAGTGCGATGCGCGTCTGAATCAGCCGCAACGAACTGGCCGCCTTCTTCCCGATACCAGCACAACACCGTCAGCAAGGCGTCGTTCCAGCCCGGCGTGTGCGTGAGGAAGCGGGTGTTCAACTCCAGGATGCGCCCGTGTTCGGCAATGGCGCGCATCGCCCGGCGCACCGGCGCTTCGATACGCGCGACCTCAGGCGGCCCAAAGCGCGTCGTCCCCGGCCAGAAGATGCGGTCAAAGTGGGCGATGATTTCACAGTCGACCGTCGTTGCGATCTGTTCGATTTCGCCAAAGTAGCGAGCGTAGACATCGTAGGGATCATGCCCGTCGAAGCAGCGCGTATAGTGAATATTCTGTCCTGCCAGCCAGTGCATCGAGCCGACCACCACGTCAAAGTCATAGCTTGCCAGCAGCGCATCGACTTCGGTGCGGTGCTCGTGAGGATTGCCAAGTTCCAGACCGCTCAGCAACGTCAGCCCGCGCGGCGTAAAACGGCTTCGGCACATCTCGATTTCGGCAAAATAGCGTTCGAAGTCTGGGCGCTGATGTGTTCCATTGGGGAGCCACTCTACGTGATCTGTGATGGCGATCTGGGTCAAGCCCAGGTTGAGCGCCTGCTCGCACATCTCGGCGATGGTGTTGTTGCCGTCCAGACTATGAGTCGAATGCATGTGGAGGTCGGAAGTAATCATGTTGCTCTTGTGAGTGCTGTTGGCGTCTGAAGCAAGAACTTCAGACGCTCAATCGATTATGAATGCCGCCGATGGCGACAGAAGAAAGTATCGCCACAGCAGGTGTTTTGAGCAATTTCCGACCCGGCGCTGCAACGGATGACCGAATCGTGTATTTTTCCGTGCATGACACCGCCACTATGTGATTGTAGGAACCGTTGCAGGTCAGATGATTTCAATCTGAAGCATTGACTCAGGGAAAGGAAACGAACCACCATGCATCCACCAATGACGCATCGCACACGGTACACGTCAGTGCTCATGGCAGTGATTTTCATGATGCTGGCGACGCTGTGGTCAAATCAGGCGGCGCAGGCGCAACAGTCGGAATGGAAAGGGCGCATTGACGCCATGCCTGCTGGCGGCTTGCAAGGCGCCTGGGTCGTCGCCGGCAGGTCATTCACGGCGACGAGCAGCACCGAGTTCCGCACGGACAAAGGCCCATTTGCAGTGGGCGTCTGCGTCGAAGTGGAGTATGTCGGCGCTGCAGAACCCTTCACTGCAACCAAGATCGCCAGTAAGAACAATGATGACTGCACGGGCAATAGCACAGCCACACCCAGTGCGACGCCCAGCGCCACACCCAGCGCAACGCCTGGCGCTGAACGTGAAGCCTACGGCCTGGTGCAGAGTATGCCCGCCAGTGGCTTGGTGGGCGCCTGGACGATTGGCGGCGTCGCCTACGACGCACCGGCTGGCGCCGAATTCAAGCAGCGCAATGGGCCGCTGACGATTGGCGCCTGCGCCAAAGTACATTACACTGGCGCTGCCGCCCCCTTGATGGCACGCGAGATCGAGAGCCGTCCTGCCTCGGACTGCAATGGCACGATCCCACCCATGCCCACCCCGGGTGACGAAATTGAAGTATACGGGCGCATCGACAGCTTCCCAGCCGGTCTGATCGGCGAGTGGGTGGTGAATGGCGTGACCTACACCGCTGATGCCAACACCGAGTTCAAGCAGAAGAACGGCGCCTTTGCTGTCGGCGCCTGCGTCGAACTTCACGCCCGCACTACAACGAACCCTCCCACCCTGCGCAAGGTTGAAACCGAACGAGACCACAAGTGCAATGGCGACGATCAGAGCGGTGGCATCGGTCAGGGCGAACTTTACGGCGAAGTGCAAAGCTTCCCGGACGGCCTGATCGGCGAGTGGAACATTGCTGGCATCACTTTTCTGACAGACAGCGCCACCGAGTTCAAGCAGGAAAGGGGCGCTTTTGCCGTCGGCGTCACCGTCAAAGTGCACTTTGTGATTCGCGTGAATGGTGATTTTTACGCCAGGAAGATCGAGACCAAATCCCGGGAGCAGCAGAATGGCGGCCATGCCTTTGGCCTGATCGAAAGCATCCCGGCGGGGCGCATCGGCGTTTGGACGATCGGTGGCGTCGAGTACACTGCCAATGAACAGACGCGCTTCAAGGAGAAGCACGGTGCGCTTGAGGTCGGCGTGCGCGTGCGCGTGAAATACACCGTCGACAGCAACGGTCAGCGCATCGCCCGCAAGATCGAGAGCACGAAGTCACAGGGCGGCGTCTCACATCCTGATCACCTTAAAGCCTTTGGTTTCGTGGGGCAAATGCCAGCCGATGGCCTGATCGGAGCCTGGACCATTGACAACGTCGTGTATGTAACAGATGCAAGCACCAAGTTCAAGGAAGATCATGGCCTTCTGGGGATTGGCGCTTATGTCGCAGTCGAGTATCGCGTCGTCAACGGGCAAAACCTGGTGCACGAGATTGAGACCAAAGTGCCCCCAGCCGCCGGCGCCCAGAGTAGCTTTGGCGTCATCGACGATAAGGGCGGCCTCACTGCCGCCGCTGCTATCGACGACGAAGTATGGCGCATTGGCGGCGTCGACTATCTGATCACCCCTGCCACCGATCTGGATGATCTAAGCAGCGAACTGGAAGTGGGCAATACGGCGTTGGTTGACAGCTACCAGACAGCAGACGGCACGCGTGTCGCCACCCAGGTGCGCGGGGTCACGATAACAACGACGGTTTACCTGCCCACCATGCAGCGGTAGTATGCGTCGCCTGAACCATGGCTGGGCGCGACGCTACTGACCTGCAGCGTGAATGAATCACATTTTACATAGAGCCGACCAAACAGGACGATGGCGCCATCGTCCTGTTTGGTTTTGATCCACGACCAACCATCGTTGTCTTTGCGCAAGCGCAAGGATGGGACAATTAACCCCTCTTCTTTAGGACAATTCAGATAGTTTATTGGTTGACTTCTTGTGTTTTCAACTATAATATTGGTTGTGATACTGGCAGCAAGAAGGAAATCAGATGGGTCGTTCGCAGAATCCACTCTTGGGCGCTCTTGCCAGCGCCGAAGAAACTCAGGAAAGCAATGTCGGGCAGCGTGTGCGCCAACTGCGCAGTGAAAGCGGCTGGTCGATTCGTGCATTGGCGGAAGCAAGCGGATTGTCGGCCAACACGCTTAGCCTGATCGAGAATGGCAAGATCTCACCCAGCGTCAGCACACTCCATCGCGTCGCCCAGGCGTTAGGCGTCCCGATCACTGCTTTTTTTGAAGCGCCCTCCCCGCGTCAACAAGTTGTATTTGTCGCCGGACACACGCGCAACCGCCAACAATTTGCACACGGCGTTTGTGAAGACCTGGCGATGGGGTTTACTGGCGCAGGACTGCATCCATGTGTGGTGACTTTACAGCCTCATCAGGGCAGTGGTGCCGATCTGATCGTGCACACCGGCTTTGAGTTTGTTTATTGCCTGCAGGGTCGCATCACTTATACAGTGGACGGAGAGCATTATTTCTTGACGCCTGGCGACAGCCTGCTGTTTGAGTCCTACCTGCCCCATCGTTGGGAAAACGCAACCGACTTTCCGGCGCAGATGTTGCTGGTGTTGGCGCCTACTGACGAGCGCGATCGCCCTGCACATCGACACTTCTCCCCAGCCGATCCGGCGCCGTAACCCCAATCACCAGTTACCAAAGGAGTCCTGCACAGGTAATGATCTGGCTTTGTCTTGTGAAAAACACCACAATTGTGAGGCGCATGCAATGAAGCTCAAGCGATATATCTGGCTTATCGGGTTACTTGGCGTGGCATTGGTGATAGCTGTGCCTGTCATCCTCTTCTGGCCACGAGCCGTCAGCACAACGGACGATCCCTGGAATGGCGTGCCCAAGAAAAGCGAGCACACCTCGCACAAAGACATCATTAAAGGGCCTTTCACAACAGGCCAGGAAGTGACAAAAAACTGTCTCGAATGTCACAAAGACGCCGCCGATCAGGTGATGCACACTGTCCATTGGACGTGGAAAAGCGATCCGGTGGCAATCCCTGGGCACGACAACGTTGTAACCGGCATCGGCAAGATCAACCTGATCAACAACTTTTGTATCGCCACCACCAGCAATGAACGCACTTGTATGACATGTCACGCCGGGTACGACTGGGAAAATACACCTGCTAACCTGGACCAACCCGATAACGTTGACTGTCTGGCCTGTCATGCCGATACGTCCCTATATGCAAAAGGGGAGTACGGTAATCCGGCCAAAGGCGTCGATCTGCTGGCGGCAGCGCAAAGTGTGCGCAACCCTGGTCGCGACAATTGCGGCAAGTGCCATTTTGACGGCGGCGGCGGCAATAACGTCAAGCATGGTGACCTGGATGAAAGCCTGCTCTTCCCGTCAGAGAATTTGGATGTGCACATGGGGCGCTATGATTTCCTGTGCACCGATTGCCACAAAACGAAAGATCACAACATTGCAGGACGCATGCTCTCCGTTAGTGTAGACAACCAGAACCAGATCGCCTGTACGGATTGTCATGACGCCAAGTTGCACAATGACGAACGCATTAACGCTCATGTGGATACGGTGGCCTGCCAGACCTGCCATATCCCTTCGATTGCGCTCAAAAACCCGACCAAGGTCACATGGGATTGGTCAACCGCAGGTCAGGATCGCCCCGAGGATCATTACACTTATCTCAAAATCAAGGGCGACTTCTTGTATGAGAAGAATTACCAGCCTGAATATCTCTGGTATGACGGCGGCGTTTCCTACCGGTACCTGATGGGTGATCCCATCAACACGGAGGGGCCGACGTTGCTCAATCCTCCTAGCGGCTCCATCGACGATCCCAATGCACGCATCTGGCCGTTCAAGGTGCATCGCGCCAAACAGCCCTACGACACGGTCAACAATTACCTCTTGCCGCCAACAACCTCAGGCGAAGGCGGTTTTTGGACAACCTTCGACTGGCCGTCAGCGCTGGCGTTGGGCGCTGAAGCAAATGGCCTTGAGTTCAGCGGGGAATATGGCTTCACCGAAACCTGGATGTATTGGCCGACTACTCACATGGTGCAGCCCAAAGAGAATGCACTGCAGTGTGATAACTGTCACGGCGAAAATGGGGTTATGGACTGGACGGCGCTCGGCTATCCTGGCGATCCGATTGAGTGGGGTGGTCGCAATGACGCAAAATAATCTGTATCTTGGCGCTGATGGTCAATCTCTTATGCGACGTCGATTTTCACCGCGCGTTTTTTCGCTGGCGCTCTTGCTGATTTTGGCGATGGCGGCCATGACGTTAGGCGGAGGTCAAGCAGCGGCCCAAACGGAGCCGAAGACCGCCAAACCACTGTCGCCATTGCATCCAGTCTTCGCCATGCTGGACGCCAATGGACGCAACGTGCTGGAAAGTGGTGAGCCTGTCTCGACGATGAAGACGTGCGGCAGTTGCCATGACACCGCGTTCATCGCCAGTCACAGCTTCCATTCCGACCTGGGGCTGAGCAGCATGACCGCACCCGGTCAGGTTCCCAACGGTCGCCCTTGGGACACCAGCAATGGCCTTTTTGGCAAGTGGGATCCGATCACTTATCGTTACCTGACGCCGGCTGGCGATGAGTTTCTCGACATGAGTACAGCGGATTGGCTGATGACGTTGGGCGCGCGCGTTGTCGGCGGCGGACCAGCCACTACCAGCCGGAGTGGCGAAAGGCTAACCGACCTTGTCCCTGACGCCGCCAATCCTGAAACCAGTCTTCTGCAGACTGATGGTGCAATTACTGCCTGGGACTGGAACGAATCCGGCGTAACCGAGATGGATTGTTTTCTTTGCCATCTCGACAAGCCGGATCACGCTGCACGCACGGCAGCACTGGCGGCAGGTGAATTTGGCTGGGCCAACACGGCCACATTGGCAGCCACCGGCATCGTGACACAGAGCGCCACCGGTTGGGTCTGGAACAAGGACGCTTTCGATGCCAAGGGAGCATTGTTGCCCGAATATGTCCGCGTGCAAGACCCCACCAACGCCAACTGTGCGCAGTGTCATGGGCTGGTGCACACCGACGCTGCCACCCCATTAACCTTGACCGGCTGTGACATGACCAACCCCCAGACGGCCACCACCGGGCAGGTTATTTCTGGACAGAAGATTTCTGCCTCGGGCGTCAATCTCGCCAACAAGGCTGGTTTAAGCCGCTCCTGGGATGTTCACGCCGAGCGCCAGCTCGCCTGCACCGACTGTCACTATGCACTCAACAACCCGATGCATGCGCAAGAATCCGACAAGACGCGTCCTAGCCACCTGCTTTACGACCCACGGCGGCTGGACATTGGCGAATATCTGGAGCGACCGAATCATAATTTCGCACGTGGACAGAGCGCACAATACACCATCGCACCCGAGCTCAAAGACACGATGCGGCGCTGCGAATCATGTCACACAGCGGAAAGCCACAGCAGTTGGCTGCCTTATGTCGATCGACATATGGCAGTGCTTTCCTGTGAAAGTTGCCACGTGCCGCATCTCTACGCTCCCGCCATCGAGACGGTCGACTGGACAGTGCTCGACGCCAATGGCAGCGGCGTCATCAGTTGTCGTGGTGTTGAGGAGCCGGGCGGCGGCGACGTTGGCACGTTGATCGAGGGTTTCACGCCAGTGCTGCTCATGCGCGACAACATTGACGGCGGGCAGCAACTGGCGCCGTATAATCTGGTTAGCGCCTGGTATTGGGTCTACGATGACGCTAATGGCGCCAAACGCCCTGTGCCGTTGGCGGCTCTCCAGGCAGCCTGGTTCGAGGATGGCGCCTATGCCGACCAATTGATGACGGTCTTCGACGGCAACAGCGACGGCAAGCTAGATGAGACAGAGTTGCGTCTGGACAGCGACGCCAAGACTGCGGCTGTGGCGGCGCGACTGATGGCGCAGGGGCTGGACAACCCGCGTATCGAGGGCGACGTGCAGCCCTATAGCATCAACCACAACGTCACGCGTGGCGAATGGGCCACGCGCGATTGCCAGACATGTCATCACGATGATGCTGCGATCAACCAGCCAATGCAACTGGCTACCTTCCTGCCCGGTGGGGTGATGCCCGGTTTCGTCAGCGACGCCAACATTGCCAACAGCGGCGATATTCGGCAAGGTGAGGATGGCGCAGTTTACTTCCAGCCAGCGCCCCAACAGGCGGGCGTCTACATCTTCGGCAACAACCGCGTTTCCTGGATCGACTGGCTGGGGCTGAGCATCTTCCTGGCAACGCTGGGCGCAGTAGCGATACATGGCGGCCTACGTTTCTATATGGCGCTGCGCAACCCACGCCCCCAACCGGAACTAAAGCGCGTTTACATGTATGAAGTCTACGAGCGCTTCTGGCACTGGCTGCAGACGGTTGACATCATCTTGTTGCTCTTCACGGGGCTGGTCATCCATCGCCCGGATATGTTGGGCATGTTCAACTTCCGCTATATCGTGTGGGTGCACAACCTGCT
>DGFH01000214.1:0-5555 GCA_002391565.1 Anaerolineales bacterium UBA3905
GGAAAGCGAAAGGTGCTGGGGGTCTGCTGCACTTTGCGCCAGTCCTCCAGCTTTGCCAGCTCGCGCAAGTCGGCGCCCTGCCACGCGCCGTAATCCACTTCCAGAAAGGCGCTGTCCTCGATGAGCGGCAGTGACCGCGCCTGCGCCAGCGGCGTCGCCGTTTCGATACACCGCACCAGTGGGCTGCTGTAGATGGCAGCCAGCGGCTGGTCGGCCAGATAACTCACCAGTTGATCGGCCTGCGCCCGTCCCTTGTCGTTGAGGTGCACACCGGCTGTGCGCCCGGCCAGCCGATGGGTGGCGACATATTCGTTCTCACCATGTCGAATCAACAACACAATCGTTGCATCAGCCATAACAAATGCTTATTTGCATCGCATCCAAAAAGGTGCTAAAACATAGACGGGTGCGGCCTGACTGACGAAAGCATACCATAAACGCGATAGTTCGCGAAGTGGATAACCTTACTGTTGTCTCCCATGAACACATGCCGCATCATCCCGCCACGAATCCGTTTGTTAAGACTGACCAGCGTCCTGGGTCTGGCATTGGTCGCTATGTTGCTGCTGCACGGCTGTGGATCGGCGGATGCGGCGGCGCGTCCTGATCCCTACGCGCCTTATCGTCCCGCGCTCAAGCCAGAGTTTCAGCGGGAACTTGACGAACTGGGGCCGGCGCCACAATACACCATCGACGCCACGCTTGATCCTGAGGAGCTGAAGCTCACCGGGCGTGCGTCGGTCGTTGTGCCCAACACCAGTATCGATCCCTGGACGTATCTGGTGTTTCGCCTCTATCCGATGCTGGAACACTACGGCGGCAATATGGTGATCCAGAGTGCGCTGGTCAATGGTCGCCCCGCCACCTTTGTCTACACCAACGACAACACGGCACTGCGCATCGATCTCGACGAACCGCTACTGCCAGATCGTAGCGTGACAGTCGATCTGACCTGGCGACTTGAAATCCCGTCGTGGACCGACCAGCCGGCCATTTATGCACTCTTCGGGCGCAGCCAACAAATGATCAGCCTGCCGTTGTTCTATCCATCGTTGGCGGTCTATCTCGACGGCCCGACTCTGGGCGCCGGCCAGTGGTGGCTAACTAATGGCACCGAACGCGGCGACGCCGCCTTCAACGTCGCCTCCCTCTTTGCGGTGACGCTGACGTTGCCGTCGGGATGGACGCCGGTGACAAGCGGCACGGAGGTCAGCACGGAGGTCAGCACAGCGGAGAACGGCGGCCAGACGCAGCATGTGTTTGTGACTGGCCCCTCACGCGAGTTTCTGCTCCATGCCAGCCCTGTCTTCGGCGCCGTGACCGATGAAGCCTATGGGACGCGCGTCACCAGCTACTATCTACCTGGTTCCGAAGCAGCCGCACAGGCGGCGCTCAAATATGCAGTGCAGGCGTTGCGCATCTATAGCGACCACTTTGGCGAATATCCCTTTACCGATATGCGCGTGGCGCCGGCGCCGATCTCCTTCCGGGGTATGGAGTATCCGCAGGCGATCCTGCTGGGCGTTGAGACCTACACGCGTTTCCGCGATAAGTTGGAGATGCTCGCTGTTCACGAGATGGCGCACCAGTGGTGGTATCAGATCGTGCACAATGATCCGGTGGCCGAACCCTGGCTGGATGAAGCGCTGGCGGAGTTCTCGATGCGGCTGTATATGGAAAACACGCGCGGTGAGGATGACGCTCAACGTCTGGTGGTGCAGCGCTGGCAAACGCCGCTCAACGGTCTCAAAGCAAAGCAGCAAGATACGGCGGTCAATCAGCCGGTGCCGGCCTTCCTCAACGGTGCGCAATACGAGACGATCGTCTACGCCAAAGGCGCGCTCTTTTACGACACAGTGCGCGACACCATTGGCGTGCGGCGCTTTGACCGCTTTTTGCAAAATTACGCCCGTAAATACCGCTGGCAGATTATCAATTCTCAACAGTGGCTGGATGATCTGCGCGATCTGCCCGACCCGGCGTTAATGACGCTCTTCGAGGAGTGGATCCGGCAGCCCGCACCAACGGTGCAGTGACAGCCAACCAGGCGACGGTGCGCAATGTCGCCTGGGCTGACGCAGAGGCGCAAGAGTGCAGAGATGCGCAGAAGGGGAAAACCTACTAGATAGCGCAGATAGACTTTACTCATCTTCCCGGAAGCTCTGAGCTTCCGGGAAGATAGGGAATGTTGATACGTTATCTATAAGGAAGACAGATTCTTTGCGCCGCTGCGACGCTGCATCAATGACAGGGCATATCCAAGCAAACGGACGCTCAGTCCGCACGCGTGAAGGTGTAGATGCTGGCTCCCTCGCCCAGTTCGATGATCGGTGCGCCGGCGTTGTCCTCCCCAAACTTGTAGACAAGCCCTTGCAGCGGTGCATCCATCTGGATATAGCCTTCAAGGTCACCTTGCTTGTTGCGCTTGGGGCGTAGCTCCGTGACAAACTCGCTGGCGTCGAGCAGGAGTTTGCCGTCGGTCAGAGAGAGGTGAATGTCGCCCAACGCTGCATTCGTGAAGTGGCCGAGATATGTCTCGATCGCATTGGCGTCAACCTGGGCGTCGATCTGCGCGGCCAGTTCCTGCACCTGCTTGTCGATCTGCATCAGATAGAAGTCGATCTGCTGCCCTGCCTCTGTCGGCTGGTCGAAAATCAGTTCCAGAAAACGTCCGGCGACTGCATTGTTGAAGAGATTGGTGGCGCGTCCGTTGGTCAACACAATGATGCCCAGCTCGCGACCCGGCAAAAAGGTAAAGCCGGAGGTAAAGCCCATCGTGTTGCCGTCATGGCTGATGACTGGTTGTCCCTTGTAGTCGCTAATGACCCAGCCCAATCCGTAACTGACATCGTTGGAGATGGCGATCTGCGGTTTCCAGGTCTCTTTGAGGTTTTCCGCCGAGATGACGCGCTGGCCGTCAGGCGCCACGCCCTCTTGCAACTCGGTGATCATGTACTTCGCCATGTCCTCCAGCGTTGACCAGTGCACACCTGCTGGCGTCACCGGCGTCAGGACGGTCTCCATCGCCAGCGGTATCGGCTGATACGAACCGTCCAACATCTGCGTGTGGGGCGTGGCATAGACGCCGCGCGCCTGCACCGCATCAAAGGAGACCGTCGTGTTCACCATCCCGATCGGGTCGAGCACACGGGTTTGCAACGCCTGGGCGTAAGCGCTATCAAGATCGGGGGCGTCCGCCACTGCAGTGACGCCAGCGATATAGCCAGCGGTCGCCACCATCTGATTGCTGTACTGGAAAGCCTCGCCGAAGTCGGTGAAGAACTCGAAGTCGGCGAGCGACGCCACCGTGTCAGCCGCCGATTGTTCGTGGGCGTTGAAGATCAGCTCCAGGTCGCGACGCGGCACCCCGGTGCAGGCACAGACCAGGTTGCGCATTGTAATCTCCTTACTCAGCGTGGGGTCTTTGACCGCGAAATTCGGGTAGAGCGCCCGCGCCGGGGTGTCCCAGGTCATCAGGCCGTCGTCGACAAGCGTGCCCATCAGCATGGTAGTGAGACTCTTGCCGGTCGAGCCGATCATGACCTGCGTCGTCGGCGTCATCGGCGCGCCGGTGACGGGGTCGGCTACGCCAAAGCCCTGGGCATAGACCAGTTCGCGGTTGGCGACGATGCCGACGACAGCGCCAGGCACGTGGAAGCGCGCCATCGTATCAGTGATGAACGACGCCAACGTTGCCAGCAGGTCGTCAGTGACCGGCAGGGGTTCGACGCTGCTCAAATCGGTCTCCTCGATGCTGAGAATCTTGAAGCCAGAGCCAACAATCGTGACCTGGGCATTGCGTTTTTGCAGCGCCGCCAGCTCGCCGCGCACCAGGATCAAATACGCATTCCCATCCTTGAGTTGCGCCACTGCCTGCACCACACGGTTGACATCGCCCGTGTCGTAGTTGGTCACCAGCACCTGCTCGACGCCGCTGGCAGCCGGCGGCGTGACAGTCTCGTCGATGGCGACGTTGAAGGCCGGATCGACAAGTCGCCAGGCGTCGGCAGTGGCCTGCGCCAGGTCGTCGCCAGCGATGACGACGAGGTACATCTCGATGGCCCGTTCGGGGTCACTGAACAGAACATAGCCGTCGCCCTCGGACACACTCCAGTTGGTGGGGATGGGCGCCGAGAAACGCCCATCGGGATCGGTGTAAGCGTCGCTTACCCCGGCGGTGGGCGCCTGTGTCGCTGGCATCTCTACACTGGGCGCGATCGGCGTCAGTGTGAAGTTGCCCTCGACGCCAGATTGGGTGAAGACGCCGTTCAATGACCCATCCTCGGCAAGCTGTCCCTCGAAGGTCGCCAGCCCCGGCCCCTCCAACATCTGAAAAGAAACGTTCGGTGGTTCGACGCGGATGTCGTGAAGTGGAATGCCGCTGGCGCCTTGCTCTGGAATGTCGATGGCGCCGGTGTAGCCGTCGGCGGCTTCACTCAGCGTGACGATGATCGAGAGCTCCATGCCGGCGACGGCAAGCGTGCCAGTGTAAGCGGCGGCAAGTTGTGAGGTGGAGGTTGAAGACTCATTGATCGGCGGTTGGATAGGTTGGCAGGCTGTCGTCGTCAACAAGGCGATGACGAGCATCCACAATAAAAAATGCTTTTGTGCTGTATGCATGCTATATCCTCCTGGCGTACTATACGTATGGTTTGCACAATTTGATGCACACTCCTCGCAGCGCCAATCCACCACCGCCAGGTGGATCGTTAATGATCATGAATCTAACTTTTTCCGGCAGTCTCCCACTTGTATATCGTTGGTATGGGCATGAACGAGAAACCGTCGTTCGTCTGGCTTTGC
The DNA here is from genome assembly GCA_002391565.1 of Anaerolineales bacterium UBA3905. Taxonomy (GTDB): domain Bacteria; phylum Chloroflexota; class Anaerolineae; order Caldilineales; family Caldilineaceae; genus Caldilinea. Next base: position 4,804 of record DGFH01000214.1, read on the forward strand.
TGTTGTCTTCTGCCATGCGTTTGATGTGTTCGCACGTGGCCTTGCCGTACTGCTGGAAGCTATTGCTGTGCGCACAAAGGAGGCGCCTATGAAACACTGGTACACATTCTTGTTGATCACAGTCATACTCGGACTTGCAGGCTTCGCCTGGGGTGCGCCAGCTTCGGCTGACGAAACTCCCAGGCTTCTCGAGTTCAAGACAATGGCTGGGGTCTCGCGCCCATACACGGGGGGCGCTAATGCAATCCGTGGCGTCAGCGGCGGCGGCTTACCCTGGGTGCTGAAATCGGCAAAGGGTGAGTTGCGCGCCGATGGAACTTTGGAAGTTAAGGTCAAGGGATTGGTTTTTGACCCCAACGACCCGGTTGTGATTGAGCGTGGACTGGCAGGTCAAAACACTGTGCCAGAATTCCGTGCCATCGTCAGTTGTCAAAGTGTTGACGGTAATGGCAACGCCACTGTCGTCAACCTGGCTACCGCTCCCTTCCCAGCCACAACTGGACTGGGCGCAGGCGACGCCGAGATTGAGACCCGCCTTTCGTTGCCGTCGCCCTGCATCGCTCCGATTATTTTCGTGACCAATCCCGCCGGGGCATGGTTTGCTGCGACCGGTCGCTGATCTGCTCTTTTGAGCATTGTCTGAGTGAAGTTGCCACGTCAAAACACATCGGCGCCATACATACCGTGTGGCGCCGATGTGTTTGCGCTTCCACTCAAGTCTTTTCCGTGTCTACACCTATGCTTCTCTACAC
>DGFH01000214.1:5766-10566 GCA_002391565.1 Anaerolineales bacterium UBA3905
ATGCTTCTCTACACCTATGCTTCCACGCCCTCTGTTGTCAACCGTTCAGCAATGATCTCGGCAATGTCCTTGACCTTGATGCCCTGATCCGCCTGTTTGGAGGCGTCGGTCATCATCGTCAGGCAGAAGGGGCAGCCGACGGCGATGGTCTTGGCGCCGGTGGCGGCGGCCTCATTGTAGCGCGTCACATTGACCGGCGCATCGCCATGCTCCTCTTCCTTCCACATCTGTGCACCGCCCGCGCCGCAACAGAAAGATTGGGCGCCGTGTCGCGGCATCTCGATCAGGAAGGCGTTGGTTTCCAGCAACAACTGGCGCGGCTCTTCAGTGATGCCATTGTGACGGCCCAGATAACAAGGGTCGTGGAAGGTGATCATATCCACATCCTTGCTACGGGCGACGCTGATCTTCCTGGCCGCGGTCAGTTCGGAGAGCAACTGCGTGTGGTGGATCACTGCGTAGTTGCCGCCATATTGCGGATATTCCTTGCCCAGCGTGTGCAGACAATGCGGGCAGGTGGTGACGATGCGTCGCGGTTTATCGCCCATCACCTCGTTGAGCGTCTCGATGTTGCCCTGCGCCAGCTCATAGAAAAGCGCCTCATTGCCGGAACGCCGCGCTGAATCGCCGGTGCAGCGTTCCATCTCACCCAACACGGCAAAGTTGACGCCCGCTGCGTTGAGCACCTTTGCCAGCGCGCGCGCGGTCTCTTGCGCACGGGGATCGTAGCTCGGTGCACAGCCCACCCACCACAGCACGTCGAAGTCCGGGTTCTCATCGATCGTTGGCACTTCCAGCCCCGCAGCCCACTTCATGCGGTCGCGCGCGCTGATGTTCCACGGGTTGCCGTTGCGCTCCATGCCGCGATAGGCCTGCTTGAGTTCGGTCGGGAAGGCGTTCTCCATCAACATCTGATGGCGACGAATGTACATGATGTCGAACATTGGTTCATTGCCGACCGGGCAGATGTCCACACACGCGCCGCAGGCCGTACACGCCCACACCGCCGATTCGGAGATGGCAAAGTCGATGAGCGAGAACTCCGATGCTTTGCCATCTGCCAGGTCGCTCAGGTGCTCGTTGAGGAAGTAGCGTTTGTTGATCTCCAGCGCTGAGGGCGAAAGTTGCTTGCCGGTCGTGTAAGCCGGGCAGACATCCTGGCAGCGGTTACACATAATGCACGAATAGGCATCAACCAGATGAGTCCACGGCAGTTGCTCGATCTTGTTGACGCCAAACTCCTGCTGGCTCTCGTCCTCGAAGTTGATCGGCTCCAGCGCGCCGAGGGAGGTGCGCTTCGGCTTGGTGAGGAAGTTGACGCCGGACATGATCAGATGGAAGTGCTTGGTGTAAGGGAAGTAAGGCAAGAAGGCCAGGATCAAGCCGATTGCCAGCCAGAAACCGAGGTGTTCGCCCACCGTCAGCGCCCACTCCGGCCAGCCCACCCAGAGTTGACTTAGCGCTGTGCTAAAGGGCTGCCACGCGTCGCCGCCCTCGATGGCAAGCTTGAAGCTATTGCCGACCCAACGGAAGCCAACGTGGAACAAAATGAATAGCGCCACGATCAATGAGTCGCGGCGAATACCCCCCTGTTTGACGCGTTCGACCAGTTTCACGTTTTCGTGGTAGCTGAGCGCTTTATCGTTGAAGATGAAGCGGCGCAAGAGGAAGTAAATCACGCCGACCAACACACTCATCGTCGCCAGGTCGGCCAGAAAGCGGTAAAGGTCGCCAACGACGTTGTGGCCGAGGAAAGTGACAGGGAATAACGCCTCGATCACATCGCCAAAGTTGACCAGGAAATAGAAGACGAAGCCTGCCGAGATCATAATGTGGAAAAGACTGCTCCAGGGTCGCGTCTTCCAGATCGGGCGTGTCGTGAGCCAGCTAGACGCGGCATACCAGAGCCGCGACAGCATATCTTGGGCGCTGGGCTTCTGGCCAGCGCCACGCATGATAACTTTATAGACCTTGTAAAAACCGACGCCGGCAAAATAGAGCGAGGCGCCGACTGCCACAATGAAAAGAATCTTTTCGATCAGGGTTAACATAGAAGCCCTTTCTGCTGAGAGGTGAAGGGGAAACGCGACTCTGTTTTGATGAACGTTATATGGTTGCCAGGTTTCGATGCCGTTGTCGTCCGGTTGACAAGCGTAAGCAGCGTTCCAATCATACGCAGGGGCAAAGATTGGGGCAAATGGCTTTGCGCCCCTTCTTTTGAGGGCGTATGTCACAAGTTGAGCAATCTGGTGACATACGACACGTGCTTTAGCCAACATGCAGCGCGACAATTAATGTGTTTGCAGTAAATTCGTGCTTGTAAGGAGTCTGATGCAATGAAACGAATTTTGCTGGCGGTGCTGCTTCTTGGCATCGGTGTAATGATCAGCACGGTCCTCTATTCGCCATCGGTGCAGGCGGCGCCCTCATACCAACGCATGGAACCGGTTTCGATTTACTTCTTCTGGGGCGACGGCTGCCCACATTGCGCCAAAGCCAAGCCATTCCTGGCAGGGTTAGAAGAGAAATATCCTAGCGTCACTGTCCGGGCGTATGAGGTCTGGCACAACGAAGCCAATCGTGATCTCTTTACGAAGATGGCCGCCAAATATGGCTTTGAGCCTTCCGCCGTGCCAACGATCTTTATTGGCGACAGATACTGGATCGGTTACGCCGAAGACCCCTATGCGCGCGAAATTGAAGAGGCGACAAAAGCCTGCATTCTCGGTGGCTGTCCCGACGCTGGCGCCGGTGTGATCGAGCCGTTGCCAACGCCAACGACCGTCAGTCGCCCCGTCACCGATCCGCTGGTGGCGGTTGCGGATGCCGCCAGCGCCACTGATCAGAGTGCGCCAGCCGCTGTTGCCCCTGCCTCCAGTGTCATTGCTGTGCCCTTCCTCGGTGCAGTCGATTTGGGTGCACAGTCGCTGATCCTGAGCACAGCGCTGATCGCATTTGTGGATGGCGTCAATCCTTGCTCCCTGTGGGTGCTCTCCGTATTGCTGGCGCTGACGATCCACACCGGCTCGCGGCGCAAGGTCTTCATCATCGGCGCAGTCTTCCTGACCGTCACATCGCTGGTTTATGTGCTCTTTATCGCCGGTCTGTTCACGATGTTCACCGTGTTGGACTGGGTGCCGTGGATTCAGGTGGTGGTGGCGCTGGTGGCGCTCTTTTTTGCGCTTGTCAATATCAAGGATTACTTCTGGTACAAGGAAGGCATTTCGCTAACGATTGCTGATGAGCAGAAACCTGGTCTCTACCGTAGTATGCGTCGTGTCTTGCAAGCCGGCGACTCGATGCCGGCGTTGATCGGCGCCGCGATCGTCATGTCGGCGGGGGCGTCGCTGGTTGAGTTCTCCTGCACGGCCGGCTTCCCGATGCTGTGGAGCAACCTGCTGGCTGCGCAAGGCGTCGCCACTGTGACCTTCATTTTATTGCTCGTTCTCTACATGCTGATTTACCAGCTCGACGAGATCATCATTTTTGCAGGCGCCGTGATCGGGCTACGCGCAAGCAAGTTGGAGGAAAAGCAAGGGCGCATCCTCAAGCTGGTCAGCGGGATGCTGATGCTGGTGCTGGCGATTATCATGCTGCTCAATCCATCGCTAATGAGCAGTTTAAGTGCAACGCTCTGGGTCTTCGTCATCGCCTTTGGCGCAGCGCTGCTGGTGCTGCTGGTGCATCGTAAGCTGCTGCCGGCGCTGGGCATCTACATCGGCACTGAACTCCAACCTGTCAATAAGAAGCATCATCGTAAGTCGCACCACGGCAAGACCGCACATTGATTTGAAGAGAGTTGCGAGGGGCGAGTTGCGAGGGGCGAGTTGCGAGGGGCGAGTTGCGAGAGGAGATGACGGCTGCGACTGTTTTACGCTGCGTGTTATACTGTGTACGCGGCGTCGATGTCACCTGATGCGTGGCAGAGAAGGTGTTTGCTGTGACTGGCGACGCCGACGTCAGTACGCGAAGCAAGGAATTGCTGTTGAGGAGGAGTGCTAGCGTGAAAACCCTGGTCGCTGCCTGTCTATTGGTATTACTGTTGGCCGCGTGTCGGCCGATCACCGCAACGGAAGGCGCGTCGCCTGTGACAAGCGAAGCACAGCCCACCGCAATGCCGGTGACGCTGGAGCCAACTGGCTTTATCCAACGCATCCACGACCCGGTGATGGCGAAAGACGGCGACGCCTACTATGTCTTCTCCACCGGTGCGCGTATCATCGTCATCTGCTCGCAGGATATGATCGAGTGGGAGTTTTGCGGGCGCGTCTTCGAGCGTCCACCGGGTTGGGTCATTGCCGCCATCGATGGTCTCGGCGATCTATGGGCGCCCGACATTTCCTATTACAACGGGCGCTGGCAACTGTACTATGCTGGCTCCACTTTCGGCAGCCCCCGCTCGGTGATCGGGCTGGCGACCAATGCCACACTTGACCCAAACAGCCCAGACTATGCCTGGGTGGACGAAGGATTGGTGATCGAGTCCACCGGCGCCGAGAACTGGAACGCCATCGACCCGAATTTCGTCGTCGATGCTGAGGGCAACCCCTGGCTGGCGTTTGGCTCTTACTGGAGTGGACTGAAGTTGATCCGGCTCGATCCGGCCACCGGCAAGCCCTCCACCGCCGACCAGACGATCTACGCTATTGCCGGGCGCAGCGCCGAGAACCCGGCCATCGAAGCTGCGTTCATCATTTACCGCAACGGCTATTACTATCTCTTTGCGTCCTTCGACCAGTGCTGTCAGGGCGCAGGCAGCACCTACAATGTGCGCGTCGGTCGCGCCGAGGCGATCACCGG
>DGFH01000214.1:10736-10904 GCA_002391565.1 Anaerolineales bacterium UBA3905
CGCGCCGAGGCGATCACCGGCCCGTATCTGGATCGCGACGGCGTGCCCATGCTCGAAGGCGGCGGCACGTTGATCCTGGAAGCCTACGACCGCTGGCGCGGCCCTGGTCACAACGGCATCTATCAGGAAGGCGACACCGACTGGTTCGTCTATCACGCCTACGACGCC
>DGFH01000297.1:0-14975 GCA_002391565.1 Anaerolineales bacterium UBA3905
TCTTCGTCGGCAGCGTCAGATGTGTATAAGAGACAGCCATGCTATCGGGCAATTGCATGTTCTCGATATCGTAGATGATCGGCTGCAACGCCGGTTCGTCGGCAAAGGGGATGGAACTGTGGCCGGGCAACATGTAGCGTCCTTCTGATTCGATGATCAGGCCACGTTGCTCCAGGTCGGCCAGCAGGCTGTCGATATACTCGGTGTGCTCGCCGTCATTGAGCAGGATCAGCGCCAGCTCCACTTTGTCGATCTCCAGCCCGGCGTTGACCACGGCATAAACAAAGCCAGATTCAGCGCGTTGCACAAAGGCGGCCTCGCTGTCGATCTCGGCGTTGAGCCACACCGGCACATGCACCGACGCCACCTGGTCGCGATAGTCGAAGGCGCGCTGGCGAAAACCCATCTGCCAGATTTGGCGCAAGGTCGTCTTGCTGCGGATCAGCCCTTGCGTCTCGTAGCGTTCGCACAATTCATCCAGCAATTCATCGGTGGTGCGTTCGCCAGGGCGCTCGCTCAGCTCGCGGTAGATGTCGCGCAACACATCGCGCCGCGTCGCAAAATCGACCGAAGTCATTTTGAGCCGCGTAAAAATCTGATTGTATTGCTGACGCAATGACAGGTTGAGTGGCGTCATCTCGGTTGCAGAGACGGCGGAGACGCTCACGGCAGGGAGATGAGACTGCCCATTCGCCAGGCTGGAGGGACTCCAGGGGCGGTCCACCCATTCCGGTGTGGGGCTAAACTCGCGCGGCGCCACATACAGCTGATGATCCTTGACAAAGAGCGTCAGAATGTCGGTGTTCTGCTCCAGCCAGGTTTTGAACTGCGGATACCCGACGGCGGCTTCGTTAAATGCGCTGTCCAGCAACAGCATGGTCTGCTTGAGCTTGGCGGCCAACACGGGCAATTCGTTGCGTTGGGCATGCACGCGTAATGCTTTGAGCAACAATTGCCGCGCCGCTTCAACATCAGCAGGAGGCGGCTCGCCCAGATGGTCATCCTCTGCCATTTCGCCGAGCGCCACTTCCAGAAAGACAAATTCATCACAGGCGCGCGCCAGGAGCGGATGCGTCACTTCGCGCGGGCCGATGCCGAGGGTGTAGCGACCATATTCGCGCAGCTTGGTCACCAGGGGGCCAAAATCGCTGTCCCCGGAAATGATGACAAAGGTGTCGATCTGGGGACGCTGGATCGCCACCTCTAGCGCATCGAGCGCCATACGGATGTCAGCGCGATTCTTGCCAGCGCGGATACTGAAAATCTGGATCAGATCAACGGCGTTGTTCATCAGGTCTTCGCGGTAACGCGAAAAACGGCTCCAGTCACCGTAGGCGCGCATGATCGCTATCGGGGCGCGATTCCTGAGATATTCCATTAACGGCGTGAGTTCAAAGTCGAGGAATTCTTGTTCGGCCCAAAGCGCAATATTCTCAAAATCCATAAAAACTGCCAGCTGGTTACTCATTAGAGTCTCCTACAAATCCATGATCAGGATAATAACGAAAGGACTCGGAGGGCGCCTGCGTTACACAGGCAATTTTTGACCATTCTACCACAGATGGTGGACAGGCTGTCGATCTAGAGCATTGGGCAATCTCTCAATAGCAGCGCCCCAGCCCATCGTGCCACAGGTGTCGAAGTTATCGATTTGGAAGGATTGCTCCTCCAACCAGATGAAGCCTGCGTCCCGCACAGCGGTGGGTAAAATCCGTTCTCACAAGGTGCGGCTGTCGTAGTCGCTGCGATAGAGATCGTGATTGCCCGCTACGAAGAGCTTCGGGCACGTGAAGGCGTCGAAGAGTTCCAGCCCGCGCCGAAACTGAAGATCGGCAGTCACAACAATGCGCATCTTATGCTTTCTGCTTGCGCCGATAACGACGCACTTTCTCGACATTTCCACAATCTTGCATATCGCACCAACGCCGGCTGCGGTTTTTGCTACGATCGATAAAGAGCCAGCCGCAATGTTCCCCCTGACACATACGCACGCGCTCCAGCTCGCCAGAAACCAACGTCTCGGCGGCGGAGCGCACGATCGGCCACAGCACGCGCTCTAGTCGGTGCGGCGCATCTGTCCAATCCCAGGCGAAACTCGCACCTTCACCGGTGATAAGCCGCAGGTAAGGATAAGTGGCGGCAATTGCGGCGTTGAGCAAGGCCAGGTCGTCAGCCGCCGGCGCCGCGTCTGTGATCCGTGCGGCAAAAATGCGGAAGATCGTCTCGCGCAGCGCCAACGCCTGTTGGAAAACCGCCGCTGCCGCTTCAGGCTGACGCGCGGCCTCCTGACGCAGGGTCTCCGCTCCGGCGCCGTCGAGGATGCCAACCCGCTCCGCCCACGCGGTCAAGTCTTCGTAGGTGTGCAGTCGTTCGGTCGGCGTCGCCGTATCGCGCGCGCTGGCCGTATTGGCAAAATCGAGACAGAGCACGCCGCCCACCGTCTTTAGATGCTCAAAATACTCATGTCGGGCGTCCATCGTCAACCACATACGATTCCCCACCTGCGTCGAATGAAACCACAAGAAACTGAGTGTATTTCTTCCCGCCAGCCACGATACTGGTGGCAGATTGTGTCGCGACCGACAGTGCCGCAGTGGCAATATCAGCATACACGATCTGCGCGTAACTATCAATATATCTATTGACAGGTTACAAATTCACCAGTATAATGTAACTATCAAAATACATTTTTGATGGTGACTGCCCCCAGGGCTGCACTCAGAGGTCAGGGAAAGCAAAAGGAGGCGACCGATGTTGGAGTGGGAGTATCATCTGGAACGGCAGAGGGATTTGTTGCGCGAGGTGGAGCGGGAACGGCTTGCACAGGAGGCGCAGCGGGCGGAGCAACCGCGCAACACGCTGGCGGCCACGATGGCGCTGGCGGCAGGACGGGGCATGATGCGGTTGGGCGCATGGCTGGAAGCGTTTGGCAAACCGGCCAGCAACTATGCAGACGAGATCGGCTAGAGATAAGGGAGCAAGAAAATGGCAATGCTTGGATTGGCGGTGCTGGCGGTGATAGCGCTGGAGTTGCTGGTGTGGTTTTTTGCGGCGGACAGCACCGATGCGTTCGACAGCCCAGAATGGGAGCGTCGCCGTACATGGCGGACTGGCGCCTGGTAAGCAAATAAAATCAGCGAATCAACAAGACGCCGTTTCTGTTTCTTCAGAGACGGCGTCTTGTTTTTCTCCTGGCTTTGAATGCAGGCGACCTTCTCAGTCTCGTCGTGGCGCGTGCGCCCCCATGACAAGCTCTTTGCCGAGCGCCGTCACCTGCGCCAATCCGGCCTCGCCTGTCGCCGCTTTGACCAGCGCCGATCCCACGATCACGCCGTCAGCAATGCGGGCGACGGCAGCGGCCTGTTCGCCGGTGGCGATGCCAAAGCCTACCGCCAGGGGCAGATTCGTATATTTCCGCACGCGCGCCACAAAGTCTGCCAGGTCGGGCGGCAGATCGGCGCGGGCGCCGGTGATGCCGGTGACGCTGACCAGGTAGATGAAGCCAGTGCAGTGGCTGGCAACGAAACGGATGCGCTCATCGGTGCTGGTCGGCGCCAACAGATAGATGGTCGCAACGCCGGCCTGTCGGCACGCGGCCTCTAGCTCTTCCGCTTCCTCGGGGGGCAGGTCGGGCACGATCAGCCCGTCGACGCCAGCGGCGACGGCATCTTCCACAAAGCGCCGCACACCATAGGCAAAGAGTGGATTGTAATAGGTCATGGCGCAAAAGGGCTGCGTCATGCCGGCGATGCGCAGTTCACGCACCATCGCCAGACAATCCGCCACGGTGGTGCCCTGCGTCAATGCCGTGTAGGTGGCAGTCTGGATCGTCGGCCCATCGGCCAACGGGTCGCTGTGGGGAATGCCGATCTCGAACAACTCGGCGCCGGTCTCGCCCAACGCACGAATGATTTCCAGCGTTGCCGCCCGGTCGGGATAGCCCATCGCATGATAGGGCATAAAGACTGCGCGTTGCTCCGCTTTGGCGCGGGCAAAGACGGCCTGAATCCGTTCGACGCCGCTCATAACTGTCCCAATTCTTTCATGATCGTGCCCAAATCTTTATCTCCGCGCCCACTCAGGTTCACCAGGATGACCTCGTCTTTGCCCATCTGCGGCGCCAATTCCATCAGATGCGCCACGGCGTGGGCGCTCTCCAACGCCGGAATGATCCCCTCAAGCCGGCTGAGTAGTTTGACGCCCTCCAACGCAGCGTCGTCGGTGGCGTAAGTGTACTCGGTGCGCCCCTGATCGCGCAGCCAGGCATGTTCCGGCCCGACGCTGGCGTAATCCAGCCCGGCGCTGATGCTGTGCGTCAGCGCGATCTGCCCGTCAGCATCCTGCATGACATAGCTTTTGGCGCCCTGTAGCACTCCCAGCCGCCCCAACTTCGGATCGGCAAAGCGTGCAGCATGTTCCCCGCCTGCGATCCCGCGCCCGCCCGCCTCCACGCCGATCAGCCGCACGCTTTCATATTCCAGGAAAGGATGAAAGATGCCGATGGCATTGCTGCCGCCGCCCACACAGGCGACGATGGCATCGGGCAGACGCCCTGGCCCGATCTCCGGGTCAAGCATCTGGCGCAGCGCCTCACGGCCAATGACGCTCTGAAAGTCGCGCACCATCGTCGGGTAAGGGTGGGGGCCCAGGGCGCTGCCCAACAGGTAGTGGGTGTTGCGCACATTCGTCACCCAATCGCGGATGGCGTCGTTGATGGCGTCCTTGAGCGTCTTGCTGCCCGATTCGACCCCACGCACCTCAGCGCCCAACAGCCGCATACGGTAGACGTTTGGCTCCTGCCGCGCCATATCCACTGTGCCCATGTAGACTACGCATTCAATGCCCAGCATCGCGGCGGCGGTGGCCGTGGCGACGCCATGCTGCCCTGCGCCCGTCTCGGCGACGATGCGCGTCTTTTTCATCTTGCGCTTCATGAGCAGCGCCTGGCCAAGCGCATTGTTGATCTTGTGTGCGCCGGTGTGCGCCAGGTCTTCGCGTTTGATGTATATGCGCGGCCCGCCGAAATGCGCAGTCAAACGCTGCGCAAAGGTAATCGGTGTAGGGCGACCGACAAAGGTGCGCAATAAGGCCTCCAGTTCAGCCTGGAACTCTTTGTCGAGTTTGGACTTTAGATAGACCTCCTCCAGTTCATCTAGAGCAGGCATCAAAGTTTCGGGCACGAATTTGCCCCCGTAAGGGCCAAAGTGACCGGACTCGTCGGGCCAGGCTGTATAGTTCACTGTTGGATGGCGCGTAGCCGGCTCACTCATCACACATTCTCCCCCATCTGCATCACCACAAGGTGATAATCCGTTCTTTCTGCTCGCGCAACTTTTCCCGATTCGGGCGCAGCGCAATCAACACAGCCGCCAGCACCATCACCCCGTAAATGGCAAAGGGCCACGGCGAGATCTCATCGACAGAGAGGATCAGGAACAGAGCAAAAGCTGACACCGCCACGGCGAAAGTGCCAATCGAGGCAATGCGCGCCCACCAGATCAGGAAGGCGCCGATGATGATCGTCACGCCGCCAACCAGCGGATTGAGCGCCAGTGTGGTTGCCGCCGTCGTGATGCCGCCGGCGCCTCCCTTGAAGCCGTTGAGAAACGACCAGTTGTGTCCGATGACGGCAAAGCCGCCTGCCAGCGCCGCCGCCAGGTCGAGCGCCAGCTTGCGCGTCTGCGCTTCCTCAACCGACATGGCCGCCGGTTCAGGGAAAAATACATAAAAAAGCCAGCGCACCAGCAATACTGCCACTGCACCCTTGACGGCGTCGCCGATGATCGTCGGAATGGCTGCCTTCAAACCAGCGGCGCGCCAGGCGTTTGTGCCGCCGATCCGTCCGCTGCCCACCGTGCGAATATCGACGCCGTACATCCGACAGACCCACAATCCCACCGGGATCGAGCCAAAGAGATAGCCGATCAATGCCGCTAATGGTATGAATGCCCAGATCATACGTCGCTCCCCTCTCCTCAACCTGACCGATGTGCTATCTATGTCGGGGCATGACCGACCGACTGAATAGCGACTAAAGCAGCGCCCGCACGGCTGCCAACGCTGCGTCGTAATTGGGATGCTGGCCGATGCCCGGCACGTATTCGACGTAGCGGATCACATCGTCAGCGTCGATCACGAAGATGGAGCGCTGCTCGGCGCCCAAATCGGGCACCGCTGTGCCGTATGCCTTGCCAAAATCCAGGTTGAGATAGTCGGAAAGCATCAGCACATGTTCGACGCCGGCGGCGCCGCACCAACGCTTCTGCGCCATCGGCAGATCAACGCTCACCGTAACGACAACAACTCGCTCACCCAGATTGGCGGCTTCTTGATTCATACGTCGGGTTTGTGCGTCGCACACACTGGTGTCGATGCTGGGCACAACGCTGACCAGGCGAATCTTGCCCGCCGTGTCCGCCAGTAATTTGGATTTTGTCAGGAAGCCAGTCGCCAGCTCAACTTCGGGCGCCTTGTCGCCGGGCTGCAGAGCATCACCCAACACGCGCAATTGGGTGTCGCGAAAGGCAACGGTGCGCTCACTCATTTTGTGTTCCTTTCAACTGTATAAAACAAATCTGCTTGGGTTGGATTGCAATGTGGCCACCGAATACGGTCGCCGGCAAACTTGGAATGCGGCTTATTCACCTGGGAATGTGGGCGGCGCACCCGCTGACGTGTCGCCGGTCAGCACCGGGATCACCGGGTTCGCCGGCGGCGGTGGCGGTTTGACATCCGCCAGCGTGTCGGCGCGGATATTCACGGCTGCGCGCATCAACACATTATCGTCCATGTAGAAACTGTTCACATTGAGCACACCGCCCACCTGACTGCCGTTGAGAAGTTCCACGCGCTCGGCCTGGATGACGCCTTTGAATTTGCCACGAATGCTGACAATCTTGGCGACAATGTCACAACTGACGGTTGCCGTCTCTGTCAAGATCACGTTGGCAGGCGTCTCGATGCGTCCTTGCTCGACCACGCCATCGATGCGGATGCTGGCGTCGCATTGCAGGCGCCCGCTGAAGGTGGCGCGTGCGCCGATCAAAACTTCGATTGCGTCCGGCTCCGGGCGCGAGGTGCGACCAAACACGCGTGCCTCCTACGACAAAATCAGCTTCGATGAGATGCTCTCGCCGCGATAGATGCGGTTGATGATGTCAGCCAGCAACTGCGCCACCGAGAGCACCACCAGCTTGGGATGGCGCTTGCTTTCCGGCACCGGAATCGTATTCATCACGACCAGGCGTCCGATCCGGTCATCTTCTTCTAGTCGCTTGAGCGCCGTCGGCAATAACACCGGATGCGTAATCGCAAAACAGGCTTTTCCCACGGCGCCAGCATCGTACAGAGCATCGATCTGCTTCAATACACTTCCGCCCGCCATCACATCGTCAATAATGATCGGGCGCCGCCCCTGAATGTCGCCAACCACATGTGTTGTCTCTGTTGTGGAAAAGTCTGTGCGTCGTTTGTGCATCACCACCAGTGGCAGATTGAGTAGCTCGGCATATTTGCCCGCCATGCTGGCGCGCCCTACATCCGGGCTGACGATAGCAGCATCCGCGTATTCCGGGCTCCGGAAATAATCAGCCAACAGATGGACTGCGCTCAAGGGATCGACCGGGATATTGAAAAAACCTTGAATGGCGCGATTATGAATATCAACGTAGATCACACGACGCGCCCCGGCCATCTCGATCATATTGGCAACGACGCGCGCACTGATCGCCTCGCGCCCCTTTGCCATCCGCTCTTGCCGCGCATACGGGAAATAGGGCATGACGACGCTCACACTATGAGCGCTGGCACGACGAAATGCATCGAGATAGAGCAACAATTCGATCAGGTGTTCATTGACTGGTTCGCTGCATGGTTGGATGAAGAAAATATCCTGGTCGCGCACCACCTCGTCCAACATCACATGAATTTCACTGTCTGGCATCCGGCGCGTCGTGGCGCGCCCTAAATCGACATGCAGGAGATCGGCAATTTCGCGCGCCAGCGTCGGATGAGCGGAGCCAGTGAAAATACGTAGTGGATGGTAAGACTGAACCATACCCCCTCCTGGATGCCAGGCTAAAGTACGAGTAAAAACACTTGATCGCGCAGCTACCGTCACGCGAAATTATATGATAGCATGAAGATAGTCAACAATTCGCCATGTCATGAAAGACGCAGATGAACACGGCCAGACTCCTTGTCGCCACCCACAACCCAGGCAAAGCCCGTGAATATGCACTGTTGCTGGCCGACCTGCCCCTGGTCGTAACCTGGCTGGAGGAAGTGGGCGTGACCGAGACAGTAGAAGAGACAGGCACAACTTTCCTGGAGAATGCCATCATCAAAGCACAACATTATGCAAAACTCACCGGACTGCTGACATGGGCCGATGACAGTGGCCTGGAGGTCGATGCTTTGGGTGGGCGACCCGGCGTCTATTCCGCACGCTACGGCGGTCCGGGGCTCTCAGATTGGCAAAGGTGCGAAGCGTTGCTGGCTGCACTGGCGGGAGTGCCAGAGCCGCAGCGCACGGCGCGTTTCCGCTGTGTCGTGGCGCTGGCGCATCCCGATGGGCGCACCTGGACAACTGAGGGCGAGATCGCAGGGCGCATCCTGACGGCGCCGCGCGGGGTCAATGGCTTTGGCTACGATCCGATCTTCTTCGTGCCAGGCTATGCCGCCGCCATGGCAGAGCTGTCGGACGCCGTCAAGAATCAGATCAGCCATCGCGCCATCGCTGCAGCTCAAGCGCGGCGCCTGCTGGTTGATCTGCTGGCAGAAGGGCTGGCGCTATGAAGAAACTAATCAACAACCCGACGCTTGTTGTTGAAGAGGCGCTGGCAGGCATGGCGCACGCCTACCCTCACCTGCTCCGTGTCAATTTTTGCCCCAATTATGTGGTGCGCGCCGATGCCCCACAGCGTGGCAAAGTTGCCGTGATCGCGGGCGGGGGCAGCGGCCACGAACCGATGCACAGTGGTTATGTCGGCGTTGGCATGTTGGACGCCGCCTGTCCTGGCCCCATCTTCACTTCTCCTACACCCGATCAGATTCTGGCGGCGGCGGCGGCGGTCGATGGCGGCGCCGGACTGCTATTCATCGTGAAAAACTACACTGGTGATGTCATGAATTTTGCGATTGCCGCCGAGGAATGCCAGCTTGCCGGCGTCCCGGTGGAGACAGTCCTCATTCACGATGATGTGGCGGTCGAGGACAGCCTCTACACCGCCGGTCGGCGCGGCGTCGGCGTCACCGTACTGGCGGAGAAGATTTGCGGCGCAGCAGCGGAAGCCGGCGCGCCGCTGTCAGAAGTCGCCGCCATTGGACGTAAGGTGAGCGAACAGGGACGCAGCATGGGTGTGGCGCTCACCTCTTGTATTGTGCCGGCAGTGGGCCGCCCGACATTTACATTGCCGGAAGACGAGATGGAGATCGGGATCGGTATTCACGGCGAGCCTGGGCGTCAGCGCGTGGCGCTGCAGTCGGCGGACGAGATCACCGAGATGCTGGCAACCACCATTTTCGATGATCTCCCCTTTACGCGCGGCAGCCGCGTCATTGCTTTGGTCAACGGCATGGGCGGCACCCCACTCATGGAGCTATTCATCATTTTCCGGCGGTTGGCGGAACTGTGTGAGGAGCGCGACATCACCATCAGCCGCAACTTGATCGGCAATTACATCACGGCGCTGGAGATGGCCGGCTGTTCGCTCACTCTGCTCGCCGTCGATGACGAGTTGCTGCATTGGTGGGATGCACCCGTTCATACACCGGCGCTGCATTGGTGACCGGTCAGTTTGCGATTGGGGAATTCACAACGTTATGACGTCTACGTCAATGCTTGGCATCACCGTTTTGATCGACTGGATGCAACGCTACGCCGACAAAATTACCGAACACGAGCCGCTGCTGACCGCCCTCGACGCCGAAATTGGCGACGCCGACCATGGCATCAACATGCAACGCGGCTTCGAGGAGGTGCGGATGCGCCTGGTGCACGAACGCACGGACGACCTGGGCGCCTTCTTCAAGAGCGTTGGCATGACGTTGCTCTCCAAAGTGGGTGGCGCCAGCGGGCCACTCTATGGCACACTTTTTCTACGCATGGGCATGGTGGCGGCGGGCAAACGGACGTTGACGCCGACAGAGTTTGCCAGCGCCGTCGCCGCGGGCGTGGAGGGGATCCGACAGCGCGGCAGCGCCCGCCCTGGCGACAAAACGATGGTCGACGCCTTGACGCCCGCCATCATTGCCCTGCATCAGGCGCTTGACGATGGCGCCACGTTGTGCGCCGCATTACAGGCCGCCGCCATAGCGGGAGAAGCAGGCATGAAGGCCACCATCCCGATGCAGGCCTATAAGGGTCGCGCCAGCTATCTGGGACCGCGCAGCATCGGACATCAAGACCCCGGTGCGACCTCGGCCTTTCTGTTGATCCAAAGCGCCGCCGAGTCAATCTGCGCGGCGGAAGCGCATGATTCGTAAAGCAAACCGCCAGGAAAGGAACCTATGAGCAAATTTGTCGCCGCCATCGATCAAGGCACCACCAGCACGCGCTGCATGATCTTCAACCATCGCGGCGAGCCGGTCAGCACCCACCAGTTGGAGCATCGGCAAATCTACCCCCAGGCGGGCTGGGTGGAGCACGACCCGTTGGAAATCTGGCAACAGACTCAGCGCGTCATTCGCGGCGCGCTGGAAAAGCTCGGCGGCAGCGCTCAGGAGATCGCCGCCGTTGGCGTTACTAATCAGCGCGAGACAACTGTTGTCTGGAATCGCAAAACCGGCAAGCCCTACTACAATGCCATCGTCTGGCAGGACACGCGCACCGACCGCCTGTGCACCGAATTGGGCGGCAACGATGGGCCGGATCGCTTCCGGGCGCGCGTCGGGCTGCCGCTCTCCACATACTTTTCCGGCCCCAAAATTCGTTGGCTGCTCGATCATGTGCCAGGTCTACGTGAAGATGCTATGCGCGGCGACGCCCTGTTTGGCAACATCGACGCCTGGCTGATCTGGAACTTGACAGGCGGCGTGGGCGGCGGCGCCCATGTCACCGATGTCACCAACGCCTCGCGCACCATGTTGATGACGCTTGACGGGACGCAATGGGATGACGAGATCCTGGAGATCATGGGTGTGCCGCGCGCCATGCTGCCGGCGATCCGCCCTTCCAGCGAACCGGCAGCATACGGTTACACCCTGCACGATGGGCCCTTCGGCGCACGCATCCCCATCTGCGGCGATCTGGGCGATCAACAGGCGGCAACGGTTGGGCAGACCTGCTTCAACCCCGGCGAAGCCAAGAACACCTATGGCACCGGTTGTTTCATGTTGCTCAACACCGGCACGGAAATTGTTCCTTCCCAACATGGCTTGCTAACGACAGCCTGCTATAAATTTGGGAACGCAGCGACCGTCTACGCGCTGGAAGGTTCGATTGCCATCACCGGCGCACTGGTGCAGTGGCTGCGCGACAATCTGCGCCTGATCGACTCCGCCGCCGAGGTCGAGAATCTGGCGCACACGGTTGACGACAATGGCGGCGTTTATTTTGTCCCGGCGTTTTCCGGGTTGTACGCGCCCTACTGGCGCAGCGATGCGCGCGGGGTCATTGTCGGGCTGACGCGCTATGTCAATCGCGGTCACATCGCGCGCGCGGCATTGGAGGCCACAGCCTTCCAGACACGCGAAGTGCTCGACGCCATGCACCAGGATTCAGGCGTCGAACTGCAGGCGCTCAAGGTCGATGGCGGCATGGTGCGCAACGAACTGCTCATGCAATTCCAGGCCGACGTGCTGGGGGTGCCGGTCATCCGCCCACGCGTCAGCGAAACGACTGCGCTGGGGGCAGCCTACGCAGCAGGATTGGCTGTTGGCTTCTGGAAAGACGTCGACGCGCTGCGCGCCAACTGGGGCATCGACAAAACCTGGCAGCCGGCTGCGGATGACACGGCGCGCACGCGTCTGTATGCTACATGGAAAAAGGCGGTCACACGCACCTTTGATTGGGTCTGAGCGTTTTACTCCATGGTCAGCATTGTCCTTGTTTCACACAGCATAGAACTGTCCAATGCCGTGAAATCGCTGGCCGACCAGCAGATTCAAGGACGCGCGCGGATTGTCGCCGTCGGTGGCAGCGACAACCCCCATCAGCCCTTTGGCACGGATCCTGTCGCCATCGCCGAGGCGATCCATTCCGTTTATAGCGAGGATGGCGTGCTGGTGCTGATGGACCTGGGCAGCGCCGTTATCAGCGGCCAGGTGGCGCTCGACCTGCTGCCGCCGGAAGAACGCATGCGCGTACACCTTTCCGTCGGCCCCTTTGTGGAGGGCGCCATGGCCGCCGCCGTGCAGGCCTCCATCGGCATGAACCTGGAGGCTGTGGCTCACGAAGCGGCGGAAGCCAGACGCGCCAAAGACGCTGTTCTGCGTACCCGCGCAAGCTCGGCAACGGCGCCCGCCCTGGCGCATTCCACACCGGAACAGCCATCGCTGCACACAGCCGGCGCCGATGTGATCGTAGTCAATCCCGCCGGGTTGCACTTTGGCCCGGCGGCGCGCTTCATCCAGACTGCCGCTCAATTTCACGCCGAGGTGCATGTCACCGACCTGACGACCGGCGCCGGGCCGGCGCCAGCCAGCCGCTTCAATCAGTTGATAGCCCTGGGCATCGAAAAGGATCACTGCATCCGCATTGAAGCAATCGGTCAGGATGCCGATGAGGCGGTCGATGCCCTGGTGCGTCAGGTGGCGCACGACCTTGGCAGCGAGACGGTATTGGTTGTCCCTCCCCCCGCCTCGCCCCTGATCGAAGGTCGCGGGGAGGCGACGCTCAACGGGTTGGCAGCATCCCCAGGCGTCGCTCTTGGCCGGGCGGTCATTCTGGCGGAACAGCAAGACCCCTTGCACGAGGAGGCTGATGAAAAAACAGCAGGCGACCCTGGGCTGGAACTGGCGCGCTTCGACCAGGCGCAACAGACTGCACTAACGCAGCTCAATGAGCTGACTGCGCAGATCAGCGCCACTCTGGGGGAAGAACAGAGCATTA
Source organism: Anaerolineales bacterium UBA3905 (assembly GCA_002391565.1). GTDB lineage: Bacteria > Chloroflexota > Anaerolineae > Caldilineales > Caldilineaceae > Caldilinea. The sequence goes on from DGFH01000297.1 coordinate 13,052, forward strand.
TCTTTCGCGCGCACACCCTTCTGCTCCAGGATCGCGATTTCCTGGCGGAAGTACGCAACGCCATCGGCGATGGGAGCACGGCGATAACGGCGGTGCGCCGTGCAGTGCGGCGTTGGGCAGATCGCTTCCGCCACATGAGCGGCAGCGTCTTTCAACAGCGCGCCGTCGATGTGGAGGACATCGGACGCCGGTTGCTGCATCTGCTGTTGAACGATGCCCCCTCCCTGCTCAACGATCTCCCTCCCGACGCGCTGATCGTGGCAAACGATCTGTTGCCTTCGCAGACGGCCACCCTGGATCGCACCCGGGTGATCGGTTTCTGCACAGCTGGCGGCGGCCCCAATGCCCACACCGCCATCCTGGCGCGCAGCATGGGCATCCCGGCGGTGGTCGGCGTCGGCGCCACGTTGCTGGAGGTGGTGCAGCCAGGTATGACCGTCGCGCTGGATGGCGCACATGGCATCGTCATCGCGGCGCCGGATGCAGCCACCATCCAGGCCTACACCCAGGCTCAGGCGGCGGCCAAAGCTGCTCGCGCTACGGCCTGGGCAGCGGCGCAGCGCCTAACGCGCACTCACGACGGCATACGCGTGGAGGTGGCCGCCAACCTGAGTGCAGCGGCGGATACAGCGGTGGCGCTGGAAGCCGGCGCCGAAAGCGTCGGGTTGTTGCGCACAGAATTCCTCTTTCAGGATCGCCACACGCCGCCCAGCGAAGAGGAGCAAACCGAGATTTACCGCAACGTGGCCCGCACGTTGGGGGCGCGGCGTTTGATCATCCGCACCCTCGACATTGGCGGCGATAAACCTGCCCCTTACCTGGCCTTGCCCAAAGAGCCAAACCCTTTTCTGGGATGGCGCGCCATCCGCATCTCGCTCGCCATGCCTGAATTGTTCAAGACACAGCTGCGTGCACTGATGCGCGCCGCCGTCGAGGGCGATATTCATGTCATGTTCCCCATGATCGGCACCCTGGACGAAATTCTGCGCGCGCAGGCGTTGATGGCGGCGGCGGCCAGCGAGCTAGCGGCTACCCGCGCCGACTTTCGCGCCGATTTGCCGGTCGGCGTCATGATCGAGACGCCCGCCGCCGTAACGATGGCCGATCGCATGGCGACTCTGGTCGATTTTTTCAGCATCGGCACCAATGACCTGACGCAGTACACTTTTGCCGCCGACCGCACCAATCAGCACGTCGCCGCGTTGAATGATCCATTGCACCCGGCGCTGTTGCGGCAGATCGACGCCGTACTGCGTGCAGCGCATAGTCATGGCCGTTGGGTCGGGCTGTGCGGCGAGCTGGCCGCCGACCCGTTGGCGATCCCTATTCTGCTGGGGTTGGGGCTGGATGAGTTCAGCATGGCGCCGGCCAGCATCCCGACCGCCAAGCGGTTGATTACACAACTGACCATGCCGGCGGCGCGGCGGCTGGCGCAGAAAGCCTTACAATTGAATGATGGTGAAAGCGTGCGCCATCTTGTACGCGAGACCCTGGGAGGCATCTTTTCGCTATGAAAAAGTTGACGACAGATATTTTGGTGATCGGCGGCGGCTCGACCGGAACAGGCGTGGCGTGGGATGCGGCGCTGCGTGGCTTCCGCGTCGTGCTGGTGGAGAAGCGCGATCTGACGCATGGCACGACCGGGCGTTATCACGGTCTGCTCCACAGTGGCGGGCGCTACGCCGTCAAAGATCCGCAAAGCGCCATCGAGTGCATCGAGGAGAACCGCATCCTGCGCCGCACCCACACCCATTGCATCGAGGATACGAGCGGCTTCTTCGTCGTTACACCGGAGGATGAAGGCGATTACCCGGATCGCTTTAAGGTCGCCTGCGCCAAAGTCGGCATCCCTTGTGAGGAGATTCCGGTCAAAGAGGCGTTGCGTCGCGAACCGCTCCTCAACCCGCGCATCAGCCGCGTCTTC
>DGFH01000297.1:15120-24404 GCA_002391565.1 Anaerolineales bacterium UBA3905
ATCAGCCGCGTCTTCGAGGTGCCGGACGGCTCGGCAGATAGTTTTTTGGCGACGCACGTCACCGCGCAGGCGGCGCAACAGGCTGGCGCCCAGATTCTGGTCTATCACGAAGTGATCGGGCTACTGACCGAGGGTGGCGACGGCGCACGCCGCGTCACCGGCGCACGCGTGCGCGATGTCGTCGGCGGCGAGGAGGTGCAGATCGAGGCGGCCATGACCATCAACGCCAGCGGCGCATGGGCCGGCAAGATTGCGGCGCTGGCCGACATTCCGGTGCGCGTGATTCCCGGCAAAGGCGTGATGGTGGCGGTCAACCATCGGCTGGTCAACACCGTGATCAATCGCTGCAAGATGCCCGCCGACGGCGACATCCTGGTGCCGGTGCACACCGTCGCCATCATCGGCACCACCGACGAACGTGTGTCCGACCCGGAGATGCTGAGCATCGAACCATGGGAAGTGGAGCTGATGTTGGCAGAGGGTGACAAGCTGACGCCAGGGTTGAGTCAATCGCGCATCTTGCGGGCGTGGGCCGGCGTGCGTCCGCTCTATCAGGAGGGCTACAGCGGCGAGAGCCGCGACGCCACGCGCGCACTGGCGCTGCTCGATCATCAGGCGCGCGATGGCGTTGCCGGTTTCCTGACCATCACCGGCGGCAAATGGACGACCTTCCGCCTGATGGCGGAAAAGACCATGGACAAAGCGTGCGCCCAACTGGGCGTGGAACGCGCCTGTCGCACCGCAGAGACGCCCGTCCCCGGCGTGGAGCAGGGCTATTACTGGCTGGGGCATCGCCTACACGAAGTCGAAGAGGCGCGGCTGCAGGGCGACCTGGTCTGCGAGTGCGAGCTGGTGACGCGCGCCATGCTGGAGCAGGCCGCCGTCAACAACCCGACTGTGACGCTGGACGATCTGCGGCGCGATGTGCGGCTGGGGATGGGGCCGTGTCAGGGTGGCTTCTGCACTTTCCGCGCGGCAGGCATTTTGCAGGAATTACGGATGCAGGCGCCGACGGCGTCCGCATTGCAAGACGCTGCGCCTGACTGGTCGGTGGCCTACATGCAATCACCGCGCCACAACGCCCACCCCAGACCGGCGGCGCCGAAGGCGGGCAAGTCGTCGCTCGACAACCCCAACCTGCTGCTGCGCGACTTTTTGCAAGAACGCTGGCGCGGTCTGACGCCCGTCCTCTGGGGGCGTCAGCTCAAGCAAGAGCGACTGGATGAGTTGATCTATCTGGGCATCATGAACATCGACCACCTGCCGCCCGATAACGACGCCAGCCCGCTCACCGACTTCTGGGAGTTCGACACGACGCCGGGGGCGCAAGAGAGGCGAGAGGCGAGAGACGAGGAGCAAATCTCCACACTCCAATCTCCATCAAGCAGCAACAGGAAGGACTGACCGCTATGCTAGACCTTTTGGTGATCGGCGCAGGGCTGACAGGGCTGACAGCGGCGTTGCGCGCAGCGGAAGCAGGACTCCGCGTCAAGGTCATTGCCAAAGGCATGGGTGCGCTCTACTGGACAACCGGCGCGATTGACCTGTTGGGGTATGTCGGCGTCGAGGAGCGCGCCGTGACCAACCCGTGGGCGCGTATGGCTGAACTCGACGCCGGGCATCCCTATCGCCTGTTGGGGGAAGTGCGCATCCGCCAGGCGCTGACATGGTTTCAACAATGCCCGGCTGTGCAAGCACTGGGCTATGCCAGCGCCGGCGACGACAACATGCTGACGCCATCACCGGCAGGCGCCTGGCGTCCGACTTACCTGGCGCCCGCTGGACAACGCGCCGGCGCCGCCGATGATCATCGTCCCATGGTGATCGTCGGCTTGCAAGGAATGCGCGACTTTTATCCGCACCTCATCGCCCGCAATCTGAACGCCCAGGGGCAGGCAGCGCGCGCTGCAATGACGCCGTGGAGCGTGTTGAGCGAACAACGCGACCGCAACAACACACAATTGGCCGAAGCGGTGGACGATCCACGTACGCAACAGCGGCTGCTCGACGCGCTCAAACTGGTGGTGAAAACGGGTGAGCGGATTGGGCTGCCCGCCATCCTGGGGCGACATGCCCATCCCCAGGCGCTGATGCGGCTGCAACGCGAGCTGCAAACCGACATCTTCGAGATACCAACACTGCCCCCCAGCACGCCGGGCATTCGTCTGGCGACGGCGCTACGCCACGCCTTGGAGGCGCATGGCGTACGCGTTGAGATCGGCATGGAGGCCATCGGCTTTCACGCCGAGGATGGCGTGGTGCAATGGGTGGAGACAGCGACGAGTGCGCGTCCGCTCAAACACCGGGCGCGCACATTCCTGCTGGCGACAGGCGGCGTGCTGGGTGGCGGCTTCTTCAGCGACCACACCGGTCGCTTCTGGGAGACCGTATTTGATCTGCCGCTGACGACGCCACAGGATCGTAAACGCTGGTTCCGTCCGCGTTTCCTCGATCCGCAAGGTCAGCCAGCCTTCCGCGGCGGCGTGGCCGTCAACGATGCATTACAGCCGATCGATGCCGCAGGCAATGTCGTCTACACCAATCTGTGGGCGGCGGGTGGGTTGCTGGCGCACATGGATCCGATCCTGGAGCGCAGCCTGGAGGGAGTGGCAATCGCGACTGGGGTGGCAGCGGTGGAGATGATCCGTCAAGAATCACCCTTACCTGTGGCATGAGATTAGCTTCCACGCGTCCTGCATCGACGCGAGATTTATCGCAAATTTCCGTAGAACGGAGCAATGCTATGGCGCCCATTTCCTGGCACTCCGTCGACCTGTCGCTCGACGAGTGCATCAAGTGTAACATCTGCACCAGCCACTGCCCGGTGTCGGCGGTGACCGACCTCTTCCCCGGCCCAAAGTACGTCGGCCCGCAGGCGCAGCGCTTCCGCGAGGGCGACCAGGCGCAGACGCCCGACCACTCAGTTGATTATTGTTCGGGCTGTCGCGTCTGCAACGAGGTCTGCCCGACCGGCGTCAAGATCGCCGAACTGAATGCACGCGCCCGCGCCGCCATCGTGGCGAAGAAGGGGCTGCCGCTGCGCAACCGGCTGTTGGGCCGCAACGATCTGATTGCCAAAGCGGGGAGCATCGCTCCAGCGCTGGCAAACCTGGCAATGCACAACCCCTTCAGCCGCTTGATGGCCGAAAAGGTGATGCGCATCGCCCGCCAGGCGCCACTGCCCAGGTGGAGCACTTCCGGCACCTTTGGCGATTGGCTCAAACGCACGCAGGCGCAGCGCCTCAAGTCCGACAAAAAGGTTGTCTATTTTCATGGCTGCGCTACGATGTACTACGAGCCGTTCATCGGCAAAGCAGCAGTGATGGTCCTCGAACACAACGGCTATGAAGTGATCGTGCCGGAACAGAACTGCTGTGGGCTGCCGCTCCTCTCCAACGGCGAATTCGAGGCGGCACGCGGCTACCACCGTGGCAATGTCGGCAAGCTGGCCGGCTTTGGCCGCGCCGGGCTGCCCATTGTTGGCACCAGCACGAGCTGCACGCTGACGCTCAAAGAGGAGGCGCCTGAATTGCTCGACTATCATGATGCAGCCGCCGACGAACTCAAGATGGCAACCTACGACATCTTCGAATGGTTGCGCGAATTACACGACGCCGGCGAGCTGCGCACCGATTTCCACCCCCTGCCGATGAAATTGCCTTACCACGCGCCCTGCCAGCAACGCGCCCACCGCATTGGCAAGCCTGCGCTGGAGTTGATGGCGCTGATCCCCGGCCTGGAGATCGCCGAATCGCACGCGCGCTGCTGTGGCATCGCCGGCACTTACGGCTACAAAGTCGAGAAGTATCAGATTGCGATGGATGTCGGCGCCGAGTTGTTCAACTTTGTCGCCGCACAGGGAGAAGATGTGAAGTACACAGCGTGCGATTCCGAGACCTGTCGCTGGCAGCTTGAGCATGGCGTCGACCTGCCCAGCCGTCACCCCATCGAGATTCTGGCGGCTGCCTATGGTCTCTACGACCTGGAGCGCCGCGACGTCATTGCCAATGGGAAATAGAACGCAGAGATAGAGCGCGGATGAGGCGGATCGAGCGGATCAGAGCGGATGTTTTTTTGATCCGCGTATATCCGCTGCATCTGCGTCATCCGCGTTCTATACCTCCCGTCATTGAAGAGGAACTGCCACATGGCGTGGAACGTGTTGATCATCGGTGCAGGCGCGATCGGTTGTCTGGTGGGTGGGAAGCTGGCCCAGGCGCAACAACAAGTGACGCTGGTCGGACGGCGCCCCTTTGTGGAGCAGGTGCGAGCACGCGGCTTGCAACTCACCGACGAGCAAGGGGTGCACACGATCCGCAATTTGCGCGCCGCCGCCGGTATGCGCGAAGCCTATGAACGTTCGTCGACCGCCTTCGATCTGGCTATTTTCACGGTGAAAAGTTATGACACCGCCGCCGCCGTCGCCGAGTTGCAGCAGGCATTAACGGACACCGGCGCACCGCCGCCAGCTTTGCTCAGTGTTCAGAACGGCGTCGGCAATGAAGAGGCGCTGGCGCAGATGGCGACGCCGGTGGTGGCAGGCAGTATCACCACGCCGGTGAGCGTCGAAAGTCCGGGCGTTATCCGCATCGACAAGCCGCGCTATGGGCTGGGGCTGGCGCAGTGGCGAAGCACGGGAGAGGCAAGGGGCGGGCAAGACACGGCGCGCGCAACGGCGGCGTTCTCCGGCGTGTGCAAAGTGATGGAAGTCGCCGGCTTTGCCGTCAAGCCCTATCCTGACGCAGCGGGGATGAAATGGACGAAGCTGTTGATGAACATCACAGGCAACGCCGCCTGCGCCATCCTGGATGAGCCGCCGGAGACGCTCTTCGCCGACAACCGCATGGTCGACCTCGAAATCCGGGCGTGGCGCGAGACGCTGGCGGTGATGCGCGCTTCCCATATCGCACCGGTCGACCTGGATCGCTACCCCTTTGGCAAACTGGCGCCATTGATCCGCTTCGCACCGCTGGCGCTGATTCGTCCCGTGCTGCGCAAACAGATCGGCGGCGCCCGGGGCGGCAAACTACCCAGCCTGCATATCGATCTACACAACAACAAGGGCAAGAGTGAAGTTCGTTGGCTAAACGGCGCCGTAGCGGAACAGGGGGCGCGCGTCGGTGTGGCGACGCCCGTCAATACCTTGTTGACCGAAACGCTGCTCAGATTGGTCGCACACCCGGAGGAACGCAGCCGCTGGAAAGGCGCGCACGATCGCCTGTGGGCGGCGGCAGGTTAGAAGCCCGGCCCAAAGACCACGATCAGGATCAGGGCCACCACGCCAAAGAGAATAAATTCGGCCATTACCCGACGCGTCAATCGCTTCTGCAACCCTTGCAACGCAATCCCTACCGCCAGATAAAATGCCAGCAGCAGCAGAAGCCCGCCTGTTAATCCGGGCAGCAACGGCCAGTAGTTGAGCGCCCACGTCAACTCACCCAGTAGCAGACCGACCACTGCGCTGTATATCAACACTTGCCGCGTCTCATTTGTGGCAGAGCGCAGCAACTCAACCGCCAGCAACGCTGCCGTCAACGACACCATCGTGCCGGAGAGGAGACTGCGCGTGCGCGACTGATAGACAAACAGGAAGAGCAACAGCGCCGCGCCGTAAGCCAGGACATCCAACCAGAGCCGGGCGCGACGAAAACCCGGCTGTCCAGGCTCCACAGTGGCGTACAGGCTGAAAAAGGCGATTACCAGCAACAATCCCGACAGCAGAATCACCCCAACCTGCAACAACTGCGTCGGAATGCCGGGCAACAGCACAACGGTGATGATCGAGATGGCGGCCGGCAACGCCCAGTACGCCCACGTCAACCCCAGCCGATTCGCCTGACGTTTGGGATGCAGCCGGATCAGGCTTTCTGTGCCCGCCGCTGCAGCGATCGCCAGCACCAACGCCATCAAGGTCGTCGCCGACAATTCCAGACTGGTGGGTGAACCGAGCGCCCGAAAACTGATCACGGTTGTCGGCGCCTGCACCACCAGGCTGAGGCCAAACCCCAACACCAACACCCAGGTCGTCACGCTGATCCGGTCGCGATAATCGACGCCGGTAAAATCGTTTTCTCTGCGCCGCCATCGCCAGCGTTGCATCAGTTCGTCGCGCCAGGCGACCAATCGATTGGTTTGCATAAACCATTCTTGTGTACAATAGCAGCCACAAATGTGACAGCCCTGTCATTGTAGGGATGGAGTGCGACTCTGTCAAAGCCTATGGCGTCTTGCCGGTTCATCGATTTCGACATCACCATTCACGGTCAACACGCCCCCTATCTGGTGCACGCCGCCTATGCGCAACACACCGCGGTCGGTCACTTTAGCGCTGACGCCGCTCAGCCCGAATGGGAGGCGCAGCTTACAACGCTGGCGCGCGGACGCGGCGCGATCGGTCAGGAGATTCTGGAGGCAATCGGCGCACAGCTGTTCACCACACTGTTTCACGGCGCAGTGCGCGACCTGTGGGGACGGGCCTGCGCCGATCTGGATCGCAACCAGACCGGTCTGTGCATCCGCTTACTGACGCAGCCGCCGGCTGTCACTGCACTGCCCTGGGAGATCATGTTCGACCCCGAGCGTAAAATCGTCTTTGCCGGCAGCCTGCAAACGCCGCTTGTGCGGGTTGAAAACCAGCTCCAATACGTTGGGAGTGTGCGCCCGCTCACGACACAGTTGCCGCTGCGGATGCTGGTCGTCACACCCGAAGATCCAACCCAACAGATCGATGGCGCCGCCGAAGTGGAGCGGCTGACCTCTGCTCTGGGGGCATGGATCGGTCGCTATGTACAGGTGGTCGTGCTGAATGGCCGTTTTGATGTCGTCGCTCTGCGCCAACGGATCGCACAGGTGCAGCCGGATATTGTGCACCTGGTCACGCATGGGCATTTTGATGGCGTGTTGTTGTGGCAACATGATACACCTGTGATGACGCCAGCGGCGGCGCTGCGCGTGGCGTTCGAGGGCGCCCATAGCGTCAAACTGGTTGTGCTCAATGCCTGCGCCACCGGACAAGGCGCCATGCACCGCCAGGCGTCGTCGGTCGGCGCACAGTTGCTCCAGACGGGGGCGCCGGCAGTAATCGCAATGCAATATGATATTGAGGAGGAAATCGCAAGCACTTTTGCTGGATATTTTTATCAAGAGCTATTTGGTGGAGAGTGCCCTGGTGTTGTACCGCGCGCCGTCAGTTTCGCTCGCTCAAACTTGTATGCACTAAACCCGGCTCATGTTGGCTATGCCACACCCATCTTGTGGCTGAACGCCGCCAACGGCGCCATCTTTGAAATGGAACGATTGCCGATGCCCCCATTTTCGATCCATCACCCAACGACGCCTGCTCACGAACGCGACCTCAAGCCGCTCAAACGTCAGCGCCAGGAATTCGAAGCCTGGTGCGCCGACGTTGCGCCTCTCGGAAATGCGTCGCTGCCGGTGGCGCTGCGCGTCACCATTCAACGACCTTTGCAAGACGCCCTGCGAGAAATCAACGACCTCCTGGTGCAATTACATGGGCTTGAGAGCGAACCGGCGACCGACCACATCTTCAAGCAATACGAGGAAAAGCTAGCGCGCATCCTCAGCAATAAGAATACGGTTGACCGTCTGGCCGCTGTTATCCGCCAGCAGCAGGAGCAATCACACTGAAACGTGAAGAACGAAGGGCGGAGGGGGAGAGGGGGGCTACCGGCGCCGCCGTCCCATCCAGCCCGATAGAGGGGCGCTGGCGGTTTCGCCCATATTTGGCCTTCCTGCGTCTGTTCCTGCTCTATGCGCTGGCCTGTTTTGTTGTGCTGGCGCTGGGGTTGCTCTGGCGAGTGACTCTGGAGCGCGGCGTAGGGGTGAACCGCGCACTGCCGCGCCCAGATGCGCCCGGCGCCGCGCTGCCCTTTGCAGGCGTCACCCTGCAACTTACCGGCCGCCCAACCACTTTCATTGCCGCACGCCTGGCCGAATTGCGCGCCGCTGGCTTTGGTTGGGCGCGACATCACTTCGCCTGGCGCGACATCGAAGCGGCGCCGGAACGCTTCGACTGGGCGGAGACCGATCGACTGGTGGCTGCCATTGTCGCCGCCGGGCTGGAGCCGGTCGCCGTGCTCAACACCACGCCAGATTGGGCGCTGGCGCCGGAGGATGCCGCTGCCAACAACTCCCTGGCGCCGCCAGCCGACTTCACCGCTTTTGCCCGCTTTGCCGCCGCCTTTGCCCGACGCTACGGTGATCGCATCCGCTACTATCAGCTTTGGGATGAGCCCAACATTGCACCCCATTGGGGGGCGCGGCACATTAACCCGGTCGCCTATGCGCAGATGTTGCGCATGGTTTCCCCGGTGGTGCGCAGCGCCGACGCCGACGCAGTCATTCTGATGGCGGCGCTGGCGCCCACCGCCGATCGCGGCCATCTTGCCATCGACGAAGTCTACTTTTTGCAGCGCATGCTTGCAGCAGGGGCCGCACCGTTTTTCGATGTGGTGGCTGTACAGCCTTTTGGTTTTGGTTTCAGCCCGACGCAGTCCCGCCAGGATGTCGCCACGCTCAATTTTGCGCGCGCGGCGCTGATCCGGCGCACACTGGTCGACGCCGGCCTGGGCGACAAACCGATCTGGGCGGTGCGCTATGGGTGGAACCGCATGTTCAACTCGCCATGGGGCACGGTGACGCCGACGGCGCAGGCGGAGTATGCGGTTGGCGCGCTCGACCGCGCCTGGCGTGAATGGCCGTGGCTGACCGCCATGGGCTGGGTGATCGACCAGCCCACAGAAGCGCCGGGCATGCCCGCCTGGGGCTTTGCGCTCACGACTCCCACCGGTGCACCGGCGCCGGTCTTCACTGCGCTGGCGCAATGGCAGCGCGCGCCCCATCTACGCGCGCCCCATAGCCCATCCATCGCATTTCTGCCGCCCTGGGGGGCATTGATCCTCATCTCGCTGTTGATCGGATGGCGCGCAGTGGCTGCAGCCCGCTTGATCGACTGGGCGGGTTGGCTGGCGCGTTACCGGCGTATGCCCGGCTGGCTTCACGCGACAGCCTGGTTGACGCTGATCGTCATCTATTACCTGGCGACTTTTCCGCCGCTGATCGGCTTATGCTGGCTGGCGACGCTACTGCTCTGCCTGGCGCAACCCCAGGTTGGTCTCTGGCTGGCGGTGGCGCTGATCCCCTTCTATTACCAGCATAAAGAGGTGCAACTGGTTAACGTCACCTTGACGGCGCCGCCGGCGCATGTTTTCGCCCTGGCGCTGCTGCCGGCCGTGTACATGACTCGCTGTCTCTTATACACATCT
>DGFH01000014.1:0-13971 GCA_002391565.1 Anaerolineales bacterium UBA3905
CAGCCGGAGATCAACCTGGGCATCATCCCCGGCGCGGGCGGCACGCAGCGGCTGACGCGTGCGGTCGGCAAATCGGTGGCGATGGATATGATTCTGACCGGGCGGCGCATCTCCGCACAGGAGGCGCTGCAGTGTGGGCTGGTCAGCCGCGTCTTTCCGGCGGCGTCGTTCATGGAAGAGAGCCTCAAGCTCGCCGCCGAGATCGCCGACAAAGCGCCGGTGGCGCTGCGCGTGGCAAAGGAGGCAGTCAACCGCGCCTTCGAGAGTACGCTGGCGGAAGGCGTGCTGTTCGAACGCCGCGCCTTCAACCTGCTCTTTGCGACCGAGGATCAAAAAGAAGGGATGGCGGCTTTTGTAGAGAAACGAAAGCCTAACTGGCAAGGGCGATGATGTCACATTTGAGCAGTGAAGTCGTGATCTGCGGCGCCGGCATCGCCGGCATCGCCGCTGCCTATCACCTGGCGGTGAAGCAGGGCGTGCGCAATGTGGTGCTGGTGGACGAACGCGCGCCGATGACGTTGACCAGCGACAAATCCACCGAAGCCTATCGCAACTGGTGGCCTGGGCCTGACGACGCCATGCTGCGCCTGATGAACCGCAGCATCGACCTGCTCGAAGCACTGGACGCCGAAACCAACCATCGCCTGCGCCTCAACCGCCGTGGCTATCTCTACGTCACCGGCGACCCGGCGCATGTGCCGGTGCTGGTCGAGTCGGCGAAACGGGCGGCGCAGATGGGCGCGGGCGCGCTGCGCGTCCACGCCGGCAGCACACATGACCCGGCGTACCTCCCCGGTAACGCCGAGGATTGGCGCGACCAGCCCGACGGCGCCGACCTGTTTCTCGACCCGGCGCTGATCCGCCGCCACTTTCCCTACCTCAACCCGGAGAGCCTGGCCGCGCTCCATGCCCGGCGCTGCGGCTGGTTCAGCGGTCAACAACTCGGCATGGTGATGTTGGAACAGGCGAAGGCGGCAGGCGTGCGCTTTGTTGCGGGACGCGTGGAGGCGGTGGACACAACCGGCGGGCGCGTGCGCTCCGTGCGCGTGGCGACCGCCGGTGGCAGCCAAATAATCGACACTGTGCGTTTCGTCAATGCGGCTGGCCCACTGGTTAACGACGTTGGGCGGCTGCTTGGTCTTGATCTGCCGATCTTTTCGGAATTGCATCTTAAGCTGGCGCTCGAAGACCGCCGCGGCGTCATTCCGCGTGACGCGCCGCTGGTGATCTGGGAAGATGCACAACTTCTGCCCTGGTCGGCGGAGGAGCGGGCAGCGCTGGTCGAGAGCGAGGAGACGCGCCACCTGACTGAGCTATTCCCCGGTGGCGTCCACTTCCGCCCCGAAGGAGGACATGGCGCCCAAACCGTGCTGCTCTTGTGGGCGTATCATCTGACGCCTGTTACGCCCACCTTTCCCATCGTTATCGACCCCGAGTTTCCAGAGATTGTTTTGCGCGGGATGACGACGCTTGTCCCTGGGCTGGCTGGATATTTGCAGAAGCTGCCCAAAGCCTACGTGGATGGCGGCTATTACACCAAGACGCAGGAAAATCGCCCGCTGATCGGGCCGTTGCCGGTCGAGGGCGCGTACATCCTGGCGGCGCTTTCGGGCTATGGTTTGATGGCGGCGTGTGCGAGCGGCGAACTGCTGGCCGCACACGTGACAGGCGCAGTGCTGCCCACCTATGCCGCCGCCTTTCTGCTCAGTCGCTATGACGATCCGGTCTATCAACAGCGGCTGGCTGCGTGGGGCGCCACCGGGCAGCTATAGCCTGGTAGTAGCAGAATACCCCAAACGGGTTATTGCAGGAGGAATACGCCTAACCGGGAGTAGATAGGGCCGGATGGGGTCAGTTCGCTGCGCATGAAGAGCAGTTCGTTCACCGTTGACACGCCATACTCCACCTGTGGGGTGGCAACCGCCAGTTGCATGGCGGCGGCGCCCACTGCCTGCAACTGACTGCTTGTTGCGTTGCGTTGAAGCCGGCCAATCGTCAGGTGCGGCTTAAAGGGTTTGGTTTCCGCTGGCAGCCCTATCGCCTGGGCGGCCGCTTCCACCTCTGCCTGGAGTTGCGTCAGCGCCGCCAGCTCACCGCGTAGTCCACACCAGATTACATTGGGACGGTGTGCATTCGGAAAGCAGCCCACGCCTGCGATGGACAAAGTCAGGCGGGCGTGGCGTTGCGCAATTTGCGTCAAATGTTGTGTCAGGTCACGCTGTTGGACATCATTGATTTCGCCCAAAAAGCGTAAGGTCAGGTGAAGATTTTCGGTAGGCGTCCAACGCACACAACGATCCAACTGCTGGGGACGCAGGTGCTGGGTCAGGCGACGTTGGGTGGCGATCAGGCGCTGCTGCACCGGCGCGGGCATCTCGATGGCAATGAAGGCGCGCATGAGCACTTGCTGACAGAGAGCGGTGCGTCACCACTGGCGCCGCCGCGAAGGGGGCAGGCTATAGCGGTCGTAAAATTCGCGCTGTGCGGCGCGCGAGCGCATGAACATCACGCTGGTGATCAGCCCCAGAATGCCAATGCCGCTGGCGCCAGTGAAGGTCAGGCAAAGCAGCATGATCATCACATTCTGCGCGGTTGGCGCCAGTACGTTCGCCAGTTGGTAAGCGGGTGGCGTCGGCGTGATGGTGGGCAGCGGGGTCATCACCGCCCCTAACGCTACAGGTGGTTCGGTTGGCGCCGCCGTGACGACAATGTAGGCCACCGGTGGTGCAGAGGTTGGCGGCAGCGCGCCGCCGGTCATCTGCGCCACCGCCGGGTCGGTTGGTGCTGGCTGCATGGCTGACGGGTCGTTGCCGCGCGGGGCGCCAGGCGGCGGCGTGATGACGATGGGCGTTGGCGGTGCAAAGGGATCAATGGTTGGCGTTGGCGTCGCCAGGGGCGAGCCAAATGCATCGACCGGAATGGGGTTGCCAAATTCATCGACCATCACCCCAGCCGGACTAACCGGATTGCCAAAGGCATCGGTGGCAAATGGCTGAGGCAGGGGGCTGCTAAAGGCATCGGTGGCAAATGGCTGGGGCAGGGGGCTGCCAAAGGCATCGGTGGCAAGTGGCTGCGGCAACGGGTTGCCGAAGGCGTCCGTTGCTTGTGGTTGTGGTATGGGGTTGCCGAAGGCGTCAAATGTCTGTGGAATCGGATTGCCGAAGGCGTCAAACGTCTGCGGGATTGGGTTGCCAAAAGCGTCAGTGGCGACCGGCTGCACTGGGCTGAAGAATGGGTCAGGAGTTGGCGCAACGATCGGGTTGCCGAAGGCGTCAGTGGCGATAGGCGGCGCTGCGTTCGGATCGGTCGTTGGGATGACGCCCACACCAGGCGTGGGGGTCACATTCGGGCCGTAGCCACAGACAGTTGGCGCTTCGCCTTGTGTGCCATCAGTTGTAATCTCTTGTAGACGGAAACAATAGGCCACCCCTGGCTCCACGCCTGTGAGCACGGGGAAGTTGTATTGCGCGGGCGTGGATGGCCCGCCGCGCGCCTCAACAAAGCCAATGCGATGAAAGGCAATATCTGGGTCGCTGGCAAGTTTGCATTGCACCTCAAAGCCCTGGACGTTGAATTCGCTGGTGGTGCCCCATTGCAGGATGACGGAAGCAGGGTTGGGGATAACGTAGAAATAGCTGAGCTGGATCGCTGCCAGCGCCGGGCGCGCCAGCAACGTCACCAGCGTCAGCATTAACCCGCCCAACGCTATCCACACAACGATTCGCTTGCGTCGCCGACTTTGCATTTCCTGCGCCTGCCCCTCATCCACATTTCTTGGTCGATTCATTTCATTCATCGCGCAAATTCTATCATGCAGGCGTCCAGAAAAGCATACGTTTTTCGGTGTATTGCCAGTAACCCATCCCGGAGTACCCGTCAGGATTAGCGGCCAGCCAGATAGGCAACGTCGGCGGCAATATCCCCTTTGGGTGCATCGTGGGCGAAGATTTCGCGCAGGTTGTTCTCTTTGTCGATGATGTACACGAATGCTGTATGGTCGATCAGGTAATCGGCGGCGCTTTGAGATGCTTCCAGATAGCGTTTTTCGGCGTACACCCCATAGTCCTGCTTGACGCGGGTCAATTCGTCGGTGTTCAGTTGGACGCCGTAGAAGGTGGGGTTGAACGCGCCAACATAGGCGGCAAGTCGCTCCGGTGTGTCGCGCTCCGGATCAACGGTGACAAAAACAAAGGCGGTCTCAGCGCGCGCTGCCTCGGGGAGAGCTTCGTATACGCCCTTCATATTGGCAAGTGTGATCGGACATACGTCCGGGCAAAAGGTGTAGCCAAAGAAGACGACCTTGACGCGCGCGCCTAACTCAGCGAGATCAAAAGGCGTATTGTCCAGATTGACGCCGCGGATCGCCGGCGCCGGAATCACGGGATCGTAGGGCGTCCCACGAAATTTGTATTCCTGACTGCATCCACCGAATACCAGTATGAACAACGCTGCTGCCAGCAATCCTACAATCCGGCGCTGCGCTGAGCGTGCGCCATCGGCACTCATCTTCATGTTAACTTTCACTCTCAATTACTTCATCCGCCGCCATCAGCGCGGCAAGAACATCATAGAACTCACGTTGACACGCTGTCGATAGCGAACTGTTGTACCAGACCCGCATCTCATGAATCAGCTTTGCCGTCAGCGCGCTATAACGCTCCAGCGCGGCGCTGCTGTCATCATCCGCCAACGTCTCATACTCAGGATAACGGCTGAGCCACTCCTCCAGGTTCCGTTCAGCCTGCATTGGACGCGGCCCCCACTGCGCCTGCAGTTCCCAATCTTCGTCGAAGACGAAAAACTGTGGCAGGTCCCACTCTTCCAGCGCCGCGCTCAGGTCGATGTCGGGCAGCAACGTCGTCAATGGGAACACATCGGCATCGGTGAGGATACGCAGCTGTACGCGATAGGAAGCCGCCAGCAGACGTGCAATCACAGGCAACACGGCGGTTGTGTCAGGGTCATCATCGGTGACCAACGCTATCACGACCAGTGCATCGGCGTAGTCGATCATGCCGGCCTGTAGCATCGGATGCAGGCGCGTCTCAGCGTAGCGCATCTGTAACAGCCGTCCGCGATCAACTTGAGATTGGCAGTATTCGCCAAATGTCATGCAGTGGTTTGCAGCCATGACTTTGTCGTTCGCCAGGACGACATCGCTCTCAGCATCCATTGCGTTCGCCATCCACTTCCTGCATTGAGTGCGAAGGAGCTATGTCGCACTGCTTCATTGCGTCCTTCGCATATTTATGGAGATTCACTCCAGCACAACCAAGACTGCGTTCTGTTCGACGCGCTGGCCGGGCGTCGCCAGGATTGACCTGACGACTCCGCCGCGCATGGAGCGGATCTCATTTTCCATCTTCATGGCTTCGAGGATGACTAGCGGCTGTCCTTCTTCCACCGGGTCGCCAACGTTGACGAGCACCTTGACCACCAGACCGGGGATCGGCGCTGTGATCGCCAGCTCGCCATCTGGCAATGCCGGCAACTTGCGCGCCTGATTCAGACGTCGCGCACGCTCATCTTGCACTTGCACCTGGAACTGCTCACTACGAATCGAGACCGTGTAGTTGAAACGATCCGAGGTGATGAGCATCTCATGGCTCTGTCCGCCAAAGAGCACGCTATACAGTTCTGGGATGCCGCTGCGCACGATGTCTACATCCACCGGCTCGCCATTCAGCAGAATCTGCGAATCGGTGATCTCAACTTCATATTCGTTATTGCCGATGCGTGCAAAGTATTTCACCATTGCCCCCTTTGAGCGCGCATCCGTCCGGCCAGTTTCCAGTCGTTGTTTGTCCCTGTGCCATTGTTGGCCTGCCCGATGCGGGCGACAGCCTGCCGTCCTTCTTCGTGTTCGATCATCGCCGCCACCACCGCCGCCAGCCGTTCGCTTTCCGCCGATTGAGGTCGTCGCGGCATGATTCGCCGTCGGCTCAAGAAGCCGGTGTCGAAAGTGCCCCAGATAAATTCGGTGCTATCCATGATTTCCTGGTGGAAGGGAATCGAGGTCTTGACGCCAGCAATCCGATATTCGTTCAGCGCGCGACGCATCCGCAAGATAGCTTCGGCGCGATTCTCGCCGTAAACAATCAGCTTGGCGATCATCGGGTCGTAGTACAGGCTGATCTCGCAGCCCTCGTAGAGACTGCTCTCTACCCGTACACCCGGTCCGGTCGGCTCTTTGAGATAGGTGACGACGCCCGAACTGGGCATGAAGTTGTTGAAGGGGTCTTCGGCGGTGATGCGACACTCGATTGCCCAGCCTTTGGGGGCAATATCCTCCTGGCGGTAGCGTAGACGCCGACCCGCAGCAATGGAGATTTGCTCTTTGACGATGTCGATGCCCGTCACCAGCTCGGTGACGGGGTGTTCGACCTGTAAGCGTGTATTCATTTCCAGGAAGTAATAGCGATTGTCCTTGCCATCGTAGAGAAACTCGATCGTACCGGCGTTGACATAGCCGACCGATTCCGCCGCCGCCACTGCCACCCGCCCCATTTCGGCGCGTGTCTTTTCGTCAATCGCAACGCTGGGCGCCTCTTCGATCAGCTTCTGATGACGGCGTTGGATACTGCATTCACGCTCGCCCAGGCTGATGGTGTTGCCGTGGCTGTCGGCCAGCACTTGAATTTCGATGTGGCGGGCATTCGTCACCAGTTTTTCCAGGTAGACTTCGTCATTGCCAAAGGCGGCCATCGCTTCACGCCGCGCGGCGCCGATGGCGCTCTCAAGCGCGCCAATGTCATGTACGGCGCGCATCCCCTTGCCACCGCCGCCTGCCGCCGCTTTGATCATGATCGGAAAACCGATCTCTTTGGCGGCGGCGACCAGTTCTTCGTCGCGCAGACCCTTCTCGGTGCCCGGCACGAGCGGAACGCCGCGTTTGCGCACACTCTGGCGCGCCGTGATCTTGTCCCCCATCGCCGCAATCGCTTCCGGGCTGGGGCCAATGAAGGTGATGCCGGCGTCGCGGCAGGCAGCGGCAAACTCAGCGCGTTCGGAGAGAAAGCCATAGCCAGGATGGATAGCGTCGGCGCCGGATTTGCGCGCCACGTCGATGATTTTGTCGATGCGCAGATAGCTCTCGCGACTGGGCGCCGGGCCGATCGGGTAGGCTTCGTTGGCATAGCGCACGTGCAGCGCTGTGCGGTCGGCCTCCGAGAAGACAGCCACCGTGGCGATGCCGCGCTCTTCGCACGCACGCAGCACCCGGACAGCGATTTCGCCGCGATTGGCAACCAGAACTTTTTTGAACATGACTCGGTTTCCTCGCTAGATGCGCGTACGGTGGACGCGCGCTATCACAATGACGCGATCAAAATGGAACGGCAGCGGCGGCAACTCGACGCTCTCATGCCACTGTCCAAACAACGGATCGCCAGGCTGCAGCGTCAGGCGACGAAAACCCCAAATCGTCACATCGGTACTGCGCCCGATGGCGCGCTTGAACGCATCCTCAAACAATCCCTGCACGCGCCCGACGCCGGTCAGGTAACGCGTCTCCCAGACGCCGTAGGGAAGGCGCCCATCGGCCTGCGGCGCGCACGTCGCACGCAGATGCACGACGCCACAATTGACCGACAACACCGCGCTCTGTTCTTCCTCTTCCGTGATGATCTCGGCCTCGGTGATCTGACCGGCAAAGGCGTAGGTCGCAGGGCCAATGCGCACAAAGCGCGCTGGCAACGCCTCTGGCTGTACGGTGAACCAGCTTTCCGCCCCGCTTTCGGGCAATAATACGCCCGCGTCCAATATTACGCTTACTGGCTCACCCTGTTTCAGCCCTGGATAGCCAAGCTGCGCATATTGCGCAGCTGATAACTCAAACTCAATTTCCGGCAACGCCATAAAACACCATCGTTTCAGGGAGAGTAAAGAATAGAGATTGGAGATTGGAGATTAGGTGTTGCTGCCCAGGGGACGCAATCCCCCAATCGCACAATCTCTTAATCTCTAGTCTCCAATCTCTCAATCTCACAAAGGAATATTCCCATGCTTTTTCGGCGGCAGACTGTCGCGCTTGTTCTGCAACATCTCCAGTGCGTTGATCAGGTGTGGACGCGTCTCGCGCGGCTCGATCACATTGTCGATGAAGCCGGCGGCGGCGGCGACATAGGGATTGGCGAAGCGCTGCCGGTAATCCTGCACCAGTTCTGCCTTGCGCGCCGCCGGGTCATCCGCCTCGCTGATCTCGCGCCGGAAGATGACGTTGACGGCGCCTTCCGGCCCCATCACGGCGATCTCGGCGCTGGGCCAGGCCAATACCAGATCGGCGCCGATGTGGCGCGGGTTCATTACACAGTAAGCGCCGCCATACGCCTTGCGTACGATCACTGTGAGCTTGGGCACAGTCGCTTCACAGAAGGCGTAAAGCAGCTTGGCGCCCTGGCGGATGATGCCGCTGTGCTCCTGGGTGACGCCAGGCATGAAGCCGGGCACATCCTCGAAGACGATCAAGGGCACGTTGAAGGCGTCACAGAAACGCACGAAACGCGCGCTCTTTTGGCTGGCTTCCACGTCGAGCACACCGGCCAGCACAGTCGGCTGCTGCGCTACAATCCCGACTGGGCGCCCGCCCAGCCGCGCAAAACCGACGATGACATTCTGCGCCCAATGTTCGTGCACTTCCAGAAAGTGACCGTCATCGACAACATGGCGGATCACTTCTTTCATGTCGTACGGTTTGTTGGGGTTGTCTGGAATAATCGTGTCCAGTTCCGGCGCTTCCCGCAGTGGGTCATCGCTGGATGGCTTCAGCGGCGGGTCCTGCATGTTGTTGCTGGGCAGATAGTCTATCAGATGCTGGACCAGGAAGATGGCGTCCTCCTCATTTTCTGCCGCGAAGTGCGCTACGCCCGACTTGCTGGCGTGCACCGATGCGCCGCCCAATTCCTCGAAGGTGACATCTTCGTGGGTCACCGCCTTGATTACGTCTGGCCCGGTCACGAACATGTGGCTGGTCTCTTTGACCATCACTATGAAGTCGGTGATCGCCGGGCTGTACACTGCGCCGCCTGCGCACGGCCCCATGATGATGCTGATCTGGGGGACAACGCCAGAAGCCATGACGTTGCGATAGAAGATCTCTGCGTAGCCGGCCAGGCTGTGGACGCCCTCCTGGATACGCGCTCCGCCAGAATCGTTCAGCCCGATGACTGGGGCGCCGTTCTTCATTGCCATGTCCATGATTTTCGTGATCTTTTCGGCGTGAGCGCGACTGACGCTGCCGCCAAAGACCGTAAAATCCTGCGAATAGACAAAAACCAGCCGCCCGTTGATCGTACCGTAGCCGGTGACGACGCCATCGCCGGGGATTTTCTGTTCGGCCATGCCGAACTCGGCGCCATTGTGGGTGACGAAGACATCCACCTCACGGAAGGTGCCTTTATCGAGCAGCAATTGCAGCCGCTCGCGCGCGGTCATCCGGCCGCGCGCGTGTTGGCGGGCGATCTTTTCCTCGCCGCCGCCGAGAAACGCCGCGGTCTTCCGCGCGCGTAGGTCTTGAATTCGCTGATCCACTGATGTGTCGCTCAACTGTTGCCTACCTTTGCTTCAGAATCAATCCACTTCGGTTGGGTTGACGGCAATCAATATTTTGCCGAAGATTGCGCCATCGAGCAAACGCTCCATCGCCGCCCGGAATTCATCCAGCGGGAAGACTGCGTCGACGGCAGGTTGCAATCGACCCTGCCAGACCAATCCCATTACCGTCAGATAGTCGTCATGCGTTCCCATCGTGCTGCCGATGATCTGCAGGTGACGGCCAAAGAGCAAGTTGATTGGGATTTCCGCACGGTAACCACTGGTGCCGCCTACAGTTAAGAGCCGCCCGCCAGGACGCAATGTACGCAAACTTTCCGGCCAGGTCGCCGCCCCGACATTGTCCACCACCAGATCGACGCCCTCGCGCCCGGTGGCAGCAAAGACAGCGCGCGACCAGGCTGCGTCCTCAGACCGATCGTGCACCCAGTCTGCGCCGAGTGCTAAGACGCGCGTGGCTTTGTCTGCATTGCTGGCGACCACGTAGACACGTGCACCGGCGTATTTAGCGATCTGGATCGCCGCCGTGTTGACGCCGCCGCCAGCGCCTACGACCAACACCTGTTCTCCTGCGCGTAGCCTTCCTACCGTAATCAGGCTGTGCCAGGCGGTCACATAGACGAGCGATGCCGCCGCCGCCAGACGCATATCGTAGCCGGGTGGGATGGCAACCAGATTACGCGCCGGGACGGCGACATAATCTGCGCAGGCGCCGCGCACATGCTCGCCCAGCAAGTGCGCGTGGCGACAGTGGTTGTGACGCCCCGCCGTGCATGCCCGGCATACGCCGCACCAGATCAGCGGGTTGGCCGTCACCCGCTGACCGACCTGCCAGCCCGTAACCGCGCTTCCAACGGCGGCGATCTCACCGCTGAAGTCGCTGCAAGGGATGTGCGGCCAGGTCAGGGCAAGTCCTTTCCAACCGATGCGCACAAAGTTGTCCAGCCGGTTCAGCGCGGCATACGCAACGCGCACCACGACGCCGTCAGGCGCAGGCTCCGGCATAGGCAGCGCATCGTCCAGGCGGTAGACCTGGAGCGATGGGTCATGCCGCTCAAAGATAATTGCGCGCATAGAACGTTCAACCACCATAGATCATGAGTAGCGTCGCCGCCAGGGCGCCTACCACCATACACAAACCCAGAAAAAAGAGCGAAAGTACAATCAAGCCGCAGCTCATAGCGATGTTTGCCACCGCCGCGCGTGCGCCGGTCAACGCCGTCAGCCCGGCGCCAGAGACCCCCAACGCTGCACTGGCGCCCAGCACGGCGACAAAGACGCTGGCAGGCAGTTCCCAGCCAAGCACGGTGTAGGTCGCATACAGACCAATGACGCCCCCGGCGATCCCGAACGCTGCGCTGAGTAAAATGACAGGCAATGACGGGCCTGAGTTGTCGAAACCCAGGTCAGCGTCGTCTTGCTGCGCAGCATGGTTCGAATCATCTGGGGAAAAGCGTGCGGATGAATCTTGGAACAAGGTGGCTCCTGGGCGCCGATATTGCCAGATCGGTCTGATGTGAGCCGTGACCGTTGCCATTCTACACGATCACCAATCGACTGCCAAAGGTTCAAGGTGCAAAGCGCTATTTGTAGGAGAGCAAGATCGTAGGGGCGCCCTGGATTTGGCGCTCGCTGCATCGGTCAGAATGTGTTGCGTCCACATGAACGCGTTGGCCAATGTAGTCCACTTTCTCGCCAAAAGTCTGGGTCGCACCTAAGATCGACCTGCGGTTTGACGCTCTGCCCTTCGTCATGTAATCTGTCTCCAAACAAGGGCATTTATACCCGATCCAATTCAAGAATCCAAAGTATATCTAATGAACGCAAGCACAAATCATCACACTATTCTCGACATTACCCGTATTGCCATCAATCTCAGACAGGCTGTGATCGGCCATGCGCTTGACTATCATGGCACAGTCGCCAGCACGATGCAGATCGCACATCAGCTGGCAGCAGACCCGGCGACGCGCTCTGGTACAGTCGTCGTGGCCGAGGAACAGACAGCAGGACAGGGGCGACTGCAGCGCCAGTGGCATGCACCGATGGCGCAAGCCCTGTTGGTCAGCCTCATCTTGAAAGAGGAGCATTTACCCGCCAATCTCGCCCAACTGCCGATGATGGCCGGGGTGGCGACGGTGCGCGCTATCGTCGCGCTGGCCCCGGAGCTAATCGAAGATATCGGGCTGAAATGGCCCAATGATATTGTGGTGGGCGAAGACCTGGCGCATGCCCGCAAAGTAGGCGGCATCTTGATCGAGACCTCCTTTGTGCGCGACCAGGTCGATTACGCCATTGTCGGCATCGGCATCAATGTGAATCAAGCCGCCGACGCATTGCCCGATGTGCCTGCCAGCGCCCCACCCCCGACCAGCCTACGGCTGGAGATGGGGCGCATGTTGGATCGCACCGCACTGTTGGTGGCGCTCTGTCAGGCATGGGAGAAACTGGTTGCCCCACAGGCGGCTACGCATGACATTTATCACGAGTGGCGCAGCCTGTTATTGACGCTGGGACAACCGGTGACGGTCATCATGCACGGCGACAGCGAACGTAGCTTTACCGGCGTCGCCGTCGATGTCACCGCTGATGGCGCCCTGGTGGTCGTGGATGACGCCGGTCATTCGCATCGACTCGATGCAGGAGATGTTTCGACACGTTTGCCGTGAAGATTTCTGAGCTTTCACGACCGATTAGCCATAGCGGGTTGTTGGGTATTGGCCTGACAGCGCTGTTGTGGGCGCTCTTGGGGGGGATGGTGGCGCTCGCCCCGGTTCAGCGCGTCGTGGCGGCGCCGCTGACGCTCCCACTGCAGCAAGGGCCAGATGTACTACCGGGCGTCGTCTTTACCAAGACAGTCGTCATTGCCGCATCTCTGGCTGATGCGGAGACAGCCTGCCAGACGAACACCGCAACCACTGTCATCGCTGCTCCCAACTCGACGGTCTACTACTGCTATACACTCACCAACAGCAGCCCAACCGCGATCACCCTGCAGACGCTCTTCGATGACAATGGCGCTACAGTCGTGGAGTGGGCGCCAGGTCAGACGCTGGCGCCCGGCGGCGCCATCATCCCTGCGGCTGAAGATGGACTGGTGCGCGCCGTTGTTATTCCCGGCAACGCCGCTTCCAATATGACGATTACTGCGCGCGCCCAGTGGACAGTGGAGCAGAACGGCGTTGCCTATCTGGTGCAATCCCAGGCAGCCACAACGATTGATGTGGTGGCGCCGCGCCTTGCCGCCAGACTCAACGTTGGGACAATTGCGCTTGCCACCTGTCCGACCGCCACCACCAGCGCGGCTATCCCCATCACCAACAACGCGTATGGCGTGGCGTACTTCTGTCTATATCTCACCAATACAGGCGACATCACACTCACCAACCATACGGTCTCGATCCCGGCGTTGGGCATCGTTGACGCCACCTTTGCTGCTGACCTCCCACCCCTCAATGGCGCGATCAGTATCACCAGCGGCATGAGTCTGAACCTTCCCTGGACGGCGAACCTGCGTCAGGTCGTGCGTAATGCCTCGCTGACCGCTACTGCCATCGTCACGTCGACAGCGTCAGCACGCCCCGATTTAAGCGCCAGCTCGGCGGCGGTCGCCACCGTCACCGGTCCATCCGGGACAATTCAGGTGAGCCGCTACTTTGCCAGTAATCCGGAGGAATGCTTCCGCGACTTCACTGACTCTGCGCAGCCAGGGTATGTCACCTATTACTGCCTGGTCATCCAAAACACCACAGCGACTTCACCCACTAACCCACTGGCGCCACTGACAATGCACGAGGTGTACGACGCCGCCACCCAACAACGCGTCATCATCCCCAACTATACAATTTCGTCCACCGAAGTGCTGACAGTGACAAATCAATTCCTGGCAAGTCGTGGATTGGCGCAGATTCTGGGGCCGGTGCGCTTTCCCAATCCCGGCGTCTTCCAAAGCTCCGCCGCCGTCACCTCGACCAACCCGACCTTTGGATACCGGGCGATCGCCACCAGCAACGCCCCGCAGCTGACCATCAACACCCCTCAGCCCGACACACCAACACCCACCAATACCCCGTTGCCGACCTGGACGCCCTTGCCAACCTGGACGCCTATTCCAATCCCGCCCACCTGGACAGTGGCGCCCACCTGGACGCCGGCGCCCA
This sequence comes from Anaerolineales bacterium UBA3905, assembly GCA_002391565.1. Classification (GTDB taxonomy): domain Bacteria; phylum Chloroflexota; class Anaerolineae; order Caldilineales; family Caldilineaceae; genus Caldilinea. Next base: position 13,710 of record DGFH01000014.1, read on the forward strand.
CCTGGACGCCCTCTCCCACAGTGATTATCATTACGACGCCGGGCGGTTTCCCACCTACACCCTATCCGCAGATCGGGCCGGGTGGCCTGGCGACGCCGACGCCCAACCCTTTTGCACCGCCGGTAGCGCTCGATCCTTTTGCACAAACGGCGACGGCAGCCGTGCTTTTTGGCTTTGTCACACCGTCCGATCCCTTTGCGCAGACAGCCACAGCGCAGGCGATCTTCGGCATTCCGCCCGCCGATCCCTTTGCGCAGACGGC
>DGFH01000014.1:14185-16205 GCA_002391565.1 Anaerolineales bacterium UBA3905
GCCACAGCGCAGGCGCTCTTCGGCATCCCGCCCGCCGATCCCTTTGCCCAGACAGCCACGGCGCAGGCGCTCTTCGGGCCAGGTTCGCCTTTGACGACGCCCACGCCGGAGATGGTTGCAGTCGTGCCGCCTGGCAGCGTCATCACGGTGACAACGACGCCGATTGCACCGGAACAGCGCCCAATCGCGGCAGCGACGCCGACGCCGCCTGCGGATGTCGCTTCTATTTTCCGTTCGATTGCAAGCGGGATAGTGGCCGCGCTGGTGTTTGGCGGGATTGCTGGTGGAATCGTGCTCTTTTTGCTGTTGGCAGGTGTGCTGGCCGGCATCAGCATCGGGAATCCAGGGCCGCCCAAGTATGATCTGGTTGAAGACCCCACACTCGATCCAACGACGCAGACGGCGTTTATCGACGCACCCAAGACATCGCCGCCAGCTCCTGCCGCAACCGATGATGAGGAGTGGCCCGCCTCGTTGCCATGAGTATGCAGCGTCGTCGCATCTTCCTGCTGTTGTTAACGCTGCTGGCGTTCGGTTGGCGCATAGCGCGGTTAGATTTCCAAAGCCTCTGGCGCGACGAGGTCGATGCCATCTATTTCGCCGTGCGCGACCTGAGTGCGACGCTGAGCATGTTTGTCCAGGCGGCGCAGAATGGCCCGCTTTACTTCTTGAGCCTGCGCCCCTGGTTCGCCGTCGTCGGCAGCAGTGAGTTTGCTTTGCGGTTTCCTTCAGCGGCGGCGGGTACGCTGAGCGTGCTCTTGGTGTGGCACGTTGGGCGTCAATTGTTGCCCTCGGCGTCGCACGAACAGATGCCAGCCCGGATGATGTGGGTGGATGTGGCGGCGCTGGGAGCAATCCTGTTTGCGTTGAATCCGTATCAAATCTGGTACGGGCAGGAAGGGAAGATGTACGCCACCAACACCGCGCTGGCGCTGCTGGCGTCCTGGCTGTGGCTGCGCGGCGTCGATGTGGGCGGCTGGCGCACCTGGCTGGCCTATTTTGTCGTCGTCAGCGTCGCAATGTATGTTCATCTGTTGATGGTGCTGCTGATTCCGTTGCACATGCTCTGGTTCGTCATTGCCTGGCCGCAGGCGCGGCGTCACTGGCGCGGCTACACATTGGCGCTGGCTGGGTTGACATTGCCCTATCTGCCGATGATCTGGTGGCATTGGACAATGCTCACTTCGCCGGTGAAGCTATCGGGCTTCGCCTTTACGCCGCTAGAGGTGATGCTACCGGCGCTGGCGTTGAGCCATGCACGTGGCTTTATTACGGCGACGCCGCTGTGGTGGCTGGCGCCGATCTTCTTTTTATTGGGAACCGGTCTGCTCTTTGGCGCCACCGTGATCGGTGATCGTGCGAGTGAGACGCATACAGCGCTGTCGCCCGTGCGCCGATATAGCTTGCTGGTAAGCTGGCTCTTGCTGCCCATCATGCTGATCTATGTCATCAGTTTACGGCAGCCGGTCTTCACTGAACGCTATCTCATCTGGATCGGCCCGGCGGCGCTGCTGTTGATGGCGCTGGGGCTGCGCGTCTTGGCGGCGAACAGCGGGCGACTTGCCCTGCCACTCACACTCATTTTCTTGCTGTACACATTGGGTTTATGGGGCGGGCTGGCCTGGCAACAAAAGATGCAAGTGATCAAGTATGATCTGCGCAGCGCCATGCAGTACGTCGACCAACATCGCCGTCGCGATGATCTACTCATCCTCCAAATTCCCCATCAGGAATGGGCTTATCGTTATTACACCAGCGACTTCGGCCCCAATCCTTTTGCAGACAGCGACGTCCGGCTTGGTTGGTGGGCCGGTGGCCCCTACACCAACTGGGGTCGCAGCGACGAGGTGGAGGCGCGCGAAGTTGCACTGTACATGGGCAATGTCACCCAAGGCGCCGACACGGTGTGGGTGCTATTGAGTGAGGCGACGATGTGGGACAGTCGCCGGCTGATGGAGCGCTGGCTGCAGACGCACGGTGAGCTTGAAGAGCAGCAACTCTATGCGGGCGTCACGGTGCA
>DGFH01000014.1:16447-21696 GCA_002391565.1 Anaerolineales bacterium UBA3905
ATCGGCGCGCTGTTGGCGCTGGAGGAAAACGGCATCTACCCCGACGTGATCGCCGGCGCCAGCGTCGGCGCGCTGGTGGGTGGGCTGTATGCAGCGGGCGTCTCGGCGGCGCGGCTCAGAGCAATCGTCGCCGACATCTCCTGGCTCGATCTGGTCAGCCTCAAGTTGCCGTCACTGAATCTGACTGACCTGGCAAAGAGTCTACCCTTAGGGTTGCTAGACCTGGACAAGATGATCGGCTGGATCGATTCGCTGATCGGTGAGGGCATCCGCTTCGAGCAACTCAACACACCCTTTACTGCCGTCGCCACAGATCTGGTGACGAGCCAGGTTGTCGCCATGAATCGCGGCTTACTGGCGCCGGCGATCCGAGCCAGTTGCGCTGTGCCCGGCGTCTTCACTCCCTATCGCCGCAACGGCCGCCTGCTGGTGGACGGCGTCGTTGCCAACAACCTGCCGGTGAGCGTGGCGCGCGACATGGGCGCCGATTACGTTGTCGCGGTGGATTTGTTGCCGCCGTTAGGGACAACGCAGGCTGAGCGCGCTGTGGAGCCGCGCAACCTGGCAGAGGCGGCAATGACGGCGCTGTTCACCCTGGCGCGTGCAACGCAAGCTGAACAGCAATACGCCGATGTAGTGGTGACGCCGCCCATTGCCCACATCAACCTGGCGGATCTCTTTGCCGCCGAAGAGTTATTGGCTGCCGGCAAACAGGCGATGGCGGCATGGATTCCGAAAATCAAAGCCGATCTCTCACCCGAAAAGGCGGGGCTATGAATCAGTTTGATGTGCTTTGCGTCGGCTTTGCCTGTTATGACTTGATCTTCACCGTGGATCATCATCCTGGCCCGAACGAAAAAGCGCGCGCCAGCGCCTTTCTGGGCTGCGGCGGCGGCACAGCGGCCAATGCCGCCGTTGCCGCCGCGCAGCTGGGTGCATCGACTGCCTTCACCGGCTACCTGGGCAACGACATCTATGGCGACCAGCACCTGGCGGAGCTGCATGCGGCCGGCGTCGACACGCGGCTTGTCGTGCGCGGCGCCGAAGCCACATCGATCTCCGCCATCTTTGTCAAGCCGGACGGTGCGCGCTCCATCGTCAACTATCGCGAGCAGATTGCCAGTCGTCTGACGCCGGCGGACGTTCCTTTTACACAGGTGCGCCCCAAGACTGTGCTATTCGACGGCCATCAACCAGCGCTTGCCCTGGCTGTCGCCGATTGGGCGCACGCACAGGGCATCCCCACCGTGCTCGACGCCGACACCATCAACGACGGCAACCGCGATCTGGTGCGCCGCTGTACGATCGTGGCTGCGTCGGAGCACTTTGCGCAGGCCTTCACCGGCGCCGACTCACCGCAGGCGGGCATGGCGCGGCTGGCGCAGCACGCGCCCGCCGTTATCGTCACTCTGGGCGAGCGTGGCTTGATCTGGCAGCGCGGGGCGGAGCGCGGCGCGTTGCCTGCGTTCGCCGTCGATGTTGTCGACACCACCGGCGCCGGCGATGCGTTTCACGGCGCGCTGGCGGCAGGCATGGCGCAGGACATGGCGTGGGAGGATCTCCTGCGCTTCGCCAGCGCCGCCGGTGCACTTTGCTGCACTAAGCACGGCGCGCGCATCGGCATCCCGACGCTGGCGGAAGTGCAAGCCTTGCTGCGAAAAACGAGTTGATCACGCGCCGAAATGTGCGATAATGGCGGTATTCAAGGGGATGCGTATGACTATCAATAAAACAGATCAAGACGCATCTCCTCCAAGTGAGAGCGTACAATAACAGGAGCGAAACTTCCATGTCGCCAATTCGCGTGTTGACCATCGCCGGCAGTCCCTATGAATTGGGCTACATTCACGGCAAGACCTACGCCAACGAGATCGGTGAGCTGACCGAGGAGCGGTTGCGCTTGAGTTGCGATCCCTTCTGGACAGGCGGGCAGCAGGCGACGCTGGACGAGGTGCTGGCGTTGGGGCGCGCCTGTCTGCGCCATCACGAAGCCTTTGCACCCGAATTGATGGAGGAGATGCGCGGCATGGCCGACGCCACCGGTCTTGGCGTCAACGAGCTGGTGATCATGAACGGTTTCACCGACTTCGTAGACATCATTGCCAACCCTGCTGCACTCGGACATGTGCGCACGAACGGCGTTCTCCCCGGCGAGGTGAGCGACTGCACCGCCTTCATCGTCGAGCCGACAGCGTCGGCAACCGGGCACGGTTATTTGGGGCAGACGTGGGACATGCACAGCACCGCCACGCCCTATGTGCTGATGCTTGACCTGCGCCCACAGACAAGTCCGGCGCTGATGACCTTCACCATCACCGGCTGCGTCGGCATGATCGGCATGAACGAACATGGCGTGGCCGTTGGCATCAACAACCTGCTGGCCGCCGAAGGACGACCGGGCGTGCACTGGGTCTATGTGGTGCGCAAGATGCTGGCGCAGCGCACCGTCGAAGACGCCCTCGCCGTGTTGCAGGGTGCGCATCTTTCCGGTGCGCACAACTATCTGTTGCTGGGGCCGGATGCAGCAGGCGTCCTGCGGGGTTACAATGTGGAACACATGGCGACGCGCGCGCACGTCATCCCGGTGGAAGACGTCTACGCGCACACCAACCACTGCCTGATCCAGGAGATGGTCAATGTGGAACGCCCACGCAAGAGCGTCTCGCAGGAAAGCACGCTGGCGCGTCACAACCAGGCCAGCCACTTCCTGGCAGAGCAAGTCGGGCGCATCACTGTCGATACACTGATGACGTTGACTCGCTATCATGAAGGCGACGCGCTGTCGGTGTGCGCCCATGTCCAGCCAGGGTACGATGTGGAAAGTTCTGGCGCCTGCATCATGTCGCCCTCGACGCGCAAATTGTGGGCTGTGTGGGGCAACCCCTGCCAGAACGCCTACGAAGCGTTTCAGGTTGGCAGCACATCGATGCATCCGGTGAAAGTGGCGGCATGAGCGCCGGTGTGCTGCGGCGCAGGTGCAGCAGTACGCACCGGAGATAGAGGCGATATGTTGATCTGCATTGTCGTCCATCACCATGAGCACAGCCAGTGGGCTGTCGGGCAAAGTTGAACCATGAATCCACAACCAACCAATCGTTCCGACCTGCTGCGTTTGATCCAGACGACGCGCGCTGAATTATTATCGACTATCGACGCCGTCCCTCCTGACCGTCGTGAGGAGCCGTTGCCCTCGGGACTGAGCGTCAAGGACTTGCTGGCGCACGTCGCCTTTTGGGAGCGTTATCTGCTCGACCGGCTAGAGGCCGCCGCCGCTGGCCGTGACGTCGCCAGCCTGCCCTACGACATCGACGCCGAGGTGGATGCCATCAACGCCCGCGTGCTGGCGCAGCATCAGAGCCAGTCGTGGGAAGTGATCTGGTTCGACTTCGAGGATGTGCACCGACGCGCCCTGGCGGTAATCGAGCAACTCGGTGAAGCTGATATCTTCGACCCGGCGCGCAGCCGGGCGGTGATCGGCGACGATGCCCACACCGTCTTTGCGCATATCTACGCCGAGACCGCCGAACACTTTGCCGAACATGCCGCCGAGATCAGAGCGTGGCTGGCAGGCGCTTCACCGACCCTGCGCACCGGCGCCGACCTCTGCCCGATCGTCCGGCCGGAGGCTTCCTATGCCGGCTTGCAAGGCCTCAATTACTTTGCTGGCGTCTCGGCGCAGAATGTTGGCTCGCAGGCGATCTGCATGCACCTGCTCAAGATGCCGCCCGGTGTGCGCGCCCGAGCGCATTTGCATGAAAACCACGAAACCGCCATCTATCTGATCTCCGGTCAGGCGGCGATGTGGTACGGCCCCAACCTGGAGCATCATCTGGAGATGCAGGCTGGCGAGTTTCTCTATATTCCGGCCGGCGTGCCGCATCTGCCCTACAATCCTTCCCCAGACCAGGAAGCTGTCGCCGTATTGGCGCGCACCGATCCCAATGAGCAGGAGAGTGTGCGGCTACTGCCAGAGTTGGAGGAGTTGGCCAGGATGGCCTCTATTTGACGCTCAGCGCAAAACGCACGGCTTCGTCGAGCGTCATCTGTTGCCCCATGTGTGCTGCACGCTCATAGCTTTCCGGCGCCATATGTTGCTGGATCGACGCAAGAAATGCGTTCATTTCGCTGGCAATGTGGGCGGTGCGCTGTGCGTGCAGCCGTTCATACGCTGCAGAAGCGGCGGCAAAGAGCGTCGCTGCACGCTGATAATCGGCGCGCAGCACTGCCAGTTCAGCCATCTGATCGAGCGCTTTGGTCAGGCCAAGCTGGTCATTGAGCGCGATGCGCAGCTCAATACTCTCGCGTTTGTACACGGCGGCGCGCTCATAGTCGCCGCGCCGCATCGCCAGATCGCCCAGGTTGGCGAGCGCCGTAGCCACGCCAACCTGATCGTCATTCCGGCGTTTGATCGCCAGGCTCTCCGTGTAGAGCGCCTCTGCCTCCTCCAACCTGCCGGAGTTGACGTAGGCGACGGCCAGATTGTTGAGCGTGAGCGCCATCTGCGCATCTGTGACGACGCCCGGATAGAGCTGTCGCCGCAGCGTGAGACATTCGGCGAGCAGTTCGGCGGCGCGCAGTGCATCGCCCGCACGCCCGAATGAGGAACCGAGAGCATAGAGCGCATACGCCAGCAGCGCCGCATCGCCGGTGGTGCGCGCCAGCGTCAACGCACGCTCGTGAAACTCCAGCGCGGCGGCGTGGTCGCCCTGCAACTGCGCAAAGAGACCAGCCTGTCCCAACACTTCCACTTGCTCAGTTATCGGCGCGACATCGAGCACGGCGACGGTCTGATCGAACCAACTGCGTCCCTCGGCAATGCGCCCGCTGATCTGCCAGAAGCGCGCCAGCCCGCGGGCAATGTGCAACCCGTACAGCACGAGCGCAGGGGCGGCGCCAGCGGTTAATGACCAACGCAGCGCCGCACGCAGGTTGTCTTCTTCCTCGCGCAGCGCGATCAGCCACGCCATCTGCTGCGCGCCGTAAACGTGACGTCCCGCTTGCTGTGCAAACTCATCGTAGTAGGCGGCGTGCCGCCGCTGCAGCGTAGCGCGGTCGCTGGAGTCGAGCAACTGTTCGGCGTAGTCGTGGACGGTCGTCAACATCACGAAGCGTACCCCGCGCTCCGTCTGCGTTGGCTGCACCATGCTGTGGTCGCACAACGCGCTCAGCGCATCCAGCACGTCAAAGGCTGCGTCTCCACACACCGCCTCGGCGGCTTCGGCGGTGAAGCTGCGCGCAAAGACAGCCAG
>DGFH01000051.1:0-6000 GCA_002391565.1 Anaerolineales bacterium UBA3905
GGGCTGTCCGTCACCAGGATTTCCTTTTCCATCGGGCACTGGCGCACCTGCGATCCGCCGCGCTGGACGACGGGCGCAACATAGATTTTGTGGCGACCAGCCGGCAGCAACCCGACGTTGAAGGCAGCGACATAGGGGGCGGGTCGGTTGACATCGAGCAGCTTGGCGCCGTTGGCGACGATGCGGAAGTTCATGGCGACGATGGGGTTGGCGGAAAGCGACTGCGCCTCCGCTGTGAACTCGTTGTCGACGCGCACGCCGCTGAGGTAGATGCCAAAGGTCTGTGGGATGCGGAAGCGGTGCAGGTCGTTGAGCAGCAGTTGATTCGCCAGCAGCGGCGCGGCGGGGTCTAGCGCCCGCGCGGCACCCCAACTGACCTGACCACTGAACGCGTATTTGGCGCTGATCGCAGCCGCCGCCGCATCGTCGTTGTCGCAGGCGCTGCCATCCACCGGGTCAAATCGGCGGAAGGTCACGTAGGGCGGCAGCGTCGGACGGATGATGCTGCCACCCACGACGGTGACGTTGGTCAAGTCCACGGGTTTCGCCAGGTCGCCGACCGCCGCCAGTTGATAGGCGCCGGGCGGAATGTTGTTCATCAGGAACTTCCCGGCGTTGGTGACCGGCGCCACGGCCACGGTCGTTCCGGCCTGGTTGAGCAGCTTGACGTTGATGGCGAGATTGACCGCAGCGGGCGAAGCGCCGCGCACGGCGGGCGGCAACGCTTCGGGTGCAATCTGACCGTCGATGGCGCCGGCAGCCGGCGCGTCGATGGTGAAGTCGACGCAGGCAAAGGCGGCGGTCGGTGCATCCAGCGCCGCAGCGCAAAGTTTGCCTGGCCCGACGATGCCTTCATTCGGTACAGCCAGGTCTGTGGAAAACGCGCCGCCCGGTGCAGTCGCTTCGTTGGCGGCAAAGAACATAGCGCCGCCAAACTGCCACTGCAGACGCACCGCGGTCGCACCGCTGGCATTCACGCCGCTGACCGTGACTGTCACACCTGGCGCCGCCGACACTGGCGCAATCTGCACCGTGGGCGGCTGGGCGTTGGCAGGCTGCGCCGGGACGAACTCTGCGGGCAACGGCGGCAGCGTCGGTGTGGCGCTGGGCATGGGCGAGGGCGGCGGCGTGGTCGGCGTGGCTGTCAACGTAGGCGTGGCAGTGGGTGTGGGCAACGGCGCCACGGCGCCCACTTCGACCGCGCCACTGTCACACGCTGCGCCGACAGGACGGATGAAGCCGCGCTGGTCGGTGGGCGGGCAGCCAGCCAACGGCGCCCGGTCAATCGCCGGACTTCCCGGCTGTGGCAGGTGGGTGAACGTAGCGCCGCCGTTAGCAGTCAGCGCGCCGAGCAGCGGGTCGGTTCCTGACAGGTCGCCCGATCCGCTCAGGGCACACGAGTTGTCGCTGGCAATGTTGGCGCCTCCAGACTGAAGCCGGGCCGCTGCGCCGACAACCGTGCAATTGGGGCCGGCAACCGGGCTGGCGACGATGCTGCTGGTCAGCGTGACATCTGCCGCATCTGTGAGGTGCAGATTGGCGCCGTCGAGTGACTGGTTGTTGGCAAGGGTCACATGGGTGAGCGCAACGGGGCCGCCGGAGAAGTAGACGCCGCCCGCAAATGCACCGGCATGATTGCCGCTCACGGTGACGTTGGTGAAGCGCTGCACATCTGCGCTGCTGCTCCACAATCCGCCGGCCACCGTCGCGGCGCGGTTGCCGACGATGGCGCTGTTCTGCACAGTCAGGTGGCTGGCTTCCGAGTAGTTATACAACCCTGCCGCTTCACCGGCCTCGTTCCCCTCGATCTGGACACCATCCAACTGCAAGGTGGCGCCGTTGTAAATGCCGCCGCCGACGATCCCGGTCAGGCTGTACGGCGGATTCTGGCCCAGGGTGCGATTGCGGCGAATGGCCGAGTCGTAGATCGTCACCTCGGCGCCATAGTTGGGATTGATGTAGACGCCGCCCCCACCACCGAGGCTGCTGTTTTCTTCGATGACACTCCCGCTGATCTGCGTCACGCCGCCGACGATGTAGAGTCCACCGCCCAGGTCGGTGTCGGCCTGATTCCGGGCAACAATGCTGTCGCCCAGGGTAAACTCGCCATTGGGGCCGAACTCCAACCCGCCCCCGGCAGGCGCAACATTGCTGATGATCCTGCTTGCCTGAATCAATACGTTGCCCTCCAGGTAGGCAGCCCCACCGCCGTTGCCAGAGACATTGTCCTCAAAATGGGCGTCGTCGATGCTCAGGCTCGGCGGGCTGTCTGGCATTGCTGTAAAGAGGGCAATTGCACCACCCATGTCGATGGCACGATTGGCGATCAGGCGACTGCTCACGATCTCCAACGCTCCGCTTGATAGAATTGCACCGCCGCTGCCTTCCCAAGCCAGCGGGTCGCCTTCGGCATGGTTGTTGCGCAGGGTCACCTGGTCTAGCGTCACCTGACCTTCGTTGAAGATGGCGCCGCCACTGCCGGTCACAGCGCCGCCGGTCAGGACAAGTGCGTGCAGCCTCAGGGTCGCACCGGCTTCCACCTTGAAGTGCCGATTGACGCCGCCGCCGCTCAAAGTGACCAGATGGCCGCCATCGATGGTTACAGTTTGGCCCGTGGCGATGGTCAACTCGCCGGTGGTGATGGTCACGGGCGCCGCGCCACAGACAAAGGTGACGGCGCCACCCGTGGCGACCGCCGCAGCCAACGCACCAGCCGTGCAGCTTGCCGGCGTGCCGTCGCCGACGACCGTAGCCGCGGGCGCGGCTAACAGCCGCCAGGCTGGCGCCAGGCAGAGTAGGGCGATGATGACGAAGAAACAGATTGACATCAGGTGCTTGCGACGCATGGATGAATTCCTTTCATATTTTCTCAACGCCCACTTCTTGCTATACTGACACAGGCTGATTACCTGTTATGGGCGCAACAAACGCAGCCACAGACACAGCGCTCGCGGGTTTCGGCTCGACAAGGAGAACCGCTGATGATGAGAACGAAACCGACTGTCACTCCCCCCATCGCCGAAGCTGAACCGGCCTGGGAAGTCGCCTTGCTCTTTCCTGCCCAGGGCGCCTGGAGTGAAGACGACTATCTCTACCTGGACACCAACCATCTGGTCGAATTCTCCGACGGTCACATCGAGGTGCTGCCCATGCCCAGCGACAGGCATCAAGCAATTGTTGGCTTTCTCTACGTCCTGTTGTTGCATCTTGCCGAAGCTATGGGCGGAACTGTGCGGATGGCGCCGCTTCGCCTTCGTTTGCGTCCCGGTAAAATCCGTGAACCTGACGTGATCTTCGTTGCCACCGCCGCCGATCCACGCCGCCAGAACGCCTATTGGACCGGCGCCGACCTGGTGATCGAGGTCGTGTCGCCCGACGACCCGCAGCGTGACCTGGTGACCAAACGCGGCGAGTATGCCCAGGCTGGCATCCCCGAATACTGGATCGTTGACCCGCAGGCTGAGACGATCACTGTGCTGCGGCTGGAGGAGACGAGCTACGTCGAGCACGGCGTCTTTCGCCGTGGCGAGATTGCCACCTCCGCCCACTACGCCGACCTCCAGGCGCCGGTCAGCGACGTACTCGACGCGCCGTGAACCGCCCACCTTCCCGGAAGCTGGCAGCTTCCGGGAAGGTTTCCTCACCGCATCCTCTTACCTTCACTCGACAACAGTAATCATCTTCACCATGCCGTGCTCCATGTGCGACATCGGCATTTCGCCTGCGAAGATTGCCGCCACATCAGGAACCGGGCAGCCGACCAGGTACTCGCCGGGCGCCAGGCTGAATTCCAGCCAGGCGCGTTCGCCCGCGCCGATGGAGGGAATGCCCGCATCCGGCAGAATCTCGAAGGGCGGCGGGCCGGCAGGCGCCATCGCGGGATCGCCCATGAAAGCCATCACATCCTCAACGCCAGCCCCTTCTGCCAGATCGACCACAAACATCATGTGCCACTGCTCGCCGCTATTGGTGAACTGCCAGAGCTGCGGCCCCGCTTGAATTTCGTCAGGCATGGCGTAGGCGAAATTCACCATATCGACGGCGACGTCGGCGACTGGCTCGGTCACGCCGACAATCTCATCCGCAGAGAAGACGGCGTTGAGATGGAGCGCCCCAGCGCCTGGCATACCCTCGACGTGCTCGGCGGCGTCGACCACGAAGACGCCAGTGCGCAGGTCGACATAGAACCAGCGCTCAGCGCCAGGGTCAACCGGGTTGACGCTTGGCAGGAAACTGGCTTTGGTCAGCAGCGGGATGAACGCTTCCTCACCGCCCTGCGCCAACGCAATCACTTCCTCCGACGTGCTGCCTTCGAGCACACGCGCCAGGCCAATGTCCATCGGAATGCTGCTGTTGTTTTGGATGGTCACGCGCACGATGCCGCCGGGGACGACCTCCGGTGCGCTCACGGCGTCGTCGCTCACCGCAATTGTGAACGCAGGGATGGCGGAGGCGGCGGGCGCCTGCACCGGCTGGCAGGCGCTGAGGCTGAACAGCAGCATTAGCAAGAGACCCGGCAGCCACCGGGCAGTTCGGACTTGCGACAGGTTGATCGAACCACTCATTTCGGTTTCTCCTTGTGAACCATAGGTCGGGCAACGCAACTCACGCGCCCTCGTCGGCGGTGCTGCTGCTTTCCGCTGCATCGACTACCGGCGCGTCGAGCGCATCAGGCAGAAACAGCGTATCATCCGGCAGCGGTGCGGGGATGGACGCAAGCGCTGGCAGATCAAGCAGCGATGCAGACATGTCCCCGGCTTCATCGAAGACAAAGGTCCACGTCTCCGTCACCGTCACCACGACCTTCCTGCGTTTGCGTCCCATGCCGGGCAGTGTAGGGTGGCGCGTGGGGAAACGCCAGCGATTTTTTCACAAAAATTCCACAAGGGCGTGGTCCCACCAGGTATATTCGTGTGTGTTGCTTGCTTGCTGCGCACCAACGCGCTACAATCCTGCTCATGATCGAGGCGATATGAGCAGTCGCCGCACAGCGTCTGGCGTGGTATCTACAGCAGCGACGTTTGGCGATCTCCTGCGCCAGGTGCGTCGCCGCGCCGGGATGACGCAGAGCGACCTGGCTGCCGCCGTCGGCTACAGCGTCGCCATGATCTGCAGCCTGGAAAAGGGCGACCGCCTGCCCGATGTAACGGTCGTCGCCGAACGCTTTGCGCCGGCGCTGGCGCTGCAGGATGACCCGGCGCTGGCGGCGCATCTCGTCGCCGCCGCCGCCAACGCACGCGGACAACGCCATTCTGTCACCGCCACCGTCACGCGCAGCATCACCGTTGCCGTAGAGGAAGTCGATGCGCCCGCGTTGCTGCCCGCACCGCCGACGCCGCTAGTCGGGCGCGGGCATGACCTCGATTTGATCTGCCGGCGCCTGGTCGGGCATCAGGGACGCCTGCTGACGCTGACCGGTGCGCCGGGCGTCGGCAAGACGCGGCTGGCCCTGGAGATTGCGCACCGTCTGGCGCCGCTCTACACGCACGGCGCCGCGTTCATTGACCTGAGCGCCGTCGAGAGCGCCGCCGATGTCCCCACAACGCTGGCTCTGGCGTTTGGCCTGGAACTGGGACGCAACGACGCACGGCTGCAGGTGATCGCCCACCTGCGGCGCAAGCAGATGCTGGTCGTGCTCGACAACCTGGAGCAGCTTCTGCCCGCCGCGCCGCTGGTCAGCGAAGTGCTGGCGGCATGTCCCAGCGTGTGTATCCTTGCCACCAGCCGCCAGCGGCTGCATCTGCGCCAGGAGCAGCGCTTTGCCGTTGCGCCGCTGACGCTCGCCGCCGCCGTTGAACTGTTTGCCGCGTGCGTCGGCGCCGGTGATCTTGAGCTAAAGCTGCTGCCAACACACCGGGAAGTCGTGGCGCAGATTTGTTGCGAGCTGGACTGTCTGCCGTTGGCGATTGAGTTGTGCGCGGCGCAGGTGAGCGTCTATCCGCCCGCGGCGCTGCTGGCGCGGCTGCGTGACCACCGCCTCGACATGCTGACCGACGGGCC
>DGFH01000051.1:6185-7152 GCA_002391565.1 Anaerolineales bacterium UBA3905
CCGCCTCGACATGCTGACCGACGGGCCTGGCGACCTGCCCGCCCATCATCGCACGCTGGCGAACGCCATTCACCGCAGCTACTTGCTCCTGACGCCGCATCACCAGCGGCTGCTGCGCTGGCTGGCGCCCTTCACCGGCGGTTTCGATGCGGAGGCAGTCACGGCGCTTGGTTTCACCGCCGCTGATCTGCGCGCGCTGGTCGAGCAAAATCTGGTGCATCTGGCGCTGCGGCAGGACAACCACGCACGCTACGCCCTGCTGGTCACCATCCGCGCCTACGCCGACGACCGGCTGCACGCAGCCGGCGAGGAGGCTGCCGCACGCCATGCCCACGCCGCCTGCTTTCTGGCGCTGGCAGAACGCACCCCGACGCCCAACCAGGCGCAGCTCGACACGCTGGCGCGCAACTTCGACAACCTGCGTGCGGCGCTGCGCTACTGGATCGACGCCGGCGCGCACGAGGCGGTGCGGCTGGCGGCGGCGCTCAAGGAGTTCTGGTACGCGCGTGGGCATCTGCGCGAAGGGCGCATGTGGCTGACGCAGGCGCTGGCAGTGGACACGGTCATAGATGCGGCGCGCGGCTATGCCCTGCTTTCGGCGGGACAACTTACGCACAATCTGGGCGATCACGCCGACGCCCACGCGCTGCTCACGGAGGCGCAGGCAGGATTCACGGCGCTGCAGGATGTGCGCGGCCAGGCGGCGACGCTCAACGAACTGGCGTGGCTGCATTTTGATCGCCACGATGCTGCCGCGGCCGTCGACTGCTTCGAGCAGGCGCAGGCGTTGGTGCGTCAACTCAACGAGCCTGGCTGGCTGGCGACGCTGCTCAGCTCGACGGCGATGGAGCTGGGCTATGGCGACCGCAGCGACCCAAGCATCCGCGCCTACTTCACCGAATCGCTTGCGCTGCATCAAACCGCCGATGATGCCAACGGCCGCGCCCACGCGCCTGTCTCTTATACA
>DGFH01000004.1:0-2349 GCA_002391565.1 Anaerolineales bacterium UBA3905
CTCTGCGTCGAATCTTCGCCCCTCGCCCCTCGCCCCTCGCCCCTGAGCGCCCAAATCCAATCCAGCCCGACGCCGCCGAGCAGCGCCACGGGCGCAGCCGCACCGAGCACGCGGTGATAGTGGGGCGCGTACTCGCTCAGGATGCCGGGGAGCAGCAAGCCGACCAGCAGCAGGAGTAAGATGCTGTACGCCGGCTGGCGAATGCGCCACACCGCCAGCAGCACGCCAAGCCAGAAGGGGATCGCCTGCCAGAGGTTGAGCGCCGCCAGTCCGGGCAGATTGCGTCGCGGGTCAAGATCGCCCGCCTGCACCAGCGGTGTGAACATCAGCACGTAGGCCAGCGCGCTCTCGGCGAGGCTCTGCTGCGTCGCTGCCTCGCCGCCGACGGCGATCTGTTCGGGGCGCAGCAGGAAGAGGTCGGGCTGCGCCAGTGCAACCAGCGTTAGCGGCATGACGCCAAGCACGGCGACGATACCGGCAATCACACCGCCGCGCAGCAGCGCCGCGTGCGCTCCGTCGCCCTGTCGGAACGCCCACCCCCAGAGGATCGCCCAGACGCCGGCGAGCAGAAAGGGCAGAATCCACGCGCCTTGATAGGTGTACATGCTGAGTGCGGTCACGACGCCAAAGCCCACGTAGGCAAACGTGCTCTGCGTGCGGTAGGCGCTCAGCAGCAGCCACAGCGCCGTCGCCGTCACCAACGGCACTAGGATCGGCTCGATGCCCATGCGGCTGAAGTGGATGTGCCAGCGCGTCGTCGCCAGCAGCGCCGCCGCCAGCCAGGGAAACGCTGCGGTCAGCCGTGGAGCGCCGAGTTGCCGCAGCTCACCCGCCGCCAGCCAGGTCGCCAGGACACCGAGCACGCCAAAGAGCGCGGCGGTCACGCGCATCGCGGTGGGACCGGGTTCGCCGCCGAAGAGCGCAAAAATGCCGAACATGGCAGCGTTGGCATAAGCGTTGAGGGGGGCGACGCCAAAATTGCCTTCAATGAAAATCGGGCGGTAGGTGGGGTCGGTGAGAATGCGCCACGCCTCCAGCCCCTCGAACGACTCATCGAAATGGAAGCCGGGCGGGATGCTGTCGATCTGCCAGAGGCGCAGTATTGCCGCTGCCGCCGTCAGCAGGAAAAGTCCGACCCAGGTCTTGCGCAAAAACATTTGGGTATTGTAGCACGGGTGATGGGAAGCGGCGGATTATGCGGGGTGTAATAAAGAAGCTATTGGGCGCTATGATTCACCAGCAAGCAAGAGCGCCGCCTCGAAGAGTTGTTGATCTAGTCGAAAACCGCTCCGGCGAAGCAACTCCAGCAGATCACCAGCAACCGGAATCAATCCTGCCTGCCGGGCATCGATAATCAACCCTACTATGCCCTTGACCGTGAGGCCGAGACCGATCGCAAACTGGCGTGCCAGCCGGTCATCCAAACCGGCGATCAGCCCATTCGACCTGCGCGCAAGTGCGATGACTGCGCGTTCGCCTTCGCCTAGCCTGTTTGCAGGCAAGCGATCTATCTCTGTCTGCGAGACTGCACTGATAGTGATAAAGTCCAGCGTGCGTGGGTCTACAACATCGGGAGTAAGCGAGCGTCCAACATCCAACTCAAAGACGACCTGACCAGGGACAACGATTGTAGGGAACAAATGGGGCAGCAAATGCAGATGCCGGATCCTGCCCAGGTAGAGTAAGACGGATGTGTCGCAGACCAAACCTGCAGCCATCATCCGATCTCGGCGCGAAGTTCATCTGGTGTGATTTGTGACACAGCAATATTGTACTGCCCACATAGGTCAAGAAAAAGCACCTTGGGCACGCCTGCCAGTTCAGCGGCTGCACCGGCCGATAATTTTCCCAACTGAAACAGCATCAACGCGCCGTAAAGACGCAGGTCTCGACCAAGCTCATCTGGCGTGCGGTTGAGCCGCCTCTGCACATCGTTCGGTATACGCAATGTCACAGTTTCTTCTAGTTGATACATGGCGTCCATGCATCTCTCCTTCTATTGTTCTCGCTCCCTACTTCATCGACTTGTCACGCGGTTGGATTGTATTACAAAAGCTCACATTGCCATAGAAAGGATCAACGATGTCTGAAGCGTTGCGCATGTGGGTGGAGATTTCGTTCAATGTGCTGTATCTGATTGTCGTGTGGTTGCTGGTGGCGTTGATGGCGCTGCGCATGGAGGCGGTGGCGCCCCGAGTATTTGCTGTTGGCGGCGGCGGTGGTGCGCTTGGCGCGCAGCAGCCACAGCGCTGTCGCCGTCACCAGCGGTGCCAGGATCGGCTCGATGCCCATGCGGCTGAAGTGGATGTGCCAGCGCGTCGTCGCCAGCAGCGCCGCCGCCAGCCAGGG
>DGFH01000004.1:2406-7844 GCA_002391565.1 Anaerolineales bacterium UBA3905
GCCGCCAGCCAGGTCGCCAGGACGCCGAGCACACCAAAGAGCGCGGCGGTCACGCGCATCGCCGTGGGACCGGGTTCGCCGCCAAAGAGCGCAAAAATGCCGAACATGCCAGCGTTGGCGTAGGCGTTGGCGGGGGCAACGCCAAAATTGCCTTCGATAAAGATCGGGCGGTAGGTCGGGTCGGTGAGAATGCGCCACGCTTCCAACCCCTCGAACGACTCATCGAAATGGAAGCCGGGCGGGATGCTGTCGATCTGCCAGAGGCGCAGTATTGCCGCTGCCGCTGTCAGCAGGAAAAGTCCGACCCAGGTCTTGCGCAGAAACATTTGGGTATTGTAGCACGAGTATGGGGAAGAGGATGTTTATCCCGGCGTGATTTGATTGATGCAGATGAAACCAACGTAAGTAGTTTCGCTCAAGCCCATGCAATCAGGTCTTCATGCAAAGCGTAAAGATGCCAGACAGCTAGACCGATGTGAGACACACGAACAACAGTGCCCATACGATACGTTCTCGTTTTGAAGGACTTATGCCGGAGAAAGCGACGAATAAACGTTGCAACTTCATCTTTTCTGACATCAAGATAGACCAGGCAGTAACCGGGGTGGCATAACTTCGGATGGTAAAAGTCACTATCGCGCGTGTAGAAAGTAGGATGGCTAAGTTGGTGCAGAAGTGGGATAATCTCGTCATCACTCATGCCTTTCTTACCCAACTCAAACCCGATTTGCCGGGTATAGATCCGCCAACTACTCAATAGGCGACGCTGGCTATCACTGATATTCTCGTCAAGAATGTTCACGCAGCGAGCTGCTCCACCATGTATTGGTCGGCATGTTCCAAAAATGCCTGTCTGGATAGTCGCACAGCTTCACCAATGGCGTCGAAGGTGATGCTACCACGCCATTCTTCGACAATGCTCTCCCATGCAAGTCCATCTGCAACCTGTTCCAGTACGTCAGCTACAAGAATACGCGTGCCGCGAAAGGTTGGCTTACCATGGCAGATGGCCGGGTCTGTAACGATGTAGCGCCCGATTAGTCCTGATTTCATGGTTATGGTCCTCCACGATTCCTATGCTGTCAAAAACCATTTCAGATTATACCACAACGCGCTATCAACCTCTGGTGTATCATTCTTGCAAACCGACGCAGTACCGGTATATGCTGAATCACGAAAGCTCCCATTGCCATAGAAAGGATCGACCATGTCTGAAGCGATGCGCATGTGGGTGGAGATTTCGTTCAATGTGCTGTATCTGATTGTCGTGTGGTGGCTGGTGGCGTTGATGGCGCTGCGCATGGAGGCGGTGGCGCCCGACGACCGACCCACGGCGCGGCGCATGATGTGGGCGTTTGCACTGTTGGCGATCGGCGACACCGGGCACGTCGGTTTTCGCGTGCTTGCCTATGCGCTGGGTGGTCTGGAGGCGACGCCGGTCGTCCTGGGCGCGCCGGTCAGCCTGGTCGGGCTGGGCGCGCTGGCAACCGCCATCACCGTGACCTTCTTCTACGTGCTGGTGCTGGATACGTGGCGGGTGCGTTTTCACAGGCGATACGGTTGGTTCGAATATCTGCTGCTGGCGGCGGCGGTGGCGCGGCTGATCGTGATGGCGCTGCCGCAGAACGCGTGGGAGAGCGTCGTCCCGCCGCAGCCGTGGTCGACGATCCGCAACTTGCCGCTGATGCTGCTGGGTCTCGGTGCGGCGGCGTTGATCTTGCGTGACGCCCGCGCCGCCCACGATCGCACCTTTTTCTGGATCGGTGTGATGATCCTGGTCTCCTACGCCTGCTATGCACCGGTGATCTTTTTCGTGCAACAAAATCCGCTGATCGGCATGTTGATGATTCCCAAGACGATGGCGTATCTTGCCATCGCCGTGATCGCGTACCGGGGCATCTGGCGGGCGGCGTCATCGAACCACACTGGACGCCCGGCGCTGGCAGCTTGAGCACCTGATGCGAGCCTTTTTCGAGTCACCCGCCGACCCGCGCACCAGGGCGTTTGTGCGTGGCGAGATGGTCTATTGAAGCAGGGAAGACAGTCAAGTGTATGGCAAGTTGTGAATTGTGAATGGTGAGAACGAAAGGAATTTCTATGCAGCGCAAGACTTCGTTGGTGGTGTTACTCTTGGCGGCGTTGAGTGTCGTGTTGGGCGCGTGCCAACCGGTGACCGCGCCAGCGGCAGGTGACAGTGCGGCCGCCCCCGCCAGGCTGATCCTGGCGACGACGACCAGCACGCAGGATTCGGGTCTGCTCGACGTGATCCTGCCCGACTTCGAGCAGCAGGCAAACGCCGATGTCAATGTCGTGGCAGTGGGCACAGGTCAGGCGCTCCAGCTTGGTGCGGACTGCAACGCTGACGTGGTGCTCGTCCACGCCCGCGCACACGAGGACAAGTTCATGGCCGATGGTAACGGCGTCCGGCGTGACGATGTCATGTACAATGATTTCGTCATTCTCGGTCCACCCGGTGACCCGGCCGGCGTCAAGGGGATGACCGACAGTGCGGCTGCACTGGCGATGATCGCCGCGGCGCAGGCGCCCTTCATCTCGCGCGGCGACAATTCCGGCACGCACGCAAAAGAGTTGAGCCTGTGGAAGGCGGCCGGCATCGAACCGGCGGGCGCCTGGTACATCTCGGCGGGGCAGGGTATGGGCGCGGTGCTGACGATGGCAAACGAGCAGCAGGCATACACACTGAGCGACCGCGCCACCTATCTGGCGCGCACGCTCGAAGGCACTGAACTGGAGATCGCCGTCGAGGGCGACCCGGTGCTCTTCAACCCCTACGGCGTGATCGTCGTCAACCCGGAGAAATGCACGAACGTCAACGCCGACCTCGCCAATCAGTTTGCCGACTGGATCATCTCCGCACCGACGCAGGAGTTGATCGCGGCGTTCGGCCAGGAAGAGTTTGGTCAGTCGCTCTTCATCCCGGATTCTGAGGCGTGGCGGAACAAATAAGGGAGATTGGAGATTGGACGAGCCACTGCGGATCTGAAACGCAGTGCCCGCAGTAGCCGCCGCGCGTGTCAAGATTGCGGAGAGCGCCAGGCCGTAGCGTGTCCTGGCGCTTTTTTTCGGTGCGCCACAAACCTCGGAAAGCGCGGCGTCTTGCCAGAAGATGGCGCCTGGCATAGACTGTGGGCATCGACGATTCTCTGCCCATCCCGAAAGGCCGCTGCCCAATGTCTCTATCCATCGTGAACAACAACAAAGAGAACGAACGCGCCGAGTTGCACAAGACTATCTGGCGCATCGCCAACGATCTGCGCGGCAGCGTGGACGGCTGGGACTTCAAGAGCTACGTGCTGGGCATGTTGTTCTACCGCTTCATCTCCGAGAACTTGACCGGCTATCTCAACGAGCAGGAGCGCCGGGCCGGCAACCCGGACTTCGATTACGCCGCGCTCAGCGATGCCGACGCCGAATTGGGTCGCGCCGAAACGGTGAAGGAAAAGGGCTTCTACATTCTGCCCTCGCAGCTCTTTGCCAACGTGCGGCGACGGGCGCGCCACGACGCCAACCTCAACGAGACGCTCAGCCACGTCTTCGCCGCCATCGAAGGCTCCGCCATCGGCGCGGAGAGCGAGGAGGACTTCAAAGGTCTTTTCGACGACCTCGATGTCAACAGCAACAAGCTCGGTCCTACGGTGGCGAAGCGCAACGAGAAGCTGGTCAAGCTGCTCGACGCCATCGGCGACCTACCTCTCTCCAGCGCGACCGGCGCCTTTACCGACAACACGATCGACCTCTTCGGCGACGCCTACGAGTTTCTGATGACGATGTATGCCTCCACCGCCGGCAAGTCGGGCGGCGAGTTCTTTACGCCGCAGGAGGTTTCCGAGCTGCTGGCGCGCATTGCCGTGGTGGGCAAGACCGAGGTGAACAAAGTCTATGACCCGGCGTGCGGCTCCGGTTCGCTGCTGCTCAAGTTCGCCAAGGTGCTGGGGCCGGACAAGGTGCGCCAGGGCTTCTTCGGCCAGGAAATCAACCTGACCACCTACAACCTCTGCCGCATCAACATGTTTTTGCACGATGTGAACTTCGAGAAGTTCAACATCGCCCACGGCGACACGCTGACCGCGCCGGCGCACTGGGACGACCAACCTTTCGAAGCCATCGTCTCCAACCCGCCCTACTCGATCCGCTGGGAGGGTGACGCCAATCCGCTGCTCATCAACGACCCGCGCTTTGCCCCGGCCGGCGTGCTGGCGCCCAAGAGCAAAGCCGACCTGGCCTTCACCCTGCACATGTTGAGCTGGCTGGCGGTGAACGGCACGGCGGCGATTGTCGAATTCCCCGGCGTGCTCTACCGCGGCGGCGCGGAGCAGAAGATTCGCCAGTACCTGATCGACAACAACTATGTGGATGCCGTGATCCAGTTGCCGCCCGACCTCTTCTTCGGCACCACGATTGCCACCTGCATCATCGTGCTGAAGAAGTCGAAGCACGACAATGCGACGCTCTTTATCGACGCCTCGGCGGAATTCACCCGCAGCGGCAACAAGAACAAGTTGACCCCGGAACATCAGCAGAAGATTCTCGACGCCTACATTGCCAGGCAGGACGTTCCCCACTTTGCCCGGCTGGTGGCGAACGCGGCGATTGCCGCCAACGGCTATAACATCGCGGTGTCGTCGTATGTAACGCAGGAAGACACGCGTGAGGTCGTGGACATCCGGGCGCTCAACGCCGAGATCGCCCGCATCGTGGCGCGGCAGGCGGAACTGCGCGCAGCCATCGATGCCATTGTGGCAGACCTGGAGGGACAACGGGTGTGAGCAACACACCGTCATTCTGCGCGGAGCGAAGCGCAGTCGCAGAATCCACGGAGACCGCGCATGGACCCTGCGACTTCGCGCAGGGTGACAGCATGCTCGCGCAGGGTGACGTTATGTTCACGCAGAATGACACGGAGAAAATACATGAGCCGGATTGATGAGCTGATTGCCGAGTTGTGCCCGGATGGCGTGGAATTCAAGGAACTCGACGACTTGCTCGATTACGAGCAGCCGGGCAAATACCTCGTTGATTCGACCGCATACGACGATAGCTACACAACGCCTGTTCTAACGGCGGGGCAAACCTTCATCCTTGGCTATACCGACGAGACGAACGGCATATATCCGGCCTCGCCTGAAAATCCAGTCATCATCTTTGACGATTTCACCACTGCGTTTAAGTGGGTCGATTTTCCGTTCAAAGCTAAATCTTCGGCTATGAAGATGCTCACGCCAAAACCGGATGCGCTCGAAAGCCTTCGATATGCGTATTACGCGATGCAAACAATCAGTTATGCGCCGCAAGATCATGCCCGCCAATGGATAGGCACGTACTCAAAGTTCCGCATCCCTGTTCCACCGCCACAAATCCAGCGCGAGATCGTGAAGGTGCTGGACACTTTCACCCAGCTGGAGGCGGAGCTGGAGGCG
>DGFH01000004.1:8108-9948 GCA_002391565.1 Anaerolineales bacterium UBA3905
AGCTGGAGGCGGAGCTGGAGGCGCGGCGGCGGCAGTACCAGTACTACCGCGACGCGCTGCTTGGCTATGAACAATTGAGAGTGGAGAGTGGAGAATGGAGAATTGGTGCAGCGGGTGACGAGGGCGCGGCGGCGCGAAGGAAAGAGGTTCGGTGGGCGACGTTGGGGGAGATATGCCAAATCAATCGCGGCCGAGTAATCTCGAAAGACTATCTACGCGACAACGCTGGGCCGTATCCGGTATACTCGTCGCAAACTGCGAATGATGGCGTGTTTGGTTTCATTGACACCTATGACTATGACTTTGAATCCATCACATGGACTACTGACGGCGCAAATGCAGGTTCTGTCTTTTACCATCAGGATGAAAAATTTAGCATTACCAACGTCTGTGGTCTGCTCAGGGTACTGGACGACAATCAGGTCATCACAAAGTTTCTTTATTACATGCTGGGACAACTTACCAAGCGGCACGTTAGCGAAGGCATGGGTAATCCGAAGCTGATGAGCAATGCCATGTCGAGAATCCGTGTTCCTGTTCCACCCCTTGCCGAACAAGCCCGCATCGTCGCCATCCTGGACAAATTCGACGCGCTGGTGAACGACCTCAGCAGCGGCCTGCCCGCGGAGATCGCGGCCCGGCGCCAGCAATACGCGTACTACCGCGATCGGCTGCTAAGCTTCGCAGAATTGAGAATGGAGAGTTGAGAATGGAGAATGATCAAAAAACAGCAAATTCTCAATTCTCCACTCTCCATTCTCCATTACAAAAGAATGTTGTTGCGGAGAAGAGTAAGCAGTTTGCGGTGCGGATTATTCGGTTTTATAAATACCTCTGCTCAGAGCAGAAAGAATTTGTCCTGTCCAAACAGATTCTGCGTAGCGGGACGAGCATCGGCGCAAATGTACGCGAGAGCCGGAACGCACAGAGCAAAGCCGACTTCATCAGCAAAATGAGCATTGCGTTGAAAGAGGCCGATGAAACTGCATACTGGCTCGAACTCTTGAAAGAAAGCGAAACAATCGACCAAAAACAATTCAAATCCCTTTATGACGATGTAGAGGAACTCATCCGGCTGCTCACAACCATCATCAAAACCGCCAAGAGTAACTCATGACACCCAACATGCTCCCATCTCCATTCTCCATTCTCAACTCTCCACTCTCAATCAGGCACTCATGAGCGAGGAACGTCTGCCCTACCGCATCGAACCGATTGCCCTCTCCGACGAGAGCACGGTCGTCGCCGAGTTCGTGGCCGCGCAGACCGTGCGCGAAAGCGGCTATCAGAGCGAAGCCGCGCTCGAAGCGGCCTTGATCGCCCAGCTTGAGGCGCAGGCGTATGCACGGCTGACGATCACCACCGAAGCCGACCTGATCGCCAACCTGCGCCGCCAGTTAGAGCGGCTCAACCAGATACGCTTCTCCGATAGCGAATGGGACCGCTTCTTCACTGCCTGCATCGCCGGCGCCAACGAAGGCATCGTCGAGAAGACGCGGCGCATCCAGGAAGACCACATCCAACTGCTCAAGCGCGACGACGGTGCGATCAAGAACATCTACCTGATCGACAAACAGAACATCCACAACAACAGCTTGCAGGTCATCAACCAGTACGAAGTCACCGGCGCACGGCCCAACCGTTACGATGTCACCATCCTGGTCAACGGCTTGCCCCTGGTGCATATCGAACTCAAGCGCCGGGGCGTGGACATCCGCGAGGCGTTCAACCAGATCGACCGCTATCAGCGCGACAGTTTCTGGGCGGGCAGCGGTCTCTTCGAGTACGTGCAGTTGTTCGTGATCAGTAACGGCACGCTGACCAAGTATTACAGCAACAC
>DGFH01000073.1:0-10526 GCA_002391565.1 Anaerolineales bacterium UBA3905
AGATGTGTATAAGAGACAGGTCGAGCAGATCGTGCCGGTGACAGAGACAGTCTACGTGACGGAGGTCGTGTCGGTGGAGCAACTCGTGCCGATCACATTCACCGTCTATGTGACCGAAACCGTTCCAGCTCCACCAACACCACAGCCATTGTCTGCCACCGACCGTATCAGCGTGACGACAGATGCAGGGACAGGGCAGGCTCATGACGTTGCGTCTGACCAGTCAGCGTCGTTACGCGATTGGTCGCAACTCTTGCCTTCTTACGATGCGCCATCGCCATTGCCGGTGACTGGGCTGGCAATGTACTATGCTCCTGATGTCATGGCGCAGGTGGAAGCATATCGTGAACGCGTCAATAACCTGGATGAGTGTGCAGAGTGCGTCGGTAAGGTTGCGCTGCTGCGCGCCGGTGATCTGGGACGCAAGGTTTGGATCAAGGTTGGCGACGGTCAGGTGGAAGGCCCATTCCAGGTGGTGGATGTTGCTGCACGCCATCACATCCCAGAGTTGCTGCGCCGCAACTGGGTGGTTGATGTTGATTATGCCACCGCCATGCGGTGGGGTATGCGAGGCCCGATGACCGTGACAGTATATGGCGAGGCGCCGACAGACACGGCGTCTATCGGCGCCTCGGATGGCGTCAAGCCTCAGTAGCGCTCTTCAGTGGCGCCCTGGTCAATAATAGGTGACTACTGGGCTGGATGTTCATCCAGTGCAGCCAGTTCCGTCCGTGCTGCCGCCAACGCTGCCTCCAACTGCGCAATCTGTGTTTCCAGTTGTTGGCGTCGCGCCGCCGGATCGACTGGCGACGCCGCAGCTTCTGGCGCCTTCTCAAAGCGTCCGTCCGCCCGGATCGCCAGCAAGTGTACGGCCCACAGTACGCCTGCCACTGCGCTGTCGGCCAGTTGATGCGCCACCTCGTTCGATGTGGGCGTCAATCCCTGTTCGCCGAGCAGCATCAGCAGCACCTGATACACCAATTGCGCCAGCGAAAGCAACAGCGCCAGCGCGCCTAACAGCGCTACGCCGTAGAGATAGATCTTGCGCGGCCAGGAATTGCGTTCGCCTGCGCCCTCTGCGTCGTTGCGTCCGGCGACGCGCTGTACACGCTGCCAGAAGATCGCCCAGATCGGTGCACCGACGATCAGCAGTGCAATGCCATTTGCCAAAGGCTCGTGCCAGATCTCACCCATGAGTTGTGTATCGATCAGCGCACGGAGCAGACTTATGGCGCCTACCCACAGCAAGATCAGTCCTGTCGCCGCCACCAGATAGGCGTAGATGCGGCGCACGGTTGTGCTTTGACCGCTATCGCCATAGGCGTCTGTCTCACGACGCAGCGTCGTCCAATACCAGAACCAGACGACGCCGCCGACCGGAATGAAGGAGACCGGGTCCACCAGACGGTCGAGCAACTCAGTGGTCGAACCCCCGTCGGCGCTTAGGAGTATCAGCAACCCCTCGCGCAGCAACAACACTGCTGGCGTCAGGGTGGCAATTGCGCCAAACAGGATGCCGATGTACAGATAGAGGCGACGCATCACGGCGCGGCCTTCCGCCGTATGCAGCGTGACGACATCCTGCCATTGTTGCCAGGCTGCGTGGAGCAACCACAACCCGACGAGCACCTGGCTGATGCTGCCGCCGAGCGGCAGCCGCCACCAGTTGAGGTCGAGCGCGCTGAACGCCTGGTCAACGAGCGCCTGTAGCCCCAACTGGATCAATGCGCGCGCGCCCCACACGGTGATGCTCAGCCCGATCAACCCGGCGGCGGCCAGGAAGAACTGGCGCACCAGGCGCGCCGCCATCGCCTCGCGCCCCAGATCACCATCCGCCGCTAGCACTGTATACCAGTAGTAGACCAGCCCAATGCCCAGCGCCGCCATCACGCCCCAATGCAGCCATCCCGCCGGAATTGCATCAGATGGCCCGATAGGCGCGCCAACTGCCAGCCAGACGATCTCCTTGAGCAGGCGGTGTGCATTCGTGAGCATCACCACCAGGGCAGTTGCCGTCGAACCGTAGAGAAACAATTTGCGCCAGACCGAACCGCGCTCGGTGACTTCGTCCTTGCGTCGTTGCGCCAGCCACCAATGGACTAGAAACAGAGGCGTGGCAACCAGCAGTATCCCGATAGATTGCGCCGTCACCGTCCGCACAAAGCTAGTCTGGAGTAAACTGTCGCTTTGCAGCCAGGCGCGGCTGAGCATGTCGAGCAGGTCGTTGATGCCAAAAAGCATGGCGACCTGACTGACAAACGCCACAAGATAAACATAGAAGCGCCGCACCGCCGCCAGCCGTGTAGATTTTGGCATCATGACTTGTGTTGTGGCTTGCATAGGCTTTACTCACCAAAAGTATTCCTGCGCGTTGATCTTCCAGGCGCCATCCTCCCGGATCACTTCGACCGTGCGTTCCGTAGTCCATGTGTTACCGCTGTTGAAGATGCCCCCCGTGGTATAGGTGTCGATGGCGACCGTGACATACGCACGATTGGCGTCCTGCGGGTCAACTTTCACATTGGTCACGCGCAGGCGCCGTGCGACATCGCCGTAGCTATAGGCGTCGCCATGCAGTGGGCCATAGCCCGTGTCGCTCGCTGCTTCTTTCAGCACCTGGGCGCTATACTGCGCACGCGCCATGGGGATGTCTCCCTGTTGCAGCGCCAGGAACGCATTGTAAATGGGCGTCTCCGGTGCATCTTCCGTGCGGTAACTTTCCATCGCCGCGTCGCCGCCCCGGCTGACCGTCAACACAGCAGCCACGATCAGCAACCCCACAAGCGCCAAGATGACAAGGGTGAATCGGTCAATTCTGATTTTCACAAACGCCTCCCTGCAATTTTGCGAATATACCAGCGCCAGCGTAGCGCAGGCGCTGTCACATCTCAATCTTCAAAAGTGTACCATTGAGTGTTACACCACTGGTGAGACGCCGCACTCAGGGGGTGATGTTCCGCAAAGTCGCTGGAAGAAACGGGACGAGAGGCGCCCCCTACGCCATCCCGGAAAGTGAGAGGGTGGCGGCGCCGATGGCAAATGCTGTGAACCTTCCCGGAAGCTCGCCGCCTCCGGGAAGGTGTGAATCGGTGCTATTGCGACGCGACGAAACTTTCTAACTCGAAGGTCGCTTTGTTGCGGCCATCGATATACTTGACGAGCGGATAGGGTGCGGCTTTAGCAATCCACAGTCGGCTCACGGCGTTGCCGGTGTCCAATGTGACGATCCAGGCGTCGTAGGCGCCGGCTGGCACGGTCACGTTCTCGTCGCCGACGACGCTGACCGTGACCCGATCGAGCAGGTCAGCCACAGGCAGAAATGCGTTGATCTGAGTGGCATAGCCGTTTGCCAGTGGCAATGCCCGCACCAGCATGGGCAGGGTGGGCGTATCGCGCACATCGCTGGGCACTTCAGCGCGTTGGTTCGTTGTCACCGACGCGCGCGTGGTTAACACCATATCCACCGTCGCGCCATTATACTGCGCATCGACGATCTCCGTCCCAGCGGCGTTGCTGCGTTCCAGATAGGACGACGTTGGCCGAAAACCGGCAGCGGACACTTTGGTCGTGACCGTCTCAGTGTCGCCCTGGG
This sequence comes from Anaerolineales bacterium UBA3905, assembly GCA_002391565.1. Taxonomy (GTDB): domain Bacteria; phylum Chloroflexota; class Anaerolineae; order Caldilineales; family Caldilineaceae; genus Caldilinea. Next base: position 3,593 of record DGFH01000073.1, read on the forward strand.
TCTGAATGACGCGTTGTAGCGACCACTGCGCTTTCCCATCGTCACCGCTGCCCTCCGTGATGGTATACATTGCCACCCCGGCGCGGTTGCCGTCGACATCGGTCACGCGGAAGGTGTGCGTTTCGCCATTCTGCCAGGGTGCAGCATTGAAAACCAATGCCACCGGCGCCGGTCGACTGCAGCTGGCGGACAGTAATGCGAAGGTCATCAATAGGGTCACAAGCAGCGGATGCCACCTGACTTTGCACAGCATGGTCGAAGACAAGGCAAAATTCGACTCTGTCATTGTTTGTTTTCCAACCAGCGCACCGCCGTGAGCGCCAGCGCCGCTGCGCCGATCGGCAGTGCATCCTCGTCGATGCGAAAGTCGGCGCGGTGCACCGGGTAATATTCTTTCCAGGCCGGGTTGTGCACGCCCAACCGCAGGAAGCAGCCTGGCGCCGCCTGCGCCATGTAGCTGAAATCTTCGGCGCCCATCAACATCTCGCCCTCTGCGACATGCTCATCACCCAGCAAGTCGCGCATCGTTGCCATCATATGCTCAGTGGCAGCAGGGTCGTTGACAGTGGGAGGATAGCCAGGGAAGATCGTCAATTCTGCGCGCCCACCCAATGGCTCGACAATGCGAACTGCTCGCTGCAATTCGGTGTGCAGCACATCACGCCCTTCCGGTGTAAAAGAACGAATCGTGCCGGTCATCGTCACCGTGTTGGGGATCACGTTGTCCACCGTGCCGCCATGGATCGTAGCAATGGTGATCACGCCGTGCTCAATCGGATCGAGGCGGCGGCTGACGATCTGATGCACGGCGTTGATCACATGCGCCGACAGCGCAATCGGGTCGACTGTGCTCTGCGGGCGCGCGGCGTGTCCGCCCGATCCGGTGATGACCAGCTCGAACTTATCGGCGGCGGCCATCATCGGGCCAGAGCGCGTTGCCACGTAGCCGACATTGTGGTGCGAATCGACGTGTAGCCCGAAGACGGCGTCCACGCCCTGCAGCGCACCTTCTTCGACCATGCGCATGCCGCCAGATTTGCCTTCGCTGTCTTGAGCCTCTTCGCTGGGTTGAAAGAGTAATCGCACAGTGCCAGGGAGCCGTCCCTCGTCGGCTAACCCCTTCAGCACGGTGGCGGCGCCTAGCAACATTGCCGTGTGCGCATCGTGTCCACATGCATGCATGATGCCGGGGCGCGTGCTATCGAACTCTGTGCCGTTGATCTCCTGGATCGGCAGCGCGTCCATGTCGGCGCGTAAGCCCACCACCGGGCCGTCGCCGCCGCGAATGTGGCCGACGACGCCAGTCTTGGCGACTTCTGTTTCGGTCTCGATGCCGAGATCGACCAGCGTGGCGTTGACCAGACTGGCCGTGCGTTGCTCGGTGAAGGTCAATTCCGGGTAGCGATGAATCGTGCGCCGCCACGTGCGGATATCTTCGTGGATGGCTTTGGCGCGTGCAAGCAATTCGGCGGAAGCAATTGAGCTGGACATAGCAAAATCCTCATGATTTGGGTCAGGCGTGCTTGCCTGCAAAGAAGGTTGTTTTGCTTATTATGATGGCAGATGCGGCGCTTGCCAATCGTGAGGAAGTATCCGATTCGCGAAGATGGGCTATCGTGGAAGAGAGCGGGTAACGGGAATCGAACCCGTATCACCTGCTTGGAAGGCAGGAGCTTTGCCTTTAAGCTATACCCGCAGATTATCACAATTTCGTTTCGGAAGTTTACCACTCAACAGTGGTGACATGCAAACGAGATTGGGAGTCAACGACCTCAACCGATGTCGCCCTCAAGCGCCTCCACCTGCGAACCTTCCGGCGTGTCAAGCACACGCCACCCCAATGCTTCAATCTGTGCGCGCAGCCGATCCGCTTCCGCCCAGGCTTTGCGCGCCCGCGCCTCGGTGCGCTCTTGCAGCAGCAGCAGCACTTGACGATCCGGTGTGCGCTTGCTGCCGCGCAACTGACGCGCCGCCGCAACTTGCCCGATTGTGGTATGCCAGATATCACTGGGGATGCCCGCCTGGGCGTCGGGTAGACAATAATTGCCCAGAACGGCAAGCGCGAAATGTGTTCCGGCTGCAAAGCGCTGTACTGTCTCGCCATGCATGACTGTCACCCCACCGGCGCCGCGTACAACGCACTGTCCACCCGCCAGATCGATCGTCAACGCCGTGTTCTCGTCGATGCCCACCACGCGTCGCACCGGGTCGATAGGCAACATGGCAAGCAGTTGTTCAAAGCGGCGTTGCCCCAAATAACAACGGCTGGTGTCGAGCACCTCCCCACCGTCACGATTGTCCCAGTGCGACACAAAGATGAGCGACAGCCCAAAGTCTCCAAAGAGATCAAGGCCAGCTTTCCAGTGCAGCTCCTCGCCGACCTTGTAGATTTCATAGATCGGCAACGTATGCCGGCTGGCTGCCAGCACCACCGCGCTGGAAAAGATCAACGACGCACCCAATCGATGCTGTGCACGCAACACATGCCACGCCAGGCTGTTTTCAAGCTGACGTACGGCATAGGTTGGGCTACCTGGCCCCATGAAGATGATGTTGGCGTCATAGAGCGGTGCAATGATTGCGGGCACGTCCGGGCTGAACTCCGTCCCCCGCTTGCGCGCCGGTACAATCACCGTCTGAGGTCGGAAGTTTTGCAGCCGCTTCTGCAAATACGCCGCCACCTGTCCGGCTACGTAGTCGGAGTTCGGCTCGAAGCCGGCCGGCGTCTCCAGAATCGCCACGCGCGGCGTCTCATGCATGTGCGCAAAGAGCGCGTGATAAATCTTCTGGGCGCCGGGCGCAGTCTCGCCAGAACCAAAGAGGGTGATCAGGCCAGGGTGGTGCGTCATCTCATCATCCTTCTTGCCATTCGTCCAGCATCAGTGTCGCCAGCGTCACCGGTCGATGCACGTGGATGTCGTGCGCCGTATTGGGCAGCCAATGCACCCGCACCTGCGCCAACCCCTGTTGCGCCGCCGCCACCTGACCGCGCTTGATCGCCATCCACTCAGGATTGCCTGCATCCTCGGCCACGATGATCGTCACCGGACAGGCGAGCAGTGGATATAGGGCGGGTGGGCGCTGCTCCCACATGGCGTGCAGGATTGCCATGTGCCGCTCCAGCGTTAACCAGGGACGCACCGTGCCATCGGGCAGCGTCTCAAAGTTGTTGAGTGTCGCCTCCACACCCGCCGCCGGCCAATCGGGGTGCATGCTCTGGATGCGCGCCGCCAGCGCAGCGCGCGGCATGCCCGTTAACGGCGGCGGGCGCAATTCCACTGCCACGCGCTCCCACGTCATGTCGGGGCGCGCCTGCAGATCAAGAAAGCCGCCGTCCACAAAGACCAGTCGCTGCACAGCGTTGGGATAGCGGGCGCCATACGCCAGCGCCACATTGCCCCCCCATGATTGCCCGGCAATTACAGGCGCTTCAATCAACATTTCTTGCAATAGAAGGTGCAGGTCGTCGGTCACCGTGATGAAATCGTATCCGCTCTCCGGCTTATCGCTGCGTCCATGTCCGCGTTGATCCACAGCAATGACGCGGTGTCCCTGCGCCGCCAGTTCGTTTCCCACAGCCAGCCACGTTGTGGCATTGCTCGCCAGGCCATGGAGCAGTACAAACGGTCGCTCTGCTCCAGACCATTCCCACACATGAAGTTGGAGCGATATCTCGCCGTGGCGGATCGCAACCCAACGCTCGGTCGGCGGCTCTGGTCGAACACTTTGCTGTTGTGCGGCGCTCATTGGTAATTTGCTTTCTTTTTCAGCACAAACTACGATACAAGTTATTTGCAAATGATTTGCAGGTGCGACAATTGCATCAATAGGAGCTGGAAGATGTCCGCAACGCCCTCTTTACTCGAAGCGCTGAAGCAACGTGGCATTCGCGTCACGCCGCAGCGCGCAATTATCCTGAATGCCGTCGAACAGATGCACGGTCACATGACGGCCGAACAAATTTATGACCAGGTGCAGCGTGTCAACAGCTATATCAACCTGGCGACTGTCTATCGTACACTTGAGCTATTGCGCCAGCTCGACCTGGTGACAGAAGCAGACATGGGCGCTGGCGCCATGCACTATGCGCTGCATACGCACGCCACGCACCATCACGCTGTCTGCCGCACCTGCGGTCGCTCCATCGAGTTTCCCCACGAGCTATTGACGCCACTGATCGACGCCCTGCACAATCGCTATCAGTTTCGCGCTGACGCAGATCACATTGTGATCTTTGGCTGGTGTGATGATTGTGCGTCCCATCTTCCCCCTGTGCAGACATGATATTGCAGTTGCATGCAACCTTCCGTGAGCTTCCTTGTTTTGTAATGATTTGCACATGCGGATGATTGCAATAGCGCGATGATAAGCCGCACGTGTGGTGAAACACACGATGCGGCGACAACAGAGCGTGAGCAAGGGAGGCAGGTATGAACAAACTCAAGATACTCCTGGCCGGGCTGGTTATGCTGGTCAGCATCGGTTGTGCTGCGCCGGTTGCGCCGCCGGCGCGCGGTGACGGCGCCACGACATCCGCGCCGCGCCTGCGCATCGTCGCGACGGTGTCGCCGATCACAAATGTCGTTTACAACATTGCGGGAGAGCATGCCGAGATCGTGGGCATTGTGCCAGAAGGGGTCAACTCGCACACCTATGAACCGGCGCCATCGGACGCGCGGCGGCTGGCAGAAGCAGACCTGATCTTCATCAACGGGCTAAAACTGGAGGAGCCAACCCTCAAACTGGCGGAAGCTAACGTCAAGGAAGGGGCCGAAATCGTGCTATTGGGTGATCAGACGATCACGCCAGAACAGTACGTCTATGATTTTTCATTTCCCAAAGAAGGGGGCAGCCCCAATCCCCATCTATGGCCAAATCCGTTTCTCACCTTGAAATACGCCGAGATCATTCGCGACAAATTGATGGCGCGCGACCCGGCGCATGCCGACGCTTACGCGGCCAACTACGCTGCTTTTGCCAAACGCATCCAGGCGTTGGATGAGGCGATCAAGGCGACAATTGCCAGCATTCCGGCGCAGAACCGCAAGTTGCTCACCTATCACGATTCGTGGGCTTACTTTGCGCCTGTTTATGGGATGACGGTCATTGGGGCAATTCAGCCGTCGGACTTTGCCGAACCATCGGCGCAAGAGATTGTGGAGATTATTGAGCAGCTCAAGGCGGAACAGGCGCCTGCGATCTTCGGTTCAGAGGTTTTCCCGTCGCCGGTGCTGGAGCAGATTGCGCGTGAGAGTGGCGCGGCGTATGTCGATGACTTGCGCGATGATGATCTGCCTGGCGCGCCAGGCGACGTCAACCACTCCTATTTCGGGTTGATGGCGGAGAATCTGCGCATCATGGCGGAGGCGTTGGGGGGCGATCCATCGATCATGGCGGCGTTCGATACGCGTAATGTACCAGGCGCCGATAGCGCCGTTGAGCAAAATCAGTAGCGAGAACTTGCGTTGGGCGTTTGATTGGGCAAACGAACTCCAGGACAACTGCTTTCTTGTGGAGAGAAGCTATGCAACCGCTTGTTGAAATGCGTCATGTCACCTTTGGCTACGACGCCGCTCCAGCATTGCGCAATGTCTCGTTGCACCTGCAGCGGGGACAGTTTACGGCGCTGGTTGGCCCAAGCGGAGCGGGCAAAACGAGTCTGCTCAAGCTGGTGTTGGGTTTGCTGCAACCGACGCATGGCGCAGTCTTGCTGGAAGGTGCGCCGCTCGATGGGCGGCAGGCCGGACGCATTGGCTATGTGCCGCAACTGGAGACTGTGGACTGGAACTTCCCAGTAACAGTGGAACAGGTTGTGTTGATGGGGCGCGTGCAGCGGGCGCGTTGGTGGCCCTGGCATGACGCCGCCGCGCGGCGCGAAGCGCGCGCTGTATTAGCCCGGCTGGAGATTGACCATCTGGCGGGACGGCACATCCGGGCGCTGTCGGGCGGACAACAGCAGCGCGTCTTTCTGGCGCGGGCGCTGATTGCGCAACCTGATCTGCTGGTGCTCGATGAACCGACGAGCGGCGTCGACCCGCGCACAGCGGAGAACATCTTGCACCTGCTGGCCGAACTCAACCGACAGGGCATGACAATCCTGTTAACGACGCACGATCTCAATGCGGCGGCGGCGCACGTGCCCTGGATCGTTTGTCTCAATCGCGAGGTGATCGCCGAGGGTGCGCCAGAAGAGATCTTTACTGAGGCCATTCTGAGCCGCACTTATGGCAGCGAGATGGTGGTGCTGCGCCAGGAGGGGTTGTTACTGGTGGCGCAGAAGCCGTATCCCCACACACATCGCAACCTTCCGCCCGCGTCTGCGTCCGACCACCGGCGCACAGCGGCTGGGCATATCTTGTCCGACATCCCATCAACCTCCCCTGCACGAGAGGAGGAACTGCCCTATGCCGTGGCTCGTTGAACCGTTTCAATACGAATTTTTCCGCACCGGCTTGAGTGTAGCGGCGCTCTCCGGCGCGTTGTGCGGGCTGCTCGGCGTCTACATCGTGCTGCGCGGCATGAGTTACATTGGGCACGGGTTGTCGCATGCCATTTTTGGCGGTGCCGTTGTCTCCTATGTCATGCAATGGAACTTCTATTTGGGCGCGGGTCTGTGGGGTTTTCTGACAGCGGTGTTGATCAACCAGACGGTGCGGCGCACGCGCATTGGCGCCGATGCTGCAATTGGCGTCATTACAACGGCCAGTTTTGCCGTGGGGGTGGCCTTGATCAGTCGTTATCGTCGCTTTACCCAATCCTTCGACGCTGCGCTCTTTGGCAACATCCTCGGCGTAACGTGGGAAGAGGTGGCCGTAGTCGGTGGGATTACGCTGCTGGTGGGGCTGGTGATCCTGCTTTTCTATAAGCAATTGCTCTTTACAACCTTTGACGCCGAGGTGGCGCAGGTGTATGGCGTGCGCACCCAATGGGTGGA
>DGFH01000073.1:10875-18911 GCA_002391565.1 Anaerolineales bacterium UBA3905
GGCGCTAACCATCAGCGGACTACGCCATCAGGCCGGGCGGCGCTTGGCGCACGTGCACGTAGATTGACGAGGGTGGAAGAGATGGATGTCACAGCGTTGCTGACATGGTTGGATGCGCAGATTGTACGCACTGAAAAAGAGTATGCTCTCCATGCCGGCAACCAGACCGCCTGTCAGTTGCATAAAGATGGCCGTGTGACTGGTGGGTTGAAGTATGACGAAGGCCGGCTAGTGGCGTTCACCACATTACGTCGGATTGTGCGCAAAACCAGCGACGCCCAATCCGATGAATTGCTCAGACAGATCCTGGCGGAGCAGACGCGCTGGCAGACGGCGCTACAAACGCACCAACACGCTGAGCGGCCATCGATTCCCTGGATCGCCTACAACCAGGGTGGGGTCGATGCCCTGGCAGAAACTTGCAACCTCCTCGAACAGACGGCGTGAGCCTCAAGGCGCCTGTTAACCTCATCTTGACATATCTCACGCGTAGCGTTAACAACCGCTGCGTATATTCACGTCAGCCTATTTCCAGGCTAGAATTGCCATCTGCAACCTGCAACGAAGGAGTCATGAAATCCTATGCTCACACGCAAGAATCTGCTTGTTGGTGCACTGAGCGCGGCGTTGTTGGCCTCTGCGCTGCTCACGCCGACGGCGCAAGCGCAAGACGCGCCGCCATCCCTCACGATCCGCCCGCTGGGTGCATACGCCACCGGCCAACTCGACGCCGCCGCTGCTGAGATCGTTGCCTATCATGCCGGGACGCAGCGCGCCTACGTCGTTAACGGCGGCGACAAAACGCTCGACATTCTTGACGTGAGCGACCCGACGGCGCCTGCGCTGGTGAGTCAGGTGGATATGACGCAATTTGGCGACGCTGCCACCAGCGTCGATGTGTTTGGCGATCTGCTGGCTGTCGCCGTGCCGGCTGCGGAGAAGACCGACCCCGGCGCTGTCGTCTTTCTCGACCCAGACGGTGCTGTGCTGGCGCAAGTGGCCGTCGGTGCACTGCCAGACATGCTCACCTTTACACCCGATGGGCGCTATGTCCTGACGGCGAATGAAGGTGAACCCAACGACGATTACTCGGTAGACCCGGAAGGATCGGTCTCCATTATCGATATGAGCGGCGGTGTGGCGGCATTGAGCGACGCCAGCGTGCGCACCGCCGGTTTTGCCGCCTTCAACGACGCTGAACTGGATGCGCAGATTCGCATCTACGGCCCCAATGCCACCGTCGCCCAGGACCTGGAGCCGGAATACATCGCCGTCTCGCCCGACAGCACGACAGCGTTTGTCACCTTGCAAGAGAACAATGCACTGGCCGTCGTCGATCTGGCAAATGCTGAAGTGACGACGCTGTTGCCGCTAGGCTTCAAGCACTTCGACGCGCCGGTCGCCACGCTGGAACGCTACGAAATCGCCGATCGCCCGGTGCTTGGTGTGACTGCCACCGGTCAGGAGATTTTGTTGGGTGGTTTTTCCGGTCTCTTTTACGAAGGCATGGACGACAGCGGTCGCTACATCTTTGTCACCCACACCGACCGCGGCCCGAACCCGGAGCCAGTGGACGTGGACAACGACGGCGTTAACGAACGTCCCTTTGTCCTGCCCGACTTCCAGCCGGTTATTGTGCGGCTGGCGCTTGACCCGGTTGTCGGCGCGGTGGAAATTCTGGAGCAGATCGGCTTGACGCGCGCCGATGGAATGCCCCTCACCGGGCTGCCCAACCTGGCAGGCGAGCCGGGCATGGCCTACGCCGACGAGAAGCCAGTCGATCTGCAAGGCAATCCACTGGAACTCGATCCATTGGGCGCCGACCCGGAAGGCATTGTGCGCGCAGAGGATGGCGCCTACTGGCTGGTGGATGAATATCGTCCCGCCATCTACCACTTTGGCGCCGATGGCGTGCTGCTGGCGCGCTATGTGCCGGAAGGCTCGAACAATGAGGAGACCGGCGTTGTGGTGGGTGAAGAGGCATTGCCGGCAATCTACGCCCAGCGGCGCGCCAATCGCGGCTTCGAGGCAGTCGCGCTGCGCGATGGCATCCTGTACGCCTTTATTCAGAGCCCCATCGACAATCCTGACAGTAAGAAAGATAGCAATTCCAAGGCGTCCACGCTGGTGCGCATTCTGGCCTTCGACACCAACGCAGCGCAGACGGTGGGCGAGTATTTCTATCGGCTTGACGGTGACGGTGTGGACAAAATTGGCGACGCCGTGGCCGCGCCGGACGGTTCGATCCTGGTGATGGAACGCAATGACGACACCGGCCCTGCTGCGCGCAAACTGGTCTATCGCATCAATCTCGACGCCGCCACCAATTTCCTGGGCTACGACTTGCCCATTGGCGTCGAGTTGCAGAGCGACGCCGGGCTGGCCAGGCTGGGCATTACCCCGGCAACCAAGACGCTCGCGGTGGACCTGGGCGCAATTGGCTACGACATGGTGGATAAGCCAGAAGGGCTGGCGTTGATCGACGAGAATACACTGGCAGTCATCAACGACGATGACTTTGGCGTCGGCGGCGCCTTCGACCTGGCGACCGGGCTCATCGAGGAGAACCCGAATCCTACGCCGATTGTACTGGGCATTGTACGCTTGGCGGAGAATGGATTGGACGCCAGCGATAAGGACGGCGGCGTCAACATCGCGAACTGGCCGGTGCAAAGTATGTACATGCCGGATGCTATCGCAGCGTACACGGTGAAGGATGAACTGTACCTGGTCACGGCCAACGAGGGCGACGCCCGCGACTATGACGGTTACAGCGAGGAGGCGCGGCTGGGCGACCTGGTGCTCGATAGTGCGCTCTTCCCCAACGCTGCTGAACTCCAACGCGAGGAGAACCTCGGTCGCCTGCGCGTCAGCACGGCCAGCACCGACGTGAACGGCGACGGTCTGGTTGACCGTATCGCCGCTTTTGGTGGGCGCTCCTTCTCGATTTGGGATGCAGCGGGCAATCTGGTCTTTGACAGCGGCGATGCCATCGAACGCATCACCGCCGGGCTGCTGCCCGACGCCTTCAACAGCAGCGGCGAAAACGACAGTTTCGACAGCCGCAGCGACGACAAAGGGCCAGAACCAGAGGCGCTGGCGCTGGGCGAGATCGACGGGCGCACCTATGCCTTCATCGGGCTGGAGCGCATCGGCGGCGTGATGGTGTGGGACATCACCGACCCGCGTGCGCCGATCTTCGTGCAGTACGCCAACAATCGCGACTTCACCGTCGCCACAGAAGCAGCCGGCGATCTGGCGCCCGAAGGCATCGTCTTCGTGCCCGCCGCCGACAGCCCCACCGGCGCACCGCTGCTGCTGGTTGCTAATGAGTTCAGCGGCACGACGACGGTGTGGGAGATTGGAGAGTAAGAGATTTCCGTTTTGATGGCAGCGGGCTGTTCATACCTTCCCGGAAGCTCCAAGCTTCCGGGAAGGTGTGTGCGCAATGAAGGCGACACTCTCAATCAATCCTGTGACTGCCAGTGACCTGGACTTCGGTCAGGCAACCTGGTTTCTGGCGGCGCTACTGCTTCAGTGGCGCCAATACCGTCTCCAGGAGCGGCCGGCGCTGGCGCAGTTGACGATTCGCCCGCCAGACGCGCACCATCATGCCGGGCGTCATCAGGCTGGGTGGCGGCGCCATCAGATTCATCACTTTGGCGAACGCGCGCCCCACCTCTGGGTCGACGAGTGTGGCGCGATGCACGGCGGCGACGTAGCGATTGAGTAAATCGATGCCGGCGGGTTTGGGGCCGGTCGTCTGCGGGAAGCGAAAATCCTCACCGACCGCCAACTGCCACGGCGTATCGATGATTTTTGCCGCACGCTTGAAGAAAGCCGGGGCAATGTCGGTCAGGTTGCCGTGTCGCTGCATCAGCAATTCATCCAGCGCCGCCGCCTGCAGCGCGGCCGATGTCATCCCCTGTCCGTAGGTAGGATTAAAGCTGCTGATGGCGTCGCCCAGCACCAGGTAGCCGGCCGGGAAACGGGTTAGCTTCTCGTAGTGGCGGCGCAGACTGCTATTGAATTTGTACGGGTAGACATCGGTCAGCGCTTCAGCCTGGCGCATCATGTTGTAGATGTCAGGCGTCGGCATGGTGCGGGCGTATTCCAGAAAACCGGCGGGGTCGGTTGGCGCGTGGTCGCCTGCCCAGCCGCCCATCGACACGATCCAGCGGTCGCCCTCGATGGGAAACATCGCGCCAAAGCGCGTCTCGCGCGGCGCTTCCGGTGTGATCAGAACCCAATCTCTGGCGTAGTCGTCGCTGGGGGTGCGGCGGAAGATTTGCGTGGCGTAGCCCACATTCACCTTGACTTCGCTCTCCACCGGCGCCGTGTAACCCAGCTCGGCCAGCCACTGCGGCGTGCGTGAGCCGCGCCCGGTGCAATCGACAATCAGATCAGCGGTGAGGACAGTCACGGCGCTATCCTGCGTACGTTGTTCAACCTCAACGCCGACGATGCGCATGCGATCCGTGGTCGTCAACAGGCGGCGCACCGCGCAATTGTCCAACAGGGTAACGTTGCCTTGCGCCAGCGTGCGTGTGCGCACCAGGTATTCCAGGAAGGGGCGGCTCATCAATGCGGCTTTGCTGCCCAGCGTAAAACGTTGCCGATAGCCGCCATAGGTGCACCAGCGCATATTTTCGCCAAAGTCGCCGACGATGGCGCCGCCGGCTTCGAGCGCCTCCATCAGGTCGGGAAAGTAGCGGGTCATGATCTCCAGCCCGCTGGCGAGCAGTCCGTGCAGATGGCGCGTCTGTGGTTGCCCCTTGCGTGCCTCCGGGCGGTCGGCGACCGGGTCGCGTTCGATCAGCGTCACCTGGCTGAAATGTTCACTCAGCACGCGCGCCGTCAGCAGACCGGCCATGCTGGCGCCGAGGACGATGGCGTGGGCATGGGTGGAAGTCGAGCGAGTCATCGGTTTTCTCCTGTTGTGTAAAAAACTGGGCGTCTGCCCATTGTGCGAAACTGATGGCTCTACTTTAGACCTTCGTCCTGTTCATTTCCCACGCCGGGCGCAGATCAGTTATTGCTCATTTGCCGTTCAGGCTGCTCAACTGCGGCGGTTTCTGGGAGCAGATGCGCCCCCAACCAGTGCGCCAACCCCTCGCCGCCCCACGCCATCACCACATCGTGATTCCAGGCAAAGAGTGGGCGCGCCATTGGCGCCAGCAGATTCATCCATGCCTGCGTAGTTTGCACATTCCAGTCGTAGCGCACAGTGGTGATGACGCCGGTCTCGGCAAAGGTCCAACAGCCTGTGCCCTGCAGTTCGCCTTGTGCGCGACCTGCGAGCCGACGATAGGGTTCAACGTGCGTCGTCTCCATGGCAAAGCTCAGTCGATACGGCAATTTGCTCTTCCATGTGTAGCGATGGATTGCGCCCAGGCCGGCGGCGTCGCCGGGGCGAAGCTGAACCACCGCTTCAACGCCGCGCCACCAGAGCGGCCAGCGTTCGACCTCGGTAATTGCAGTCCAAACGGCGGCGACCGGCGCATCCAGCCGCCAAACAGTGGTAAAGGCGTAGTCAGCCATGTTGGTTCATCCTTTGATTGTTATTACGTAGGTCATCGCTTTCAGCGCGACATGGATGTCTGCGGGAACCTGCGGTTACGAGCTGCTTCCGACCGGACAGCCAGCCTATCGGGCGGGCGCCGTCTTACTCGATAGCAATCGGCGTCGGGCTGACGGCGCGATACGCCTCCTGGAGCAGCTGCTCGATCGTTTGCCAGTCGGCGGCGGCATCCTCCGAATACCCCCCGGTGATGCGATCGACGGTGGCGGCGGCCAGGGCGCGTTGTGCGGCGGAGCGATGGATTGCGGCCTGCGGCGCGTCGAAGAGAGTGGCGTGGAGGGCTTCCAGCGCCGCCACCATCGGCGCGATGTCGCCGGCGTGGTCGGGCGCAGCTTTGCGGGCGATGGCCAGATCGCGATGCACGACCCAATACTCCATCTCCAGCGTGGCAAGGGTGGCGGCGTCGGCGCGCAGCCCTGCTGCCGTGCGCGCTCTGGCGTAGAAATGTTCGAGATGCGCAGTCGCTGCGGCAACATCGTTGTCGACCGGCGCAAACGCCGCCGCAGCGCGCACGATGTCCAGCGCTCCCAGCGCAGCGTCGAGCCAGCTCATGCAGAACTGCGTGCGATTCATCTGCACCATCAGTGCAAGTACACGCGGCCAGTCACGGTCGTAATAAGCTTCCCAACCGGCCTTCTCAAGATAGGCAATCCGGTCAGGGGCGAAGGCGGCGCATGGGGGACGGCGCTGCACCAGAGCAATGACTGCCACCAGGATGGTGGTTATCAGGACGCCGGTAATGAGTGATCGTGGCGGGCGCATCGTCGCAACTCCTTGTGTAGGGCGCCATCCAGCCGCCGGGTGGCGCCTCCCGATTGTCGGCATGATTAGCTGGCCGCAGGCATCACACCCAGTTGCTGGAGCATGCTCAGGAAATCCCAGTTGACCCAGGTTTCGGCAATCTTGCTATCCTCGAAGCGCTCGACGCTGATGCCTGAAATCATGATGCGTCGGTTTGTCGGCGGCATGCCGTTGAGCGAACCCGTGTTCGTGCCTGTCGCAGTCCAACGGGTGGCGACCTTATCGCCCTCAGCCACCTGCGCGTCGATGGTGAACTGCACGTCAGGAAACGCCGCGCGGTAGAGCGTCACGACATTTCGGGTTGCCTGTGGGCCGACGCCAAAGCCCCCTGGCGGCGCATAGGGATCGTGGTTGGTGTAAGTGGCCGTGTGAATCTCGTCGGCTACGTCAAGCCGATTCTGATTAAAAATTTCGAGATACCAGCGGCGGACGGTAGCCTTGTTCTCTGCGGTGGACATGGTGGAAGCCTCCTGTTGCCCTATCGACGGAATGACAGATGAAATCACGCAGTTGCCTGGGCCGGGATGACGCCAAGCTGCTGCATCAACCCCACAAAATCGGAATGCGACCAGCGTTCGACGACCTTGCCGGCGACGAAGCGCAGCATGGTCGCACCGCTGATGGTGAATTGCCTGCCGGTGGCGGGAATGCCGTTGAATTCGCCCAGGTGGGCGCCGGCGACATGATAGCGCACGGCCAGCGTGTCCCCTTCGGCGATGATGTCGTCAAAATGCAACTGCACGTCAGGAAAACTGGCAAGAAAAGCAGTGTAGAAGATACGCAGCCCGGCGTGCCCCTGTGGCAATTCCGGTGGCAGAAAATGAGCGATGGCGTCTGGCGCATAGAGCGTCGTAAGATAACCTTCGATGTCGCCGACGTTGAAATAGCGACGCGCCTGTTCAAGAACGGCTTGATTGGTGGCAGTGCTCATCGTGTGCAATCCTCCTGGTAGTTGACAAAGTGTGTGCGAAACAGAGCGTCAGGGGCGTGACAACGAATGCGTTACGCCAATTGCGGCGCCGACAGCGTCTCCAACTGCATCAACCAACAGGCATCGTCATCCTGTCCGCCTCTCCAGAATAAAGCGTTCGTCTCTCTGCTTCCAGCCCGAACGTTGCTCAATTTCTGCTCATTTTGACCAAACCCGCCTGCCATCCGCTATACTTTTCAGCATGTATAAGCGGATTGTCGTCAAACTTGGCACCAGTGTTCTTACCGGCGGCGGTCGGCAGCTCAACCAGGCGCGTATGGTCGAGCTTGCCCGCCAGTGCGCCAGCCTCTATGCCCAGGGGCGGGATGTCGTCGTCTGTACGTCGGGCGCAGTCGCGGCGGGGCGCGCCCACCTGAATTTCCCGGCGTTGCCGTCCACCATCACCAGCAAGCAGCTGTTTGCCGCCGTGGGGCAGTTGCAGTTGATGCGCGTCTGGGAACGGCTCTTCGACATCTACGGCGTGCGCGTTGGGCAGATTCTGCTGACGCGCAGCGATGTGGAGAATCGCCAGCGCTACATCAACGCCCGCGATGCTTTTACGGCGCTGCTTGAACAGCGCATCGTGCCCATCGTCAACGAGAATGACGCCGTCGCCACCGAGGAGATTCGCGGGGGGGATAACGATAACCTCTCGGCGCTGGAGTCAACCCTTGCCAGCGCCGG
>DGFH01000343.1:0-1422 GCA_002391565.1 Anaerolineales bacterium UBA3905
AGATGTGTATAAGAGACAGAAGTAGGTGCGGTTCTTAACCGCACTGTCTGACGAGAGCGTGCGGCTAAGAGCCGCGCCTACACAAAATAGGGAGATCATTGCATGAAACTTGGCGCAAATTCTGTGCTTTTCGGCGGCTATTCGCTGGAGACCGCCTTTCGTTACCTGGCGCTGGCTGGTTACGACGGCATCGAGCTGTCCGCCATCGACGGTATGAGCGAACATCTGGTGCTGGATCGCTGGCAGGAACTTGTCCCGGAGATCAAGCAGCTTTCCGCCACCTATGGGCTGGCGCTGCTGGCGATGGAGCAGCCCTCGCGCGACGTCGCTAAAATGGAGAAGGCAATGCAGGCGGCGGTCGAATTGGGTGTGCCGATCATCAACTGCGGTCCTGGCGGCAAATCCGACGACGAAGCCAGCCTGGTGCAAGCCATCGACGAATTAGGCGAGCTGGCGCTCAAAGCGGAGCGCTACGGCGTCACGCTCTGCGTCAAGGCGCATGTGGGGCAGGCAGTCTACAACACGCCGACGACGCTGCGTATGATGAACGCCATCACCTCGCCGGCGTTTGGCGTGGACATGGATCCCTCGCACATCCACCGCGCTAACGAGAACCCGGTCGAAGCCATCGCCGCTGTGATCAGCCGCGTCAGGCACGTCCATATCCGCGACTGCAAGGGACGGCAGCAAGGACCCGGCAAGCCGGAAGAGCAAGCCAACGGGCGCGGCGATATCGATCTGGTCGGCTATATCCGCGTGTTGCACGAAAATGGCTACACCGGCCCGCTCGACCTGGAGATCATCGGCGCCAAAGCGTACACCGTTGAGCAGTGCTGTATCATCGCTGCAGAGTCGCGCGGGCACATGCAGGCGTGTTTGCAGGCGTGTGGGGCGCGCTGATCGATCGTTATGTCCCTTGCGCCTTTCATACGCGCCATGACGCAGGATGATCTACCTGCCGTCGCCGCCATCATGGCGCGCAATGCACTCTGGCAACGTTACGGCGTGACGCTGGCGTCGGCGGCGCAACGGCTGCAGCGTGGGCTGGAGAACGGCGCCACGATCGCTGTAGCCGAGGTTGAAGGACAGATCGCCGGCTTTGTCTGGTATGTGGTGGAGGGCGCCTTTCAGCGTAGCGGCTATATCATGCTCTTTGGCGTTGCGCCCGATGCTCATGGTCAGGGGATCGGGCGCGCGCTTCTGTCCCATGCCGAGGCTGCGCTCTTTGCCGTCAGCCCCAGCATCATATTGCTTGTGTCCGATTTTAACCGCGAGGCGCAGCGCTTCTATCAGCGGCACGGCTACACCCAGGTTGGTGCACTTCCCGATTATGTCAGACCTGGCGTGAGCGAGTTGATCTACTTCAAATCGCGTCCAGTCTGACGGTCTTTATCAATTTCTAGGTTGTCACGTGATATTGCT
>DGFH01000343.1:1566-2903 GCA_002391565.1 Anaerolineales bacterium UBA3905
TATCGATTTCTAGGTTGTCACGTGATATTGCTCGCAATCTTCCCGGAAGCTCCAAAGCTTCCGGGAAGATAAACAGTTAACCTGGCGGTCAGTAATAGTAAGCGCCCCTCGTCTCTATTTTCAGAACAATCGATATGGTTTGGGGAGATGGCAATATTCCGGCTACAATTCAATGAAAAGGAAGACCATCCATGAGCACACTTCGTCTCCCCGGCCTGGTCGATGCGCATGTACATCTGCGCGAACCAGGCTATGAATACAAGGAAGATTTCACCACCGGCACGATGGCGGCGCTGGCCGGTGGGGTGACGACGGTGTTGGATATGCCCAACACCAACCCGCCCACATCCACGCCCGCCCGGCTGGCCGACAAAGCCCGACGCGCCGCAGCCCACGCTGTGTGTGATGTCGGGCTTTTTGTTGGCGCCACCAATACGGAAGGCGATGCGTACCTGCCGGTGGCGCCGCAGGCGTGTGGGCTAAAAATCTACGTCTCCGACACCTTCGGCAGTTTGCGCATCGACACACTCGCATTGATGCACCGTCTATTCCGCACCTGGGCCACAGCGGCTGACCAGCATGGTTATCGCATGCAGGGCGCCGAACACGGTCTGGGGCCGATCACGGTGCACGCCGAGGAGTTGATGCTGCCTGTGTGCCTGGCGCTCAGCCAGATCTACCGTGTGCCGTTGCACATCGCCCACGTGAGCCGACGCAGCGAGATCGAGCTGATCCGGGCGGCAAAGGAGCGTGACATTCCGGTCACATGTGAGGTGACGCCCCATCATTTGTTTCTCTCGACCGCAGACCTGCCGCGCCTTGGGGCGCGTGGCGATATGCGTCCGCGCCTGGCGACGCCCGACGATGTCGCCGCGCTCTGGGAAAATCTGGACGTGGTGGACATTTTCGCCACTGACCACGCGCCGCACACATTGGCAGAAAAAGGAATCGGTGTGAGCGAAGCGCCAGCCGCTCCTCCGCCAGGGGTACCTGGGTTGGAGACGATGTTGCCGCTACTGCTCACCGCCGCCCACGCCGGGCGGCTCACGCAGGAGGACATCGTGGCGCGCTGCGCCGACAACCCGCGCCGTATCTACGGCTTGCCTGCACAACCAGAGACGTGGATCGAGGTGGATGTCGATGCGGAGTATGAGCTAACCGACGCCGCTCTCAAGACGAAAGTTGGTTGGACGCCCTTCGCCGGACAGCGTGTCTACGGGCGCGTCGAGCGCGTGATTCTGCGCGGCGTCACCGTTTATGCCCAGGGCGAAGTGCTGGCGACGCCGGGGAGCGGAAAGGTGCTGTTTCAAGAGAGTGGAGATTAGGAGATTGGAGAT
>DGFH01000095.1:0-919 GCA_002391565.1 Anaerolineales bacterium UBA3905
AGATGTGTATAAGAGACAGGTCCAGGATCGTTTGCACAAAGCGGGTGAGGCGCCGACTCTCCGCAGCCATGACTTCGAGCAGGCGGCGCGGCTGCTCGGGTAACGCCTCAGGCGCATGCAAGGTCATTTCCAGCGCGCCATTGAGCGTCGTCAACGGGGCGCGCAGTTCATGACTCACCAACGCCACGAAGTCGGACTTCAACTGGTCAAGCTGACGTAACTCCTGATTCTTGCTGGTCAAGGCAGCGTTTGCCAGCGCCAGTTCCTGATTGCGCACAGCCAGTGTCGCCGTGCGTTCCGCCACCTGTTTTTCCAGGGTCGCGTTTACCTGCGCCAGCTCGCGGTTGGCAAACGCCAGCTTCTTGATTAGCACGCCGATGTATGACAACCAGACAAAGACCAAAATTGGCCCCAGCACCCCAAAGATAAAGATTTCCCCCAACAACTGAATGTCGAACAGCAGAATTTCATTCCAGTGCTCGTACAGTTCGAAGCCATTGGCAACAACGAGGAGCAGCGCGGGCAGCAAAAAGCGCAGAATATTGACCAGCTGCAGATATTTTTCATGCAGCGTCTGTGGCGCGGCGGCTTGCTTACGGGCGCTGCGCTCGCGTACTGGTCGCAAGGACGGAATTGCAATGTGTTCGAGCATTGTTGACGTCTATTGAACGAATTTACGATCGTTTGCTGTGCGCAGTATAAAGGGATTTTCGCTGACAGTAGCTTGCAAACCGCTGACATTTTGACACAATCGCGACATTCTCTCAACGCAACTTTGACCCACGCCCTCCGCAATCCATGCTACCCTTGCCTTGCCGCATCATCAGTCGGGGCAAGGACATCCTGTCACCCAAGGAGGACGCATGACAAATCACTACCGGTGGGGAACCGCCCTGGGTCTGCGCAACATGCGACGCAT
>DGFH01000095.1:1192-5887 GCA_002391565.1 Anaerolineales bacterium UBA3905
CGCGCTTACAGGTGCTGGTGGTGAGCGCCCGCACCGAACCGGATGCTCCCGGCGGCCCGGTGACGGCTGGCGATCCGATCACAGAGTTCCGTTACATTATCAACGAAGACAATACCGGCAATCCGCTCCAACCCCGCAATGCGGGCTGCTCACCGTTGTTGCCGAATGGCGACCCTGACCCGGATTACCCGGCGAACTGTGACTGGCCCTCGTTGCGCGCGGTGCCCGGCGCTGCACCGATTGTCACCCAGGGGAATCAGGATGACTTCACCGCTGGCGGTTTCGATCTGCCGCCCGGCAAATATCTGATCTCGGTGGTGGCGGAAGGCTACAAAATCGGCGGTCAGCATTTCACCGTGCCGCTCAGCGGGCCGGTGACCGTGCGTTTGCAACCCGATCCTATGCCGACGGCCACCATTCGCATCAAGGTCTTTGAGGACATCTCCTCCGTCAACGGGCAATTCGACGCGCCCGCCGAACGTGGATTGGGCGGGTTTCGCGCCATTATCAACGATACGATAGGGCAGGTTTCCGTCGATATGTTCGGCAACCCCCTGTGCACGATCTACGACGCTGACATGAACCCGATCGGGCGCGAACTGATCGGCTGCACGATCAGCGACGAAAATGGCGACATCGTGATCCCTAACCTTGGTCCCCTGCGTTACGACGTGGTAGTGTCGCCACCCGATGGTGAGGCGTGGACGGAGACGACCACGCTCGAAGGCTCGTGGAGCTGGGACACCTGGCTGCAGGAAGGCGGCACCGGCCTTGACAATGAGTTTGTCGTGGCTGGCGAACCCTTCCCCTGGACGATGTTCGGCTTTGTGCGTCCCACCGACCTGCTGACCAACACGGCTGTTACGGGCGGCGTGCGCGGCACGCTCGTCGCCGCCTCGGTCTTCCTGCCTCAAACAGGCGGGCTGCCCTACTACGGCGACATCTGGAGCGGCTTCAATGGCGCCAAAGTGACAGGCCCCATCGACAACGGTTGGGTGGCGCTCTCCGACTTGCAGAACGGCGACACCGCCGTCTACATCGGCAAAACTGATGAAAACGGTTACTTCGAGATCAACAACGTACCCGACGGCAATTATCTCTTCACCTGGTGGGATGAGAACCTGCACTACATCCTGGATTGGATGCAGGTGACGGTGGAAAATGGCGAAATGTACGACATGGGTACGCCCTTCCTCACCGGCTGGTTCACTCCTTTCGATGGCTATGTCTTTGAGGACGCCAACGAGAACGGAAAGCGTGATCCGGGCGAACGCGGCATTGCCAACTACCTGGTCGTCCTCAAGGATCGCGACAACAGCGAGATCGACCGCATGTCGATCGCAGCGACGACCGATGTCAACGGCTACTACGCCTTCGAGAAAGCCTATCCGATGAGCTCCTGGATGGTGCTGGAGGCGTACAACGACCGTTACTACACGACCGGATTCACCTATCAGGTGGAAAACCAGTCGACGCCAACAACAATTCTGGGCAATGGCGTCGACATCGGTGTGCTGCCGATTCTAGGACAGGGTGCGCGCATCGATTGGGGCGTCAAAGCCTACGACGCCAGCGGCACGCGCGGTGGGCCACGCAATGGCGGCATCGTCGGCACTGTCTCCTACGACACCACGCGCAACGAGCTAGACCCGCGCTACGCAGGCGTTGAACCGTTCCAACCCGGCATTCCCGACATCCGTGTGAATCTCTATCAGCCGGTGCGCTGTGGCACAAACTCAGGGACGCCCTGCGATGCGCGCCGGCAGTACGAGCTGGCGCCGGACGGCTCCTACGCCTTTGGTCGCCTGCTTGGTTCGCAACTGACCGAGACCTGGGAGCACCCGGTCGACTGCATCGCCCGCGACGCTAACGGCGCACCAATGCCCTTTGGCAACGGCAACCAGGAAGTGCTGCCGACTGACGGCGCTGGCGGGCAGGCCATCGGTGGCCGCCGCTGCATCGAAGCGCCGCTGACCGGCACCCAGGTGCAAGATGGGTTCGCCACGCTGGATGGCAACTACGGCTTCACCGAAGGCTGTCTGACCACCGGCTATGATGTGGTGAACGAACAGTGCTTCGGCGGCGCAGCTCCGGCGCCATTGCCTGCCGCTGACTATCTGGTGGAGGTCGAGATTCCCAATGACGCCGTCTTTGGCCGTCCGCTCTACCGGGTGACGCGTGAAGAGGATGTCAACGTCTTCGATGGCGACGAGTTCGTCATGCCACAGGTGCCGCCGCCAGCGTGCGCCGGCGCGTTGCACACGGTCGATGTCGCTGGCGTCGGCGCGGATGGCCCGAACGCCACCTACAACCCGGCTTTCGCCGAGGCTGGCGGCTCGATCTACGAGGGCCAGCAGCGCCCACTGTGCGATGTGCGCCTGGTCACCCTCAATAACGGCAAGTCGATCGCACCGACCTTCAACCTCTTCACCGAAGTGCCGATTCCGGGCAAGTGGAAAGGTTACATCATCGACGACCTGACCGTCTCCACCGACCCAACCAGCATCAACTTCGGCGAGAAGGCGGGCATCTTCAACATCCCGATCGGCGTCTACGACTTCACCAACAATCTGGTGACGACGATCACACCCGACTACAACGGCGTCTACGAGGTGCTGTTGCCCTCCACTTATTCGGTGAATTGCCCGATGCCTGCTGGCGTCTGCGCCGGGATGTACTACATCCTGGGCAACGATCCGGGGCAGCCGGGCGCGCTCAACCCGAACTATAACCCGCAATACCGCACCATCGGCGCCACCTTCGAGGTCTATCCGGGCTTGATTGTGCCATCCGACCTGGCGCCGACGCAGATCGTGCCGGGCATTCTGGCCGGGGGGTCGCAATACGCCACGCCGCCGCAGTGCTTCCTGGACGACGCCACGCCACAGTTGTTTGCCGTCTCACGTCCCTTCGTGCGGCTGAATGTGACGTCGGACAATCGCCAGTTCACCATCGAAGGGCAGGGGTTCGGCGTCACCACTGGTGAGGTCTTGTTCGACGGCGCGCTGCCGCTCCAGGTCAATAGCTGGACAGACCGCACCATCAACGTGACCGTGCCGACGACAATTCCGGCCGGCGTGCACCAGCTCGGCATCCGCGCTGCAAACGGCAACGCCACCGTCAACGGTCTCAGCTTCCATGTCATCGGCAGTGGCTACAACCCTATGCTCTTCGAGGTTGGGCCGGGGCGCACCTATGCCGCCGTGCAGGCGGGCATCGATGCGGCGGCAGCGGCGACCGGCACTCGCCCGCGCGTGGTGATCGTCTATCCGGGTGAAACGGCATTGTGGAATCCGAATGGCGTTTACTACGAAAATGTCGCCATCTACTCGCCGTTGACGTTGCAGGGTGTGGGGCCGGGCGGCGTGCGCAGTGACGCCAGCTATGTGCTCGGCTCGGTGCTGGATGGACGCGGCATCGCCGGCGACACCGAATATGCGGCCCAGTGGCGCACTTTCGTGCAGTCGATCGACTTCGACGGCAGTCAGGCGCTCTACGAAGGCGCGGTGATCTACGTGCTGGCTGAAGACGCCGAAATGACGTCAACCCGATCCGTCACCATCGACGGGTTGACGATTCAGGGCGGCGACCAGCAGGGCTTCCCCAACAACCTGACGCCGGCCGACCCGACGCAGCGTGAGTTTGCCGCTGTGCAAGGCGGCGGCATCTTTGCCAATGCCTATGCGCGCTATATGCGCATCACCAACAACATCCTGCAGAGCAACGGTGGCGCCTACGCTGCCGCCATCCGTCTGGGTACGCCGAATCTGCCGACGCCGTTCAACGACAATCAGAACGACAACGTGACGATCCGCCACAACCGCATCATCGCCAACGGTGGCACGAATCTGGCGGGCGCCATCGGCGTCTTCTCCGGCGCCGCAAATTACGAGATCGCCTACAACGACATCTGCGGCAACTACTCGGCAGAGTACGGCGGCGGCATCAGCCACTACGGCTACAGCCCGAATGGTCAGATCCACCACAACCGCATTTACTTCAACCGTTCCTACGATGAAGGCGGCGGCATCATGATCGCGGGTGAGTTGCCAGCTGACTTCCGTGTGCTCTCGCCGGGCGCCGGGCCGGTCAACATCTTTGACAACTTGATCCAGGCAAACCTGAGCAACGATGATGGCGGTGGCGTGCGCTTCCTGATGGCGGGCAACTTCCCGTACAACGTCTACAACAACGTCATCGTCAATAATGTCTCGACGCACGAAGGCGGCGGCGTCTCGCTCAACGATGCGCCCGACGTGCGCTTCTACAACAACACCGTGATGAACAACATCACGACGGCCACGGCAATGACCAGCAACGGGCAGGCGGCGCCAGCCGGTCTGTCGACGGCGCGCAACAGTGCTCTGTTGCAGGCTACGCTGCCAGCCGGCTCGCCCATTTTCAGCAACCCGCTGCTCTTCAACAACATCTTCTGGGGCAACCGCGCCGGCGCCTTCACCGGCGGCACGGTCGTCGGCATCGGGCTGGATGGCGATCCATTCCCGATCAACTACTGGGACATGGGCGTCGCCGACAATGTGGGGATGTTGTCGCCGACCAACACGCTCATGCAAACGACGCTGGGCACGATCCCCGACGCCAGCAACATTGTCGGCAGCGCGCCGCTGGTCGTGAGCGAGTATCAGACTTCGGTGAGCGTGGCGCCGTGGCGCGGCCTGTCTCTTATACACATCT
>DGFH01000192.1 GCA_002391565.1 Anaerolineales bacterium UBA3905
GGTAGATCAGCATGATCGGCACAGTGGCGACAAAGATCATGGCGGCGCGCAGCGATCGCTGCGAGAGTGCATCTACTTTCGTTACGTCCATTTGAATGGTCGTACCGTTGAGGTCGATCACCACCGTGCGCAGATAGGTCTGAAGTGGATAGTTGGCATTGTCCGTCATGAAAATCATGCCGTCGAACCAGGCGTTCCAATGCCAGACAGCGGCGAAGAGCGCCAGCGTGGCAATCGCTGGCACCGAGAGCGGCACGTAAATGCGCCAAAGCGTCTGCCAGTGCGACGCACCGTCGAGCAGCGCTGCCTCTTCCAGTTCGCGCGGCACTTCCCGGAAGAAGTTCATCAGCAAAATCACACTCCATGCCGAGACGCCCGGCACAATCAACGCCCAGATGGTGTTGAGCAACCCCAGACTGCGGATCACCATAAAGTAGGGGATCAGTCCGCCCTCGAACAGCAGCGTAAAGACAAGCAGCCACATGAAGATATTGCGTCCCTTGAACTCGCGGGCGCTTTTGGAGAGCGGATAAGCAGTGATGATGGTGAGAAACAGGCTGATCGCGGTTCCCAGTAAGGTGCGTTCCACCGAGATCAGAAATGCGCGATAGATTGCAGGCGACTTGATGATGGCGAGATAGTTCTCCAAGGTGAAATTCACGGGCCAGAAGGTCACATATCCCCCCATGGCGGCTGCGCTGTTGCTCAGCGAGATCGCCAGCAAGTTGATCAGCGGCGCCAAAGCCAGCAACCCCAACCCCAGAATGAAAACATGATTGAACACATCAAACAATGTGTTGCGCCAGTCCTTTTCACGCACCATCAGCGACCTCCTTGATAGCGCCCAGCCTCTGCAGCGCGGGGCAGGTTGCGCAGCGTGCGACGCTGTAGGCAGTCTGCCATAGCGCCGTGCGCCCACCGGTAGAAAAACGCAAGCTCAAAAGATTCGATACCCTGCATAGCGGTCCGCCAGACGATACGAGATGATGATCAGCACAAAGCCGATCGCCGACTTGAAAAGGCCAGCCGCCGCCGCCACGCCGAACTGCGCCTGCACCAGCCCCATACGGTATACGTAGGTGTCGATAATGTCGCCCGTTTCATAGACCGTTGGATTGTAGAGATTGAAGACCTGTTCGAAGCCCGCCTGCAAGACATCGCCCAGATTCAGACATGCCAGCAAAATGATCGTCGTCATGATGCCGGGGATTGCCACGTAGCGGATGCGCTGGAAGCGGTTGGCGCCATCAATGGCGGCGGCTTCGTAGAGATCGGGATCAATGGCGAGAAGCGCGGCCAGATAAATGATCATGCTCCAGCCAGCTTCCTTCCACAGGTTGGTGATCACCAAGACCGGGCGGAACCAGAAGTTGCTGCCAAGAAAGATGACCGGCTCCATACCCAGCGCTTGCTGCACTTTGCCCGCCAGCCCCATCGGCGACAGAATATCCATCAGAATGCCTGCCAACACGACCCAGGACAGAAAGTGCGGCATATAGAGCAAATTCTGCATCGTGCGCTTGAAGGACACGTGACGAATCTCATTGAAGAGCAGGGCCAGTGCGATGGCGACGATCTGCCCGGTGACCAGCTTGCTGACAGCGATAATGAGCGTGTTGCCGATCACGCGCGGGAAAGCCGGCGAGGCAAAGAGGCGCTCGAAGTTTGCCAACCCCACCCAGGGCGAGCGCACAAAGCCCAACCCTGGGTTGTAATTCTGAAATGCCATCACCACGCCATACATTGGATAGTAGGCGAAGATTGCCAGCAGGATCAACGTTGGCGCCAGCATGGCATAGAGTGACCAGTTGCGCCAGATGTACGCGCGCGTCTTCGGATCGGCAAGGGCGGGGACGCGCAACCACGCGCCCCACCTTTGCTCACTGTCTTTGCGCCCTATTTGACTTTCTGCCACCATTCATTGACCTCCGCCGTGATCTGCTCACCGCCATTTGCCTTCCAGTTGGCGACGTAGGCGTCAAACGCCTCCATCGGCTTTTGCCCGGTGATGATCGACAGGCAGACCTCGCTCTCCTGGTCAATCAGATCTGACCACACTCCCAGCATCGTCGGCGTAGGCAGGCCTGTAAACTTGTCGCTAATGCCTTGCGTCGAGTTTTTCTGCAAAATGAAAGCCTTGGCGCGATTGCGCAACTCCAACACCGGGTCGCCAAACATAGCCGCCTGATATGCATCGCGCTCTGCGGGCGCCAGGCGGCCCCACGCGTCCAGATTGTGATTCAGCTCCTCAGCCTCAAAGTGTGGGTCGATCACGCCGCCAGTGCGCGTCCCTATCGGCCCTACTGTCCAGAAGCTGTAGTAGGGATCGAGATCCTCATACTCGCCCTGTTCGTTGATGGCGTAGTCAATCCCCTCCCAACCGTGCATACGGGCGCCAACAGATTCTTCAAGTTCGATGCGCCAGTTGGTCATCTCGATCCACTCTTTGGCGTACTGGAAGTTCTTGGGGCAACAGAAGCGCCCATTGTTCCACGGGTCATCGGTGTGCTTGAAACGCCCCTGTGGCCCCGCTGGCACGTCCAGGAAGAGCCACTCGGCGCCGGTGTTTTGGATCGAATCGCGGTTGGCGCCCCATACGGGGTTGAATTGTAGACCACAGCGCCCCGAAGCCAGGTCGGGCGTCAACTCATCTGGCCCAATCGCGTAGAAATCCTTACGGAAGACGCCGTCGGCGTACCATTGGCGTAGAATGGCAAGGACTTCTTTCACCTCCGGGCGCAC
>DGFH01000357.1:0-273 GCA_002391565.1 Anaerolineales bacterium UBA3905
AGATGTGTATAAGAGACAGCGCCGACGCCAGCTTTGCCGTCAGTCTGGGCGTGGACTGGATCGCGCTCAGCTTCGCCGGTTCCGCCGACGATGTCAATGAACTGCGCGAAATTGTGGAGGCGGCGGAGGCGCACAGCCACGTACACGCCCAACCGCGCATCATGGCGAAAATTGAACGGCCCGACGGCGTTGAGAATCTGCGCGCCATCATCGAAGCCAGCGACGGCGTGATGGTGGCGCGCGGCGACTTGGCGCTGGAGACCAGCCCCTGGC
>DGFH01000357.1:413-4159 GCA_002391565.1 Anaerolineales bacterium UBA3905
GATTCACAACCACCGCCCCACGCGCGCCGAGGTCAGCGACGTCGCCAACGCGCTGCTCGACGGCGCCGACGCCGTGATGCTCTCCGGCGAGACGGCCGTGGGCGCCTATCCAGTGCAGGCAGTGCGCACGATGATCATGGTCTGCCAGAACGTCATGCCGACCTTCTCGGATCACAACCCGCTGCTGGCTGGGCTTAACGGCGTCATGCCCGTGCGCACGACGCAGCGACCGCCGCTGGAAGCTGCACAGCGCGAACGGTATGTGTTATGATCCGATCACGATGTTTGTTGGACTTACGTTGCGAAACGTTTGAGCGTGTAAAAGCTCTTGCCAGCAGTTCTCTCTCTAACAATGAAAGGAACACGTGCAGGTGGCTGTCATCTCGATGTTCTATGGATTGATCATCTCGATGTACTTCTTTGACACGCGCCATCATCATCGTCCACACATCCATGTCAAGTATCAGGAAAAGGAAGCCGTGTTCGCGATTCCCAGCGGGGAATTGTTGGAGGGCGCTCTGCCGAGAAACAAGTTGAAGCTGGTTGAAGCCTGGATCGAAATTCACCAAGAAGATTTGATGGCGAATTGGATGTTAGCCGTCCAAGGGGATCGTGTGTTTACGATCGATCCTTTGAAGTAGGCGGCGGGAGGAAATTGAAGATGTATCCACGAGTGCGATCTGTCCGCCCAAATCCAGATTACACGCTGACGCTTGAATTCGATAATCAAGAAGTCAAAGTATTTGACGTGAAACCATATCTGGACAAAGGCATTTTTCGTGAGTTGCGTGAAAAGTCCGTATTTTATTCTGTCAGGCCTTTTCTCGGTAGCATACAATGGGTGGGAGGACAGGATTTTTGCCCTGATACATTGTATCTGGACGGAGTTCCTGTGGAACCAGACGCGCAACTCGATGAGGCAGAACCCAGAGTCGGTGTATTCTCTTGACCTGCGACCAACTACAAATGCACCTTGCGCAGCACCAATGAAAGGAGGTGATCGAAATGGACGATGGTCTTGCTGACCTTTTGCGCCATACTTGTGTTTTTTGTAGCAATGCAGTGTTTTTGATGTGCGCACACGCCGTACACCCAACATCAATCCAGTTTCGATTCACCTTCAAGGAGGTTGACCCATGAGCAAGCCCGCATCTGTAGACCATAACGAGACGACCTACACCGACGGCGGCAGCGACGAGATTCCTGCCGTAGATGTCGAGCAATTCCGTATTCAAGATCAGGCAGCTTACGCACGATCGGTTGCAAACGGTGATGTTGTCCTCGTCTTCGACACCACTCTGCGCGATGGTGAACAAAGCCCCGGCGCCACCCTCCACATCCAGGAAAAAATGGAGATCGCCCACCAGCTGGCGCGGCTGGGCGTCGATATCATGGAAGCCGGTTTCCCGGCCGCCAGCCCCGGCGACCTGGAAGCGGTGCGCCGCATCGCCACCACGGTCGGGCGCGCCCCACGCCGCGGCAAGAACGGCGAGATCGTGGCGCCGCCTGTGATCGCAGGGCTGGCGCGCGCCAACAAGAACGACATCGACAAGGCATGGGAAGCCGTGCAGGGCGCAGTCCGTCCGCGCATCCACACCTTCCTGGCCACGAGCGACATCCACATGCAGCACAAGCTGCGCATGACGCGTGACGAGGTGTTGGAGACGGTCGGCGACATGGTGCAGTACGCACGCAGCCTGTGCAGCGATGTTGAGTTCAGCCCTGAAGATGGCGGCCGCAGCGACCCGGAGTTCCTGGTCAAGGTGTTGGAGGTGGCGATCAAAGCCGGCGCCACTACGCTCAACATCCCGGACACCGTCGGCTACACCACGCCGGAGGAGTACGGCGCGCTGATCAAGTATCTGCGCGAGAATACGCCGGGCGGCAAGGATGTGATCTTCTCCTGTCACTGCCATAACGACCTGGGATTGGCGACCGCCAACACGCTGGCCGGTGTGCAGAATGGTGCGCGGCAGGTCGAGGTGACGATCAACGGCATCGGCGAACGCGCCGGCAACACCAGCCTGGAAGAGACGGTGATGGCGCTGCATGTGCGTCCGCAGACCTATCACCTGGATACGAACATCATCACCCAGGAGATTCACCGCACCAGCGACATGGTGAGCCGCTACACCGGCATGGTGATCCAGCCCAACAAAGCCATCGTCGGCGCCAACGCCTTTGCGCACGAAGCGGGCATCCATCAGGACGGGATGCTCAAGCACAAGCGCACCTACGAGATCATGGACGCCTCCACGATTGGCTTGAACACGAGCAAGCTGGTGCTGGGCAAGCATTCCGGCAAGCACGCGCTGGCGCGCAAGCTGGAGAGCATGGGCTATCGCCTGAGCCAGGAAGAACTGAAGGAAGTATTCAATCGTTTCAAGGAGCTGGCGGACAAGAAGAAGAATGTCACCGAAGCCGACCTGGAAGCGCTGGTTGGCGACGAACTCTACCAGCCGGTCGAGGCGTGGGAGCTGGTCGAGGTGCAGGTGCACTCTGGCACGGCGCTGACGCCGACCGCTGTGGTCAAACTGAAGGACAACAGCACTGGCGAGATCAAGCTGGGCGCCGCCATTGGCACCGGCCCCGTCGACGCCGTTTACAAAGCGATCAATGAAGTGGTGAAGGTGCCCAACAACCTGGTCGAGTTCCTGGTGCAGGCGATCACCGAGGGCATGGACGCCAACGGCGACGTGACGATCCGTATCGAGGTGCCGGATAGCCGGGGCTACAAGGAGACTGCGCAGGGGCGCCAGCGCCGCCGCCTCTTCAGCGGGCGCGGCGTCGAGACCGACATCATCGTCGCCAGCGCCAAAGCCTACATGCAGGCGCTGAACAAGATGATCGACGCGCTCAGGAGTGAGAGCGAAGTCCCAAGCGGCCAGGTCACCGACGAACTGGTGATCGAGGCTGGATTGTAAAAAATAGACCGCGGATGACGCGGATTGGGCGGATTCTCGCGGATTTTTCTTAATCCGCGCCGATCCGTAAAATCCGCGTCATCCGCGTTCCATCCCATCCTTCCCAACCCATAAGCTGATGGAGCGCATGATGGCGCAGAAGATTATCTTTGACACCGACCCCGGCATTGACGATGCGATGGCGATTCTTTTTGCGCTGGCGTCGCCGGAGCTGGAGGTTGTGGGGCTGACGACGGTCTTTGGCAACGTCCACACCGAGCTGGCGACCCAAAACGCGCTGCGTCTGCTGGAGTTTGCTGGCCGCCCGGAGATTCCCGTCGCCCACGGCGCGGCAAAACCGCTGCAGATCGCCTTCGACGAGCCGGCGAGCTTCGTGCATGGCGAGAATGGCCTGGGTGAGGTTTATCTGCCCGAACCAACCGCCACGCCCGACCCGCGCCCGGCGGCGCAGTTCATCGTCGATATGGTGATGCAGCACCCTGGTGAGATCACGCTGGTGCCGGTGGGACCGCTCACCAACATTGCGCTGGCGCTGATGCTGGAGCCGCGCATCGTCGAGCGTGTGGCGGGCGTGGTGCTGATGGGCGGCGCCGGCGCGGTCAACGGCAACGTCAACCCGGCGGCGGAAGCCAACATCTGGCACGACCCGCACGCAGCGGATCGCGTCTTTACCGCCGGCTGGCCCATCACGATGTTGGGGCTGGACGTGACGATGGCGGTGCAGATGGACGACGCCTATCTCGCCGGGCTGCGCAGCTCGCGTACGGGCGAGCTTATCTACGACATCTCGCGCTTCTACCTGGAATTTCATCGCCAGGTGCA
>DGFH01000357.1:4305-5730 GCA_002391565.1 Anaerolineales bacterium UBA3905
GATGGACGACGCCTATCTCGCCGGGCTGCGCAGCTCGCGTACGGGCGAGCTTATCTACGACATCTCGCGCTTCTACCTGGAATTTCATCGCCAGGTGCATGGCGTTTACGCCTGCCACACCCACGACCCGTCCGCCATCGCCTACCTGCTCGACCCCACGCTCTACACCGTCGAGTATGGCCCGATCCGTGTCGTCACCGAAGGCATTGCCATGGGCATGACGCTGTGGGATCGTCGCGGCGAGTGGCATCGCCCCAACCCGTGGACGGGGCGTCGCTCAGTCGGCGTCTGCACGGGCGTGGATGCGGAGCGCGTGCTCAAGTTGTACAGGGAGAGGATTACGGGGGAACGGTAGCCGCTGTGGCTTCTATGCTTCTTGACCGAAGTGAATTTTGCTGCTGATCTGCCGTTCTTGCGCCAACCCCTCCAGCAGGTCCTGTAGTGTCAGACCCGCATCGTCCATCTGCTGGCTGAAGCGTTGGCTCAATTGCGGAAGTTGTGGCGGCTCAAGTAGCAGAAGGTCGCTAAGTTGTACCAGAGTCAGTATGTCACCTGCATTGACGGCAAGTTGCTGGCGTACGACTTGTGGAAGTGTGATCTGTCCACGTTTACCCACCCGAACTGTGTAAGCCTGCATCACGATTCGCTCTCAAATGTTACGTGAAAATTGACAAAATAATCCGGCAATCAACGGAGCACATGGCGCGTAGGTCATCGCCTCCGGCGTGACCGCCTGTTCAGCCAGCAGTGT
This sequence comes from Anaerolineales bacterium UBA3905, assembly GCA_002391565.1. Classification (GTDB taxonomy): domain Bacteria; phylum Chloroflexota; class Anaerolineae; order Caldilineales; family Caldilineaceae; genus Caldilinea. Next base: position 5,057 of record DGFH01000357.1, read on the forward strand.
CCGGCTGGAAGCCGAACCTACGCTTCCCGAATCTATTTCGTAGGCGCCATGATTCACCGATGTTCAGCGCTCTGGATGTTGATTGAACGCAGCTATGATACACTATCATGGCATGTTTGGGCGTCTACTGCCTTTGACTGCCTTTGACGTGCATGACCAATTCCGTCTGATCAATTCTATCGCGTCCCATCCAGGCGCTGACAACGTATAGAAAGAGGAAGGCAATGACCACTCGCCGTTTCATCATCGACACCGACACCGCGTCGGACGATGCCGTCGCCATCGTCATGGCGCTGCAATGGCCCGACGTGGCGGTGGACGCCGTCACCGTCGTCTACGGCAACATGCCGTTGGAGATCGCCAGCGCCAACGCCCGCTATAGCGTCGAAATCTGCGGCAAGGAGACGCCGGTCTATGAAGGCTGTGCGCGCCCGTTGCTGCGCTCTGTCGCCCACGCCGACTGGTTTCACGGGCCGGAAGGCATGGGCAAACTGGGGCGACTGCACCCGAAGCGCCCTGCCGCCGGACAGAACGCCGTCACCGAGCTGATCCGCCGCTTTGGCGAGGCGCCGGGCGAGATCACGCTGGTGACGCTGGGACCGCTCACCAATATCGCCGCCGCGTTGATCGTCGAGCCGCGGCTGGCGGAGTGGGTGAAGGAATGTTACATCATG
>DGFH01000357.1:5816-8094 GCA_002391565.1 Anaerolineales bacterium UBA3905
AAGGAATGTTACATCATGGGCGGCGCCGCCAACTGCGTCGGCAACGTCACGCCCGCCGCGGAATTCAACATCTGGTGCGACCCGGAGGCGGCGCGCATCGTCTTTCATTCCGGCATGAAGTGCCTGATGGTTGGCTGGGAGCACTGCCGCTTTGATGCGGCGCTCTCGTTCGAGGAGATGGCAGCGATTCGCGCGCTGGACACACCCTTGGCGCATTTTGCCCTCGACTGTAACTCCTACGCGCTGGAGGCGGGCATGACGATCCAGGGGGCCAGCGGGCTGATGCTGCCCGACCCGGTGACGATGGCGATTGCGCTCGACAATCGCGTCTGCACGCGACGCAGCTGGCACTACGTCGACGTCGCCTGCGCCGAGGAACTGACGCGCGGCATGACCGTCGTCGACGAACTCAATGTGACCGGGCACAAGCCCAACATCGAGGTCTGTTGGGAGATCGACAAGCCGCTGTGGAAAGAGATTCTTATACAGACGTTGCGGTGACGCTGTGCCATGTTCCGAGACAGTTTGTATCTGGAAGACAACTGTTGTAGAGCAAAGTTGAGGAATCAGAGAGTCGAATTCAGGACAATCGTTGGTATGACACGCATTACGGTTTCACCGACAATCCATTTTGGCAAACCTTGTTTCGCTGGCACACGGATCACGGTGGAAAGCGTGATTGAGTTGATGCAGGACGGTGTGCCGTTCACCCGCATCATTGAGGATTTCTATCCAGACCTGCGACCGGAGGACTTCTTTGCTTTGATTGAGTGGATCGAAACCGCCGAGGATATCCAGGCGTTCCAGGAATCGCAGATGCAACTTGACGCAGCAGGCGGTGATCCAGAGAAAGCGGGTTGGCTGCGCTGGGAAAATGGACGGGATGAAACTGAGTGAACGCCGCAATTGACTACTTCACCCACTCCGTCATCATTGACGACATCGTCTTTCACGACGGGCGCACCTTGATGGGCGTGCTTGGCGGCGGCGGTCCGCAGACTGCGTTTGGCATGAAGTTGTGGACGCAGGGGCGCGTCGGGCTGTGCGGCGGCGTGGGGCTGGACTTTCCAGCCGAAGCGCAAGCCTGGCTGGATGAGATGGGCATCGACACGACCGGTCTGCGCCGCGACCCCGAACACCGCTCGCTGCGCGCCTGGCAGATCATCGAAGAGGATGGTCGGCGCACGCAGGTCATGCGCAGCCAGGGCGCTACCATCCCGACGCACCTGGCGCTGCGACCAGAGCAGGTTCCCGCCGCGTACTGGTCAGCGCGCGGCTTTCATTTTGGCATTCATCCTGAATCACCCAATTTGCGCATCATGCAGGCGCTGCAATCACATGGCATCATGGTCAGCGTCGAACCGTTCCGCGAGGCGTCGCGCCCGCTTACCGACGCCGAACTGCGCGCGTTGCTGACTTCCTGCGAACTCTTCTCGCCCAACCTGGTCGAGGCGGAGACGCTGGTGGGCAGTGGTGAGCCGATGGCGCTGATCCGCCGCTTGACCGACGCCGGCGCCGGCATTGTGGCGCTGCGCATGGGCGCGGAGGGGTCGCTCGTGCATCGTGCAGCGACCGGCGAGACGCATCACATCCCGGCGGTCAAGACGAGCGTCGTGGATCCGGTCGGCGCGGGCAATGCCTATTGCGGCGCGCTGCTGGTTGGCTGGCTGGAGACGGGCAACCTGCGGTTGGCGGGGCTGTACGCGGCAGTTGCGGCAAGCTTCCTGGTGGAGCAGTACGGGCTGCCAGCGCCGCGCAGCAATCTACGCATAGAGGCGGCGCGGCGACTGGCGGAAATAGAAGGTGAACCGATAATCTGCTAATCTGCAACTGACTGTCCGCATCCGAAAACCCGTGCTCCTGTTGAGCACCGTCCGCAAAGAGGAGATCAGCTCATGACCCATCCGCTGGTGGAACAATTACGCTTTGCGCGCAGCGAACTGCTGCGCGGATTGACCGGGCTGACTGACGCCGAGGCGCGGCGCCGCTTCCTGCCCATGAACTGCATCAGCTGGAATATCGGCCATCTGGCATGGCAGGAACAGCGCTACTGGCTGACTATCGCTCAGGGCGTCACGCCTAAGCCAGAGCTAAACGCCGAGTTTGCCTACGGTCGTCCCGCCACGACGCCGCCGCTGGACGCGATCCTGCAGACGTGGCGCGAAGTCACCGCTGCAACCAACCTTTGGCTGGACGCTGTCACCACCACGAAACTGACCGAAGCATTCGTCGTGCCGGGGTGGGGCATCACCACCACCTCTGTCTCTTATACACATCT
>DGFH01000037.1 GCA_002391565.1 Anaerolineales bacterium UBA3905
AGATGTGTATAAGAGACAGATGATCTGCATGCCGTAAGCGCCAATCGCCGCCTTGCCCACGCCGCGAATCGCCGCATTGAGGCCAGGACTGTCGCCGCCAGCGGTGAGAATGCCAACTGATTGGGTCATGAGGTTCGTCCTTTCTGATGATGAGAAGCACGCGCCGATGTGGATGCCTGCCAGCTCGCTGCCGACAGATGGGAAAAGAGACTGTGTCGCTCCCTTCTTTCTCTGCTGATCGACTGGGGGCCAGGCATGCAGGCGACTGCATTCTATCAAACGGTGGCGTTATCCCACAACCCGACTTTAGGCAGGCCCTGCCCTCTACAGCAGGCAGGCGTCATGACGTTATTGCCGGGCGTACAACCGTAACTTCAGTTGCCAGTTGGGTGTTGCGCGCTGACGACGGCGCTGATTATGCGCTGACGCCTGGCTTTTGCGGCTTGAGGCACGCAGCAATCTCGCTGGGCAGCGCGGCGCGGCGCCCAAATAGATCGTGTTGCCGTGGTGGCTGGTGAGTGTAGAGGCGGCGGAGTTTGACGAGCGTAGGCGTAGACGGGGAACTGGCGGCAGGACGATTGGTGCGTTTTCGCGTCATCACAGATTCCTTTCGGTGCATGCGCCAACGAACACTCGATCACGTTGTTCCACACTTTACTTGCTTTTTGTGATCTCTTGATTAACAAAATCTGGCGAACGCTGCGTGTGACTCATGCAGCCATCCGCCTGGCGGCGACAGCGCGATGATGCACCAGGTGGCTGTACTGGTCGAGGAGCGTGTCGTGCACGCGCTCCCAGCTATTGTCCAACATACGGGAACGACCGTTCACGCCCAATGTGTGCGCGGTCGTCGGTGAGTCAAGCAGCCGCTGCACTGCCGCCACCAACGACGCCTGTGATTCCGGCGCAAAGAGCAGCCCCGTCTCGCCATCCACGACATAGTCCAGCAGGCCGCCTGCGTGCGGCGCCACGACCGGCAACCCGGAGGCCATCGCTTCCAACACAACGTTGCCCAGGGTTTCGTTGGCGGCGGGAAAGACAAAGAGATCGGCGGATGCATAAGCAGCCGCCAGGTCGGCGCCGCGCAGATAGCCAGTGAAATGCACGGGACGGTGTGCAAAGACGCGCTCAAGTTGCGGGCGCATCGGCCCATCGCCGACGATCGCCAGTCGCGCATGCGGCAGTGCATCCAGCACAGACGCCAGCCAATCCACTCGCTTTTCCGGCGACAACCGCCCGACGTACAACAACAACGGGCTATCCACGTTGTCGTCGGTCAGGCGGCGTCGCCACGCGGCGCTGCGCCGGTCAGGATGAAAGAGTTGATTGTCGACGCCGCGCGCCCACACCTGAACATGTCGATAGCCTTGCGCCATCAATTGTCGTTGAGTGACAGTGGAAGGACAGAGATTCAGATCGGCGCGGTTGTGCATCCAGCGGAAGAAGCGCAGCAACGGTTGATAGAGGATGCGCAGCCCCCAGCGCGCCGCAAAGCCAGGCACATCGGTGTGATATGAGGCGACCAGCGGCAGCCGCAGCCGACGTGCGTGGCGCAACCCGACGTAGCCAAGCGAGACCGGATTGATCACGTGGATCAGGTCAGGCTGGAAGGCGCGCAGCTCGTCCAGCACGTTGATCACCGGCGGCACCAGGCGCAACTCTGGATACAACGGGAATGGAATGCCCGCCAGCCCAACAATGCGGGTCATTCGGTAGCGATCAGGCCCACCATCCGGCGCAAAGAGGATGCTCTCGTGCCCGCGCGCCGCCAGATGGTCGAACAGATGGCAGAGGGTGTTGACGATGCCGTCGATTTTGGGCAGGAATGTTTCGCTAAAGAAGGCAATGCGCATAGGGCTATGACCAGTATCCCCAATCCGCTCGCCGCCACCGATCTGGCAGCAGATCGGTGTACAGCAGCGTACACCGCACCAGCGAATGGATCGTCTTGCGCAGGGCGCCGCGTCGCAGCCGGCGATGATCCCGTTCATAGACGATCAGATCGGGCGCAAACGACACACACACATTCTGTCGCGCCAGCCGCCAGCCCAACTCCGAATCCTCGTTGCAAGGCAGGGTCGGGTCGAAACCACCAGCCGCCAGGAACACTCTACGCCGCACCAGCAGATTCGACCCGGTCACGGCCGGAATCCCCAGAGTGGCCAGCAGGCGTTGGCCGCGTGCAAACCAGCGATAGTAAGTGGCGAACTCTTGTTGGGCGAGCTTCGGGCCGTAGAGGGCGACCTCATCGCCATAGCGAGACAGGCGCGCAAAGTAGTCGGGCGCAAAGCTCACATCAGCGTCGGTGAAAAGTAGCCAGGGTGTGTGGGCAGCGCGGGCGCCAATGTTGCGCGCCTCGGCAATATGCGCCTGGCTGCGAATCAAAGTTGTGTGCGCAGGGCGGTTGGCTTCAATCAGGCGAGGCGTGGCGTCGCGGCTGGCGTCCACCACAATCAGGGCAACGGTGGGCGGCAGCGAGGCCAGAAAGGGCACAATATTATCAGCTTCGTTCCTGGTAGGCAGGACGACCGTGACATCCTCCACGTCCACGACAGGCGCACTCCCTCTAACGGATAGTTCAGTTCACCCTGTCGTGACTATAGAGAAGCCTGGTTAACTTCAGCTTGTCGGTCTGTTAAGAGATTGCAATCCTTTTTCAACGGCGGAACGGATCGCCATTCGTCGTCCGCGCGTTTATTCAGGAGGGCGATCGAGCGGCGGTGCACTGGCGCTGAAGTCATACGCCACACGCCCGGCGTAGTCACTGACCAGCCCTTGCACGCGGTCGTAATCGTGCGAAGCGACGATGAGGCCGACATGATGGCGCTTCTGCAGCCGCCAAACCAACTCGGCGTCGTTGTAGGCTGATGTGTCCGGCCACTCCTGGCGCGCCAGCGAGACGACCAGCCCGGCGTAGTCATGACGCAGCGGTGGCGGCGTGTAGGGCTCGCCTCGTACGTCGGCCACGGTCAGACGCGCCCACTCGACCCAGGGATTGAGATTGCTGGCGTACTCCACCAGCCGGTCGATGCCTGCGCCGCCAACGCGCGCCGCAATCTCCAGGAAGTAGAGCTGCCCGTCCGCCTCGGCGCGGATAAACTCCGCATGGGTGACCCCGCGTGCCAGCCCCATCGCCGCAATCACCTGTCTATTGATCGCCAGGAGCGCAGCTTCTATTTCGCTGGCGTGCGCCACTGTGCTGGAGGCAAAGACGCCGCCGCCATGATAGACCGTCATGGGCGGCAGCCCGTAGCGGTGCGCGGCGGCAAAAACCACCTCGTCGTCCCACACCACCGAGTCGACGTGAAAGACATCGCCGACTACGAACTGCTCGAGCAAGAAGTAGCTCTGGCGGTCGCCCAATTCATTGAGCATACGCCATAGCTCGTCGGGATGGTGGATTTTCTTGATGCCCATCGCGCTGGCTTCACTGCGCGGCTTGAGCAGCCAGGGGCCGGCGGTGCGCGCCAGATAGTCGCCTACAGCCGGATAATGGAAGACTGGAGTGAAGGCAGGCACAGGCGCCCCCATCTGTTGGGCGCGCACGCGCATCGCCAGCTTGTCGCGGAAGAAACGCGACGCCGATGCGCCCAGCCCCGGCAGGCGGAAATGTTCGCGCAGGTCGCCAGCCGTCTCGACATCATAGTCGTCCAGCGCCACGATGCGGTCGATGGCGCGTTCACGCATTAGATAGGCGATGGCGTGTGTAATGTCGGGCTGCCGCGCCAGATTGGGCGCCGGCAGCATGAAGAACTCATCGATGGCGTGGCGCGGCCATTCCTCATGTTCGAGCTTCTGCGTCGTCACCAGGATGGTGCGGCATCCCAGACGTTTGCACTCTTCGAGAAACAGCCCACCTTTGAAGTAGCTGGCAAGGCAAAGAATTGTTGGCGTCATGGTAAGTGTTCTATACAGGCCGCTCCCCGGCCTTTGGTGGTGCGATAGCCATGAAATCTTGCGCGATGCGGTCGGCGTAGCTGGCGACGAGTTGCTGCACGCGCGCACGGTCCGGCGCCGTGACGATGAAACCGACGTGATGCTCCTTGTGTAGCCGCCAGACTAACTCCGGATCGGCGTAAGCGCTGGTGTCGGGCCAGAGGTCTTTGGCAAGCGAGACCACCAGACCGGCGTACTGGCGGCGAATGGGCGGCAATGTGTACTCTTCCTTGCGCAGGTGCGCCACCTCTAGCCGCGCCCACTCCCGCCAGAGGTTCAGGCCGGTGGCATGCTCCAGCATCAAGTCAAGGTTGGCGCCGCCCACGCGAGCGGCGATTTCCAGAAAGTAGAAGGCGCCATCCGCCTCAGCGCGGATGAACTCGGCGTGTGTAACCCCGCGCACCATGCCCATCGCCGCAATGACCTCGCGGTTGAGCGCCTGCAATGCCTGCTCTTCTGGCGTGTGATACGCCAGGTTGCTGCTGATGAAGACGCCGCCCCCCTGGTAGACCGCCATCGGCGGCTGTCCGTATTGGCTGCACACAGTAAACAGCACCTGTTTGTTCCACACGATGGAATCGACATGAAAGACATCGCCCGGCACAAACTTTTCCAACACGTAGAAGCTCTGACGGTCGCCCAGCTCCTCCAGGATCGGCCACAACTCATCGGGATGATTCACCTTGCGGATGCCCATGGAACTGGCTTCCGAACGCGGCTTAAGCACCCATGGCCCCGGCGTCTGCGCCATGTAGTCGCGCAGGTCATCGTAATTCAGCACATGCACAAACGCAGGCACAGGGATGCCTTCATCGCGCGCCTGCACGCGCATCGCCAGCTTGTCACGGAAATAGCGCGCCGTCGTGCCGCCCATGCCGGGGATGCGCAAGTGTTCGCGCAGATCAGCCACCGTCTCCACATCGAAGTCGTCGAGGGCAATGATGCGATCCACTTTACGCGTGCGCGCCAGATAGCTCACCGCATAGGTGATGTCGGGCTGTTTGAACAGGTTGACAAAGGGCATGGTGAAAAACTCATCGATGGCGTCGCGCGGCCAGGCTTCCTGCGCCAAATCCTGCGCAGTGATCAAGATCGTGTGGCAGCCAAGCCGCTTACATTCCTCCAGAAATGCGCCGCCCTTGAAGTAACTGGCCAGACAAAGAATCGTGGGCGCCATGTATGTGTCCTTGATATGAGCGGAAAATTGTCGTCGTCATGTTACTGACAATTCGCCGGTTGATCAAGTCGAAAAAGCGCCGCCATCCCGGTAAACGAGCAGATATTTCCTGCGGAATGTCCCTCCCAAGTTCGTCTTTATGTGGCAAGACGAATCGGGGGCAGATTTCATACGATCATGCTTGATAAACCTGGCTTCGAGGACAATCGGTTCAGACAGGAATGCTCACCATGTCATACACCCATCATACGAATGCGTCAGCTGCGCCGCTGAAGCAGGTGCACAACACGCTGTTGATAACGCTGCTGTGTCTGCTCGCCATTCTCACCTGCGTCGAAGC
>DGFH01000366.1 GCA_002391565.1 Anaerolineales bacterium UBA3905
GTCGGAGCGTTCGTCGGTGCCGCCGCCGTATTGCTCGATGGGCGCAAAGCCCGGCGTGAGCGCGCGGGCGCTGACCGCGGTCGAGCGCAGCGTGGCCGAGTGCTGCTTGGCAATGCCGAAGTCGACGAGCAGGTAGCGGCCCTCCGGCGTGCGCTTGATGTTGGCGGGCTTGATGTCGCGGTGGACGATGGCGCGGCGGTGCCCGCTCTCCGGGTCGCGCTGGTTGTGCATATAGGCGACGGCCAGCATGATCTGCTCGATGCACGCCAGCGCTTCGCTCACCGGCAGCGGGCCATTTGCGCGCATAATCTCGTGCAGATTCTCACCGGGCACGTACTCCATCACCAGGTATTGGCGGCCGCCCGGCTCCAGGAAGTAGTCGATCACCTGGGGTAGGTTGGGGTGGCGGAGGTGCGCCAGCAGCACCGCCTCGCGGCGAAACTGGCGCTGCGCCTCCTCGTCGTTGTTGAGATTCTCCTTGATCGCCACCAGCCGCCCAGCCAGGTTCAAATCCTCGGCGAGATAGACCGTGCCCATCCCACCCTTGCCCAACTGTCGGCGGATGCGGTAACGATGCTGATGCAGATGGCTGCCTGGTTCTAGACTCATGAGTTTGTTCCGTGATATCGCCGGCGCAACTTGGGCTACTGATCCCAACTGATCCGCTCGCGGATCCAGTCGTAGTCGCCACTGTCGTAGCTGCCGTTGATATCGAAGAGTTTACGCTGATTGCTGCCGTCGGTGTTCATCACCCAGACCGCCCACGCGCCGCTGCGATTGCTGACGAAGGCAATGGCAGCGCCATCAGGCGAGGCGTCCGCCAGACCGTCGATGCCGGGGTCGGTGGTGAGCTGGCGCAAGCCGCTGCCGTCGAAGTTGATGATCCACACATCCCAATTGCCAGCACGGTTGGAAGAGAAAAGCACTTGGGAGCCGAGGTTGCCGGAAGGGATATCCGAAGTGTTATCTGTGACGCGCAACGGTGTAGTCCCGCTCGTGTCGGCAGCGTAGATGCCGCACTTGCTGCCACCAGCCCAGGAGTTGCAACCTTGATAAGCGATGCGCCAGTTGTCAAGGTAGACAGGATAGTCGCCGACTAGCTCCTTGCCGCCACTAGATAGTGGACGGGCATTGTCCTGCACTGAAGCATCGACCTGGTAGTAGATGCGTGATTTGCCGTCGCCAACTTTGGTCGAGGCGTAGACCAGGCTTTCGAGAGAAGGCGAAAATTGCGGGAAGGCATCTTCGGTATTGGTTGTCACCAGATGCTGGTTGTCGCCGTTGCTGTTGGCGCGAATAATTGTTTCGGCGCCGCCGCCGTCGCCATTGACCAGTAGATAACCGGCCGCCAGGTCAGGCTGGCGCCAGTTCGAGAACTCGTGAAGGATGCTGTTGCTCGCCAGATCGTAGATGAGTGTGTTCATGGTGCGTCCGTTGGAACGCGTGAAGGCGATCTTGCCGGTCAGGGGGCCGCCTGACGCGAGGGCAGCCTGAGCAACGGGGGGCGTATTCGCAGTGGTAGACGCGGTCGTCGTGCTAGCTGACGCTCTCGTGCTGCTCGTTGTGCCTGCCGTGCTGCCAGTCGTTAGCGCATCCAAATAAATAACGCCCTCGCTGGCGACGCCGTCCGGTGCACCGTCCAGCACCAGCGCTCGCAGCGACAGTGGCTGTGTCAGCTGGTCAGCAGTGGCGCCGCTGATCGGGCCATTCGGCCAGTCGCGACTGGCGACCAGGGTGGCGGTCATCGGCGCCCATCCCGTGTGATTGATGCGGCCAAAGGTCAACTGCCAGACCTGGTTGGCGGCATCGCGCACCCAGGCGTTGAGGAAGTGGCCGGAGCCGTCGCCGTAGACTTGCAACGTCAACACCTGCGCGCCGTTGGGAATGCGCAATTCTGGCTGTGGCAGGAAGACAACGTAGTTGCTGCTGCCGGCGCTGGCGGGAAACTTGTAAGCCAACGCTGCCGAAGCCGCACCGTCCTGCACCTGGGCAGTGGATTGAGTGAGCGAGCCGTAGGGCTCGTCGCCGCGTCGCCACGCTCCCAACGGCTCGAAGCTGGTGAGGACACCGCCGGCCGCGCTCGCAGCACTGGCCAGCGCAGGCGCCGCCGGTTGGGCAGCGGATTGCACCGGTCGAGGTGTAGTGGTTGGAATCTGCCTGGCTGGAGTCGGCGTTGGTGCGGCTGCCACACTCTCGCCGGGCAATCCGTTACACGCCACATTCAGGCTTGAGTACGCCGCTGCGCCCGACAGCCAGCCTTCTGTGCCATCCTCCAGCACGACTTGCAGCCAGGCGCAGTTGCCCGACTGTCCGATCACGGGAAAACGCTGGCCGATGGCGCCACTGGCGATGACCGGGTAGCCCGTGCCCGGACCGGAGCGAATGTTCAGTCCCTCGACCAGCACCTCGGCGATAGGTGACACACGGCGCGGAGCAGGGGTGGCTGGAGCACGGGTGTTCACAGGCAGCACAGTGGGCGTATGGGTAGGAGTGGCGGACAACTGTGCAATTGCGGTGCGGGTAGCGTCAATCTGTAATTGTAGTTGCAGCAGAGCGGACACTGTTGCCGTTGCGTTGGCATCAGCGGTCGCACCCGGCTGCAATGGGCGGTCTATGCGCGTGGCGCTGGCGACATCAATGCTGGCGAACGCCATTACGGCCACCAAAAGCAGGCCGGTGGCTGTGATTCCAGCGAGCGATCTGGAGAGCGGACGAAGCGATTGCATGATCACCTCACATCGACGGTTCATGGATTAGAAGGAGTTGGCGCCAATTCGGTTAGCATCTGGGAGATGACAGTTGCTGTAACATCCAGCGGACTGATCGAGGGTGTTGGCGTCGCCTGCAAGGCGGCCAGCGCCGTCTGAATGGCCGCAGCAGTTGCGTCCAACGCTGCCAGGTCAGGTGTTGGCGGCGGCAGTCCAACGGCGGGCGTCGAGGTAGGCTGTAGCGTCGCCGTTGGCGAGAGGGCGGCAGTTGGACGCGCGGTAGTCGTTGGCGTACGCGTGGCGGTCGATGCAGGCGTCGATGTGGGCCGTAGGGTGGCGGTGAACAACGGCGCAGCCGTAGCCGCAACGGTGGGCGTCGCTGTGTGTGTAGCCGTGGGTTTAGGTGCAATGGCGGTCAGCGTCTCCGCCACCGATGTTTGCAGGAGATGCATGGCGGCAGTCTGCGTGGCGGGGAGATTGGGCGTCGCTGTCGCCGTTGGTGTGCGCGTGGCGGTCATGGTTGGTGTTCTGGTGGCGGTGATGGTGGGTGTGTGCCTG
>DGFH01000365.1:0-34652 GCA_002391565.1 Anaerolineales bacterium UBA3905
GTTGCAAGATGATTGGGGACTGACGCTGCCGCAATTGACCAGTGAAGGATTGCAGGGCAAGAAGGTTGCGCTCTTTGGTTGCGGCGACCAGTTTGGTTATTCCAACAGCTTTGTCGATGCGATCGGCATCATCGGCGATCGCATCACAGAACTGGGCGCCCAAACCGTAGGCTGGATCGTGCCCGACTCCAGCTATCAATTTGAGTTCTCGCGTGGCGCCTTCGAGGGCGTCATGATGGGCTTGCCGATTGACGAGGACAACCAGGCGGCATTGACCGCTCAGCGCGTGGTCAACTGGACGCACTGGGTCCTGGAAGAGTTTGGTCTGAAGCCTGTGCCAGCTTGAGCCTTGCCACAAAGCGATTGCAGGCGCCGGACGACGATGTTTTCGTCCGGCGCATTTCTTTTTTGCAGCAGATTTTCAAGCCGTAACTTCGGTCGCGCCTTGCGGAACATTCTTGCCTGAACCAGCGTTTGTCGAAGCGAAATTGCTATAGTGGCATGTACTGCCATTTCCTGGAAGTTATCCTACTGCCAATGGCAGGCAACCAGCTATACTTACTTACTGATTTCTAGGTTGACATTTTATGAGCGCAGTGTTGCGTATGACGTGTTGCGTGAGGGGTTCCGACACGTAGCACGCAACACGTAACACTGAAAATATGAAAACTCTGCCTAGCAATCAGTAACAGAATTCGTCAGCCGAAGGTAAGCAAACTCCTTTGACGCTGTCTTACCGGTGTGATACACTGGCAGTTAAATCGCCTTCAGCCAGGCAAGCATTGGGCTGGCGACTGAGGCTCTAACTCTTGATTGCATAGGATTCCTAATGAACTCAAAGCGACTACGCAGCGGCGTCATCTACTTATTGCTGGTTGTGGCGCTAGGTGCGTTCCTTTACAGCTCATTGATGCGGCGTCCGGCTTCACCGATTTCAGACGCAACGATTGCACAAGTCGCAACATTAGTGCGCAACGGCGACGTGCGTTCGATTGAAATCAACGGCGACCGGATTTTGGTCATTGCGACGGATGGCGATGAGCTGCAGGCGCGCATCGAGGAAGGGGTCGGACTGGTCAAGACGCTGGCGAATCTGGGCGTCACTCCCGAACAACTCTCCAAAGTGGAAGTTGGCGTTGCGCAGCCGCAATTCTGGGACGCGTGGAGTGGTGTGCTGATCGCCATTCTACCTTTGGTCTTGCTCGGTGCGTTCTTCTTCTTTATCTTGCGGCAGGCGCAGGGGGCGGGCAACCAGGCCTTTAGCTTTGGCAAGAGCCGCGCACGCATGTTCACTGGCGATCGTCCCACCGTCACCTTCAAGGATGTGGCGGGCAACGAAGAAGCCAAACAGGAACTGCAAGAAGTCGTCGAGTTCCTCAAAGAACCCCAGAAGTTCGCCGCGTTGGGCGCGCGTATCCCCAAGGGCGTCTTGCTGGTCGGCCCGCCCGGCACCGGCAAAACCTTGATGGCGAAAGCCGTCTCTGGAGAAGCGGGCGTGCCATTTTTCAGCATCTCCGGCTCGGAGTTTGTTGAGATGTTTGTCGGCGTCGGCGCCAGCCGCGTGCGTGATCTCTTCGAGCAAGCGAAGAAGAACTCTCCGTGCATTATCTTTGTCGATGAGATCGACGCCGTCGGGCGCCATCGCGGCGCCGGGTTGGGCGGCTCGCACGACGAGCGTGAGCAGACGCTCAACCAGATTCTCGTCGAGATGGACGGCTTTGACACCGACACCAACATCATTATCATTGCCGCCACCAACCGTCCCGACATCCTCGACCCGGCGCTGTTGCGTCCCGGTCGCTTCGACCGGCGCGTGACGATGGACACGCCCGACATGCGCGGGCGGCGCGCCATTCTGGACGTGCATGTGCGCGGCAAACCGCTGGCGGCGGATGTTGACCTCGACGTGATCGCCAAGCAGACGCCTGGATTTGCTGGCGCTGACCTGGAGAATCTGGTCAACGAGGCGGCAATCCTGGCGGCGCGCCGCAACCGCCGCTCGATTGGCAATGAGGAGATGCAAGAAGCTATCGAGCGCGTCATCGCCGGGCCGGAGCGCCGCAGCCGGCTGATCACACCGAAAGAGAAAGAGATCGTCGCCTACCACGAGGCTGGTCATGCCGTGGCCATGCACGTGCTGCCCAACCATGACCCGGTGCATAAGGTCACGATTGTACCGCGTGGCATGGCTGGCGGCTACACGATGAGCATCCCCGAAGATGAATCCAACCTGATGACGCGCGACAAATTCCGCGCTCAACTGGTGGCGCTGCTCGGTGGGCGCGTGGCGGAGGAGATTCGTTTTGGCGACTTTACAACCGGCGCCAGCAATGATCTGGAACGCGTCACGGCGATGGCGCGCGCTATGGTCACGCAGTGGGGCATGAGCGAACGGCTTGGCCCGATCCGCTATGGCGAACGCGAAGAGATGATGTTCCTCAATCGCTCCTTTAGCGAACATCGCAATTATAGTGACAAGGTGGCGCAGGCGATCGATGAAGAAGTGAAGCAGCTGGTCGATGAAGCACACAGCCGCTGTCATCAGTTGCTGTCAGAAAACTGGGCGGCGCTGCAACGGGTCGCCATCCGTCTGCTCGAGGTGGAGACGATCAACGCCGCCGAATTCCAGGCGTTGATGCGTGGGGAAACGCCTGTTGAAAGCGCCGAAAACCGCTCCGGACAGGAAAGCACAGCGACGGCGCCCAAGTTGCAGGGACAGGTGCGCGGTGACGACCGACGCGCAGACAGCGGGCTTGATTTGGGCGGGCGCGTGCCACAACCAGTGTAATGGCCGCTCCTATATAGGGTGATCATCTCGAACGAATAGAGACCGAGTTTGCGCAAAACTCGGTCTTTCTTTGAGCATCAGACATGAGCAGTCACAATGGCGCACCGGCACTGTCGGGCAATGTGCGCGTGGCGCAACGCACTACAACCTTCTTGCCCGACGCCCCGCTGACATCCTGGCAAGGTTGGCTATACGCTCTGACACGCGGCCAGTGGCTGGGCATGGCGCTCTTACGCTGGCTCTATTTGCTCCTGTTTGCGCTGGCCGGCGGCTGGCTGCTGCTGTCGCTGCCCGGCGGCTGGGTGATCAGCCTGGGGTGGCTGATAGCAGCGGGCTGTTTGTGGGGGCTGACGCGTTACGCACAACGGCTGCAATTCACGCGTTTTCGCCCTGCGCCGATGAGCTTTCCTGTTCCGGTCAAATTGTCGCCTGCCGACAAGCGCCCGATCTATGTCACCGGCGCGCTGAGCGTCGAAGCAAAAGCACGCATCTTTGCCACGTTGCCAGGCTTCTATCGCACCTTTGCCACGCGTGAACACGCCTTGATCGGGCGCGTTCAGCCGCGCCGCGTTGCTGGCCTCGGCGCCTGGCCGGAAGATGAAATCGGCCTGTGGTATGCGTTTTTCACACCCGCACAGATCGACGCCATCGCCCCAGGACAACAACAAGTCGGTGGGCGTTGGCTGCCGGCGCTGGCGATCACATACCGTCCGGCCTTTTCGCCCGAGGCGCGGCGCCGAACGCCTGCCACGGCAACCCTCTATCTCGCCTTTCCCGATCCCGGTGATCACACTGCCGTGCTCGCCGACCTGCTGGTGGAAGGAGCGCCAACGCCATCCCGTGAGCAACGCCATGATTGACTCGACGCCCATTGCTACGCCACGCGCGCGCCCATCCTGGGATGAGTATTTTCTCCAGATCGCTTTCACGGTCGCCCAGCGCAGCACGTGCGACCGCGCCCATGTGGGTTGTGTGCTCGTGCGCGACCGACGCATCTTGACCACCGGCTACAATGGCGCCCCGGCCGGGCTGCCCCATTGCGACGACGTCGGCCATCTTATGGTGGATGGGCACTGCGTGCGCACGCTCCACGCTGAACAGAACGCACTGATCCAGGCCGCACTTCACGGCGTCAGCACCGAAGGCGCCACGGCCTATGTCACCCATCAACCCTGTCTCACCTGCGCCAAGCTGTTGATCAACGCCGGTGTGCGCCGCGTGGTTTACGCCGGAAATTATCCTGATGACTACAGTCGTCAGTTTCTGATGGCTGCCAAAGTAGAATTGGTGCATCTGGCCTGGCCGCGTCCAGCGGATACCGTCTATCGACCGGAATAAAAGTGACGTCGCACAGGTGGTGCGCATCTCTGACGCAGTTCACCACCTCTCCACAAGCCTCGACCTGCGGGGAAGGGGAGAAGGCTGCGAAGATTTTGTGGGATTTTTGCGAGACAAAATGATGAATAAGCAAGAAAAATTGCAGTTTCCATCTGGTTTCCTGTGGGGCACGGCGACCTCTTCGCATCAGGTGGAGGGCAACAATACGAACAACCAATGGTGGCGCTTCGAACAAAAGCCCGGCAAAATCTGGCATGGCGACCGCAGCGGGCTGGCGTGCGACTGGTGGCGCCATGCCGAGGTCGATTTCGACCTGATGCAGACGCTGGGGTTGTCGGCGCACCGGCTGAGCGTGGAGTGGAGCCGCATCGAACCGACGCCGGGGCGCTTCGACCATGCCGCCATCGACCGCTACCGGGAGATGCTCGACGGACTGCGTCGGCGCGGCATGACGACGATGGTGACGCTGCACCATTTCACCAACCCGTTATGGCTGGAAGATCGCGGCGGCTGGGAAAACCCAGAGGTGGTGACGCGCTTTCAGCATTACGTGCGCTTCACGGTGAACGCGCTGCGCGACCTGTGCGAGATGTGGGTCACGATCAACGAACCGCTGGTCTACGTGGCGCAGGGCTGGGTGCGCGGCATCTGGCCGCCAGAAAAGGTCAGCCCGCTGGGTGTGCTGCGCGTCTTTCGCCACATGATGCAGGCGCACGGCGTCGCCTATCAGACAATCCACGCCTGCGCACCAGATGCACAGGTCGGCTACGCCATGCCCGTGCGCGTCTTCCAGCCCGCCAACCCGCAACGCTGGCTGGATCGCAAGGCCGCCGGGTTAAAGCGCTACCTGGCCGAGCATGTGTGGTTCATGGCGGCCATCGATGGCAAGATTCGCTTCCCCTTTGGTTTCGACGACTACAACCACCCACTGCGGGAGAGCGTCGATTTTGTGGGCATCAACTTTTACACGCGCGACCTGGTGCGTTTCCGCCCCGACCCACGTCTGCTCTTTGGTGAAGAACACTTTCATCCCGACGGCGAGTTTTCCGACGCTGGCTGGCGGGGTGTCTACAGCGAGTATGCCCCGCAGGCGCTGAACCAGATCGTGCGCGAGGTCAGCGTCTTCGGCAAGCCGATCTACATCACCGAGAACGGGCTGCCCGATCACGATGATGATCAGCGTCCGCGCTGGCTGCTAGGGCATTTGCACCAGCTGCATCGTTCCATGCAGACGGGCGCCGATGTACGCGGCTTCTTTCACTGGACCTTCACCGACAACTTCGAGTGGTCGGAAGGATGGGGGCTGCGCTTTGGTCTGATTGAGCTTGACCCACAGACGCAGGCGCGTCGCCCACGCCGCAGCGCCTATCTTTACCGCGACATTGCGCGCGACAACGCCATCACGGCGGCGCTTACCGCGCACTACGCGCCAGAATTGTTGCCGGTGCTGTTCCCCGCATGAGGAGCGGTTCGCCCCCGCCGGATATAGCTCACGCCCAGTCGGTCGCACTGGGCGTGTTGGGGCTGATGTTTTACGGGGGGGGGTGTCTTTACTGACCGCCAGGTTAACTGTTTATCTTCCCGAAAGCTCCACAGCTTCCGGGAAGATTGCGAGCAATATCACGTGACAACCTGGAAATCGATAGAAGCTTGAGCGCTTTGATAAGCGGACCACAGCGTTGTCCAGATCATGAATCGCTCAAGCTCCTCATCGCCCGATCTCCTAATTTTCACCCACCGCAATGAAGCGGAACGACTCGATCACGCCCTGGTAGAAGTTCTCGAACGCAGCGCGGGCGTCGCTCTCCTCGCCCAACGGCGTGAAGAAGAAGCTGTACAGGCGGTCGTTGTGAATCACGAGCACGCGACGGTTGAGGTCTTGCCCCGGCAGGTTGTCGAGCATCAGCGCTGCCTCGCCGTCAACCGTGATTGCCTGCTGCGGAATGTCGAAGCCGGCGGCGTATTCGCTGGCAACGGCTGCGCCGATTTCTGCCAGGGTGCGCCCGGCGGCGTCGCTTACTTCGATGCTGGCGCGCGGGTCGCTGTGGTTCATCAGGGAGCCGCGCACCAGATTCACCACGCCGTCATCGGTCATCTCCACCACGTAGTCAGACGGGTAGAGCAGGCAGAAGCCGCCGCTGCGGTCAATGTACACCTGGGCATCGCGGGTGGGCACCGGACATGCGGCAGGATTGCCGGCGGCGCCCGCTGGTGACGCACCCTCTGCCCAGACGCGACGCCAGAGATCGATAATCCACCGTTCAATGGCGGCATAGGCTTCTGCGTCTGGCGTCTGCGCACCGGCGCCCACGACATAGCCTGGTTCGGCATAGTAGGTTGCGTAGGTGCGTTGCCAGGCGTCCAGATACTTCTGCTCGGCGTCGGTGAGCCGTCCGACGGCAATCTCTTGCACATCGCCGCCCGCGCAAGGTCGCGTTTCGGCGTAGACATCCCCCGCCCACGTCACGGTCAGGTGCATGCACGCACTCTCGGCGTCATCGACGGGGCCTAATCCCCAGGCCAGCACGGTGTTGCTGGCGGCGCTGACGCGCGGCGTCGTCAGGCGCTGCCAGACTTGCGCCGCCCACTGCGCCACTTCGGCGCTGTCGGCGGCGCCTGGCGTCTGTGCACCGTTGCCGAGCAGATAACCTTGTTCGGTTTCAAGCGTCGTCAGGTTGCGCATCCAGGCGTAGAGCTCTTCCAGTTCAGCGCTCTCCAGCCACCCCATTGTCGTTGTCAGCACTTCGCCGCCGTCACAGGCGCGTGTTTCGGCGTAAGCCTCGCCCCATGCAAGCACGATCAGATGTTTGCAACTGGCGGCCGCCTCATCCATCGGGCCAAGTTGCCAGGCGAGCACGGTGTTGCCGGCGGCGCTGACTTTGCCGCTGCTCAACTCAGCATATTGTGTGCGCGCCCAGGTCAGCAGCGCCTGCTGCCAGATTTCACCCGTTTCGACGCCCATACCGGTGAAGTCGAGACGCTCAGTTGGCGTCTCCACCACGAACGGGGCGAAGCGATCCTGGATCATCAGCCAGCGGGTGAGCACGCCGCCGTTGAGTTTGACGGTGGCAACGTTGCCTGCGCAGTCGAAGACAGTCGCCTCCCCGCCGCTCATGGTCAGCGTGGCGCATTGCGACGCATCGGCGCTGCCGACTTCGGCGGGGCCATGGTAGGCGAGCCCACCCATCGGTGCACCGGAAGCAGCCTCCATCACCAGCAACTGCACCCATTGCGCCAGGCGCGTCTGTTCAGCGGGCGTGGCCTCCTGCACGCCGTTCCCGGCGAAGCGAATGTAGCCGGCCGCGGTCTGCGCCTCGAAGGGCGCATAGCGTGCAACGAACTCGGCCAGGGTTGCCTGACGCGCCGGCGAGACGTACTTGCCGCTGAAGAGCGCCAGGCCGCAGTAACCGAAAGCCACGCCATCGCTGCCTACCACCACATCCTGGCAGCTGCCGTTGTCGACGGTGACTGTCCCGGTGATGACCGGCGCCCCTACAGCCACCGGCGGCCCTTGCACTAGCCGCAGCCAGTACGGGCCGCGATCGGTGTGGTAGACATACTCGACGCCATTCGCTGCTAGTGTGATGCGATAGCCGGGCGTCACGACAAGCGCGCACCCTTCCTGAGGGCTGCCCGCCCCCAGACAGGCATCGGGCCAGTCCACTGCTTCGGCAGCGACGACTGTAACCTCCGCAGGCGCCATCTGTAATTGCGCGGCGACCTGATTGCGCAGCGCGGCAACGGTTGCCTGCATTTGCTGATCGGCGGCCGCCGGCTGATCGGGTGGCTGCACGGGCTGCACAGTGCACCCAACCAACAGCCAGGTCATCAGCAGCCCGATCCAGGCCAGATAAATCTTGTGAGGCATACTTTTCTCCTTGCAATACTGTTGCATTACTTACCCTATACTGACCACTTTGCCCCTGCCGTTGCGGTGCGGTGCGTCGGCGACGATGGCCAGACAACGCACGCGGTTCGACGTGGGGTTCCAGGCGGCATAGGTTGTCTGCTCCGGCACCTGCACCAGATTGCCGGCGCCGACCGTGATCGTTTGTTCGTTGAGCCGGATCGCCAAAGTGCCTTCTGTGATGTAGACAGTCGTCATGCTTCCCTCCGGTATAAGTGGCAACGGCGAACGTTGATGGGGCGCCAGTACGATCTCGTAGATGCCGTAAGGCAGGCCATTGATCCCCGCTGCTGCCTTACGGACTACGGTAATGCCGCCATCGGCAGTCAACCATTCCTCGTTACAGCAATACAGCTTGCCATCGGCATCGAGACCGTACAGTGCATTCCCTCTCACGCTTGCCTCCTGCATTCTTGTCAGACAACGCTATCCGTACTGCCCTTATGAAATCACATGGCAGCGCGCAAAAGAAGCAGCAAAGCGCTACAGAAAGTATTACAATTCGTGCTACACTGAGCTTGTATGGCGCAGGCGAGCAGGGTGCACTTCAAGCAAGTTGAGGAACATCCGCCGGAAGCCGGCGCTTCCAGCGCAATGGGCGACGATGTCACGCCGGAGGCGATCAACCTGTTGGGCGCGTCATAGTGATAGAAAGCGGTTCGCGCATTCTCGAAATTTGCGTGTAGCGCTTTCTGCTGGTGTTCTCACCGAGAGCAGAGTATGAGTGAGCAGTCAACCTTTGGACAGTGGATCAAGCGCCTGCGCGCCGCGCGTGATTTGACACAAGAGCAACTGGCGGAGGAAGCGGCGTGCGCTGTGCAGACGGTGCGCTCCTTTGAGAGCGGCGCCCGCCGCCCATCCCGCGAGATGGCTGAGCGTCTGGCCGATATACTTCAGGTGCCCGATGCGTTCCGCGCGCAATTCATCGATCTGGCGCGCCGCCGTACGGACGCAGACGCCGTGCCGGCGGCGCCGACCGCAACGGCGGTGAACCCGGAGGATGCCCCGCGCTTCCGCCCGGCGCTGCCGCTGACCACGCTGATCGGGCGCCAGACAGAGCTGATCGAGCTGACGCAGCTGCTGACCGTCGGGCCGACACGCCTGGTGACGTTGGTCGGACCGGGTGGGATGGGCAAGAGCCGCCTGGCCGGACAACTGGCGCACGACCTGGCCGACCACTTCGCGCATGGCGCGCTGTGGATTTCGTTGGCCGCCGTCAGTCAGATTGACGCCATACCGGCGTTGATCGCCGAAGCCATGGGCGAGCAGCTGCGCGGCGCTGCCTTACCGACAACCCAGGTGCGCGCTCTGCTGGCGGAGCGCAATTTACTGTTGGTGCTTGACAATTTCGAGCATCTGCTGGATGTCAGCCTGGCCGACCGCGCCATCGAATTGATCGAACAAATTCTCCTGTTTGCACCCGAGGTGCGTCTGCTCATCACTTCGCGTGAACGCTTGCGTTTGCAGGTCGAACGCATCTACACCGTGGATGGACTCTCGACGCCGCGCCTCCGGCGCGCAGCCTCAATTTCACCGGAGGAGGCAGCGGGCTTTGACGCCGTCATCCTCTTTCTGGAACGCGCCCGTCAGGTCGATCGTCAGTTTGCGCTCAATGCCACGAACAGCGGCGATGTGGCGCGCGTGTGCGCTCTGTTGCAGGGGATGCCACTGGGCATCGAACTGGCGGCCGCATGGGTGCGGATGTTGACCCCACGCGAGATTGCGGATGAGATTGCCGGCAGCATCGACTTCCTGGCTGTCGCCGACCGCAAGACAGCGCTGCGGCATCGCAGTATCCGCGCCGTCTTCGATCACTCCTGGGAGATGCTGGAAGCATGTGAACGTCAGCAACTGGCGCGCCTGGCAATCTTTCGCGGCAGCTTCGACCGCAGCGCTGCCCAGGCGGTGGCTGGCGTCTCGTTGCCCGGCCTGGTGGCACTGGTCGACAAATCGTTAGTGCGCGCAACCACAGCCGGGAACACGGCCGCGCGCTACGATCTGCACGAACTTCTGCGCCGTTACCTGCTCGACAAGCTGGAGCTTGCTGGTGAGTTAGACGCCATCGAAGCCTTGCGCCTCCAGTACTACAGCGCCTTTGCCCAACAACACGCCCCGTCCCTCTTGGAAGGCGACGCCAGGCAGCGGCTGGCGTCGCTCGAACCAGAGCAGGCCAATCTACGTGCGGCGCTAGAGTGGTCGTTGGGGCAGAGGCGCGATCCGGCGACAGGCGCACAACTGGCGGCGACGTTGGGGCGTCACTGGTATCACACCGAGCAGTGGCGCGAGGGACGCGAGTGGTTGCTCCAGGCCGCGCCCCATGTGGCGAATGAACCATTGACCGAAGCATTGATCCACACCAATCTGGCAGAATTGTCGCACTCGCTTTCGGAGCATCGGGAAGCCGTCGCCAGCTTCGAGTGCGCCATTGCACGCTGGCGCCAGTTGAAGCGCCCCGATGAACTGGCCTGGACGCTGGTGCAGGCGGGCGCGCTCGCCAACACGATGGGTCGCTTCGAGACGGCGGCAGCCTATTTCGACGAGGCGCTGGGGCACTATCGGCAGGCGCAGAACGAGGTGCGCATCGCCGTCGTGTTGAGTCATTCCGCCAGCGCTGCGATTTCGCGCTCGCGTTACGAAGAGGCGGTGCGCCTGGCGAGCGAGGCGTTGGTGCGTTTCCGGGAGCTGAACCGGCAAGAGAATCTGGCGATCGCCCTCAATCTGCTGGGGCGCGCCCGCCTGGGATTAGGCGAAACTGCGCCAGCCATCGAGCTGTTTCAGGAGGCGTTGGCCCTGTCGCAGCGTCGCGGCAGCAAGGCTGGCGTCATGTGGGCGTCGCTCAATCTGGGCTTGACCTACGCTTTAGAAGGTGAGTTCGCCAGCGCCGGCGTGCATTACCAGCTGGCGCTGGATGGCTACATCAATCTGGGCAAGCGCGGCGGCATTCTGGCGGTCATTGACGGGTTGGCGGCTGTCGGCGTGGGCTGCGGCTGTCCGGTTGAAGGGGTCGAATTGCTGGCCTTCACCACCCAGCACCGCCAGGAGATCGACGAGCAACTGACGCCTCAGGAAGAGATGATGCGTCAACGCGCCTTTGACCACAGCCACCTCCTGCTCGATCCACACACCTGGGAATCCGCCTGGCAGTGCGGCGGGGCATTTACGATTGAGCGCGGGGTGGCGCAGGCGCGCGCGTTGATGCGCAGCCTGGACGCCAGGGGTGTGCTACAATAGAGCAATTAACCATTGCCACACCCTGGGAACAGTGAATGCGCACACTCACCCGCTATATCACCTATGCGATGGGCAACTTCGCCAACACTATCGCCTATCAGATTTTCGGCAACCGCATCCAGTTCTACTATGTAGACTTGCTGGGGTTGAACGCGGCGCTTGCCGGTGTGATCTGGACGATCTACGGTCTGTGGAACGCCGTCAACGATCCGCTGATGGGGCAGTTGTCCGACCGCACGCGCACGCCGCTGGGTCGCCGCGTACCCTACGTGCTCTTTGGCGCCGTGCCATTGGGGCTGGCGTTTTTCTTCCTATGGACGCCGCCAGGACAATCGCCGTGGGCGCTGGCAGCCTATTTCCTCATCATTCTGTTCATCTTCGATACGCTCTACAGCCTGACCTTCATCGCCTATGTTGCGCTCTTTCCCGAAGTGGCGCCTAACCAGCGTGCGCGCATCAACCTCGCGGCGGTGCGCGAGATTTTGGCGACGATTGCGCTGCTGCTCGCCTTCATCCTGGCGCCGATTCTGGCGGAGGAGGTCGGCTACATCTGGATGGGCGCCCTCATGGGTGTGTTGGTGGCGGCGGGCTACCTGATCTCGATGATCGGCGTGCGCGAGGATACGACCAAAATCGCCGCCGATCCGGTCGGACTGACCGGCGCGCTGCGCATTGCCCTGAGCAGCCGCCCCTTCCGCTGGTTCATCGGCGCCAACATTGCCAAGGAGTATATCTGGCTGGTGCTGGCGGCAATGTTGCCCTTCTGGCGCAAGTACGCGCTCGGCATCCAGACGGAGAGCCAGGTGTTCGGGATGCAGCTCAGCGGCGGCGACGCCGAGGCGATCCTGCTTGGTCTGCCCATCTTGCTGACGATCCCCATGCTGCTGATCTGGCGACCGCTGGTGACCCGCATTGGGCCGCGTCGCGCCTGGATCATCACCAGCCTCTGTTTTGTGCCCGGTTTTCTGGCGGTGGGGCTTGCCAATGACTTCTACAGCGGTTTGCTCGGCACGCTGCTGGTGACGCCGGGGTTGGCGGGCTCAATGTTGATGCCTTTCCCGCTCATCTCCGAGGTGATCGACGACGATGCGGCGCGGCACGGCTACCGCCGCGAGGGCATCTTCTTTGGCATCAACGGCGGGTTGACCAAACTCTCCTTCTCGGCGCAGGGCGTGCTCTTCGCCGTTGTGCTTTCGCTGGCAGGCTATGTGGCGGGCAGCGACATGCAGCCTGCCAGTGCGGCGTGGGGCGTGCGCTTCCTCATCGGCGTAACGCCGATCCTGGCGGCGCTGATCATCGCCTTCTGTATGTGGAAGTATCCGCTGGAACAGCGCTAACCAACCCTTCACTCACCGGAAAAAGGAGCAACCTGATGCATATTCCTGCCACCGGCATGGACGCCGATGCGATCCTGACGACGCTGCGCAGCTTCAAGGCGCACGACATGGACTGGCAGGCCGGACGCGTCTTCGCCTACGTCTACCAGCCCGACGACGCAGCGGCGGCGCTGGTTAAGGACGCCTACATGCTCTATCTCACCGAAAATTGTCTCGATCCGACCACCTTTCCCAGCACAGCGAAGCTGGAAAGCGATGTTGTGCGCATGGTGGCGGACTTGCTGCAAGGCGACGAGCAGGTTGCCGGCAATGTCACCAGCGGCGGCACCGAGAGCATCCTGCTGGCGGTGAAGACCGCGCGTGACTGGGCGCGCGTCCACCGTCCACACATTGCGCAGCCGGAGATGGTGCTGCCGCGCACTGCACATGCGGCGTTTCACAAGGCAGCGCACTATCTCGGCGTCAGACCGGTGATCGTCGACTTTGACCCCGTCACTTTCCAGGCCGACATGCGGGCGATGGCGGCGGCGATCACGCCGAACACGATCACACTGGTCGCCTCGGCGCCGTCTTATTCGCAGGGCGTCATCGACCCGGTGGGCGCGATCGCAGCGCTGGCGCAGGCGCACGGGCTGCTGTGTCATGTCGATGCGTGCGTGGGCGGCATCCATCTCTCGTTCCTGCGCAAGCTCGGCCATCCGGTGACGCCCTTCGACTTCAGCGTGCCCGGCGTCACGTCGATCTCGGTGGATATGCACAAGTACGGCTACGCGGCCAAAGGCGCCTCGGTCGTGCTTTACCGCGACCGCAGTCTGCGCCGTCACCAGATTTTCGCGTCGACCGACACCACTGCCTACACGATCATCAACCCCACTGCGCTTAGCTCGCGCTCGGCGGGGCCGCTGGCCGGCGCGTGGGCGATCTTGCACTACCTGGGCGAAGTGGGCTACCAGGAGATCGTAGCGACGGTGCAGGCAGCGACGGCGCGTCTGATCGACGGCGTCAACCGCATCCCGGGTCTGCGCGTGTTGGGGCAGCCCGCCATGAGCATGTTCTCTTTCGCCTCCGAGACGATCAACGTCTTCGTGCTGGCCGATGTGCTGCGCCGGCGGGGCTGGTATGTGCAGCCACAATTTTCAACGCCGCGTTCGCCCCGCAACTTGCACATTTCTGTCACCTACGGCGTGGCGCACAACGTCGAAGCGTTGTTGACCGACCTGGCCGCCGGCGTGGAAGAGGTGAAAGCGCAACCGCCCTTCGATCGCGACTTCTTGCAGGCGGCGGCTGCCGCTCTGGCCGCCGACCCTTCGCCGGCGTCGATCCAGGGGTTAATGGCGGCGGTTGGCCTGCAGCCGGGCGCGCTGCCGACGGAGACGGCGCTGATCAACGAAGTGCTCGATGCGCTTCCCGATGAGATCGCCAATGCTGTGCTGATCGACTTTTTCAACGCATTGGGGTGAACGGACAATCACCACTACCTGAGAAGGACATATCGATATGACTGGCCTCACCAGCAGCGAAGTCCTTGCCCGGCGCCAGCGCGGGGAAGGCAACGACATCCGGCTGACCACCAGCCGCTCTTATCTTGAGATCGGCAAGACCAATGTGTTTAACCCGGTCAACGTCGTGCTCTACGCCATCGGTGCAGGGATGGTGTTGGTCGGCGATGTCCGCAGCGCCTTGACGACGGTGATGCTTGTCGTCTTCAACGCCGTCGTCGGCATCATTCAGGAGGTGTTGGCAAAGCGCAAGCTCGACCGGATTGCCCTGCTGGCGCGCGCCAAAGTCACCGTGCGCCGCGATGGGCAGGAGCAGCAGGTCGATCCCGCCGAGCTGGTGTTGGGCGACGTGCTGGTGATTCGCGCCGGCGACCAGATTCCGGTCGATGGCGTGGTGGTGGGCGACGGCAAACTGGAAGTCGACGAAAGCGCGTTGACCGGCGAATCTGATCTGATTGCCAAGACCCAGGGCGACCCGGTGCTGTCGGGCAGCTTTTGCGTCACCGGCGGCGGGCTGGTGGAAGCCACGCGCGTTGGCGAGCAAAGCTTCGCCAATCAGCTCACGCAGCATGCGCGTCAGTTCAAGTTGGAGCAGACGCCGTTGCAGCGCGATGTCAACCGTCTGCTGCGCCTCCTGTTGCTGGTCGTTGTCTTCTACGGCTTTTTGGCGGTGCTGGCGCTCTTTGTGCTCAACGTGCCCTTCGACTTCTGGCTACAGGTGATGGCGGTGATCACCGGCTCCGTCTCAGCGGGGTTGCTAGTTTTCATTACGCTCAACTACTCGTGGGGTGCAGTGCGCATCGGGCAGCAGGGCGGGCTGGTGCAGCAGATCAACGCCGTTGAGTCGCTCAGCAACGTCACTGTGCTCTGCACCGACAAGACAGGCACGCTCACCGCCAACCGGATTCGCTATCACGCTATGCATCCTGTCGGCATCGAGCAAGCAACATTGGAGCAGCGTCTGGCCGATTTCGCCGCCAATGCCTCCGCCACCAACAAGACGACGGAGGCGATCATCGCCTGGCAAGCGGGTGAGAAGCGGCGGGTGGTGGATGAAGTCCCCTTTTCCTCGGCGCGCAAGTGGTCGGGATTGGCTTTCGACGACCCGGCCATGCGCGGCGTTTATGTGCTCGGCGCACTGGAGATGGTGCAGGCGCACCTGGCGAATGATGACGTTGCACAGCAACAACTTCAGCAGTGGTCGGATGTCGGGCTGCGCGTGCTCGTCTTTGCCCACAACCCGGATGTGACCACCTTGCACGATGCGAACGGCGAACCCGCGTTGCCTCCGTTGACCTGGATCGGCGTGATCAGCTTTAACGACGAGCTGCGCCCGCACTTGCCGGAGACCCTGGCCGCCTTCATCGACAATGGCGTGAGGCTCAAGGTGATTTCCGGCGACAACCCGCAGACGGTGGCGGCGCTGGCGAAACAGGCCGGGCTGCCCGGCGATCTGCGCGCCGTCTCCGGGCCTGAGCTGGCGGCCATGAGCGAGGGCGAGTTTGCCCAGGTCGCCGCCGAAGCCACCGTCTTTGGCCGCATCTCACCGCAGCAGAAGGAGCAGCTGGTCGACGCGTTGCGTCGTCAGGGCGAGTATGTGGCGATGATCGGCGATGGGGTCAATGATGTGCTCTCGCTCAAGAAGGCGAACATGGGGATTGCGATGGAGAGCGGCAGCACCGCCACGCGCGCCGTCGCCGGCATGGTGCTATTGGGCGACTCGTTTGAGGCGATGCCCAACGCGCTGCGCGAGGGACAGCGCATCGTCGCCAGCATCCAGAACATCCTCAAGGTGTACATGGTGACGGTCTTTGCGCTGGTGCTGTTGATCAGCGGCATCTCGGCGCTGCAACTGGGCTTCCCCTTCACTGCGCCGCAGAACACGATCCTCTCCTTCTTTACGCGCGGCGCGCCGCCAGCCATTCTGTCGGTGACGGCGCTGGCCGTCGTCAATCGCTCGCGGCTCTCAACCAATGTCATCCATTTCACGCTGCCCGCAGCAATGTTGATGTTCGTCTTCGGGTTGTTGATCTACATCGGCGCCTTCTTTGTGGCGGAGCGGGGGTTGGCGCAGGTGGACGTCAGCCCGGAGATGGTGGAGATCGTGGCGCGCACGGCGCGCGTGGCGCCGGCGTCACTGAGCGCCGCCCAGTTCAACACGCTGGCGGTGCGCTACACTGCGCAGACCTCGCTGGTCACGTTTTTTGTGCTGGCGGGCGTGCTGATCATGGTCTTTGCCGAACCGCCGCTGCGTTGGTTTGCAGGCGGCTCGCCCTACCGGGGGCACTGGCTGGTTGGCGCCGCCGCCATTGCGTTGATTGCCGCTTATTACGTTCTGTTATTGTTGCCGGGGCTGCGTTCCTTCTTTGAGCTGGCGCCGCTGCCGCTCTTCTTCCATCTCGCCATCCTGGTGATGACCGCATTGTGGGCGCTGTTGCTACGGATGACGTGGCGGCGACAGTGGCTGACGCGGTTTTTGGATCTGCCGGGGAAGGGGTGAGTGGGCGAAGGGCACTCACTGCGATAGGGCGCCAATGGTATACTCTCCACATGGACGACAATCAGCATACTCCTGGTGTGGCGCGTGCAACCCGACGTCGATGTGTGCATATCGGCTGGTGGATCGGGTGCGTCGTGCTGCTGGCGCTCGCTGCGTGTCAACCCTCACCTGTCACACCGTTGCCCGCCCCACCATTGCCTGCGACAGTGTCAATCGTCATCGGTCATCCGTCAGCCATTACACCGGCCGCCTGCCCTTTCACATTGCCCGGCGAGGTCGAGGGGGAGGAGTATGTGTGTGGCCTCCTGCGCGTGCCGCAGTTGCGTGACGACCCGGCGGGGATGCAGCTAGGCATCTTCTTCGCTCAGTTGAAAGCCACGTTGCCGGACACAGGTCAGCCACCTCTGCTTTTTTTGGCGGGCGGGCCCGGCGCATCGGGCGTCTACGATGTTCCTCTGCTGGCGCCGACGCTGACGCCTCTGCGCCGGACGCGTGACCTGATCTTCTTCGATATTCGCGGCGCCGGATTTTCACAACCCCGCCTGGATTGCGCCGCCCTCGGCGACCCTGCGGCCGGTGCGCCGTGCATGGCCGCCCTGCGCGCCCGGGGCATCGAGCCGCTGGCCTTCAACACCACGTACAATGCTGCCGACGCCGCCGATCTCTTGACCGCGTTGGGCTATACACAGGCCGACCTCCTGGGCGTCTCCTACGGCACGCGGCTGGCGCTGGAGATGGTGCGCCGCCAGCCACAGGTTGTGCGCTCGGTTGTGCTCGACTCGGTGGTGGCGCCGGAAACGCTGAGCTACGAGTTGCAGGCGCTGGGCGATTATGAAGCCAGGCTCTGGCCCTTTGCCGATTGTGAAGCAACACCTCCGTGCAGCGACCGCTTCGGAGCAATGGCCGGGCGTTTTCTGGCGCTGATCAACCGCCTTGACGACGCAAACGGCGCGCTGGCGGCTGACCCAACCATTAACGCCGCCAGCGTCTACAACCTCACGACGCTGACGCTCAATCGCCCCGACTTGCTGGCGCTGTTGCCGCTGATTGTCGATGAACTGGATCGCGGCGTTGTCACCACTTACCAGGCGCTACGCGATGGCGAGTTCAGCGGCAATGCACCCGCGTCCCCGCCCGCGCTCTATGCCTTCGAGGAGTTCATTCCTCAATTCGACGCCTATCTACGCACCCTGACGCCAATCGCAGCGGACGACCTGCGCGCCCGGCTGGCTGCTCTCCCCACCGATGACCCGGCGAATGCAGCGCTGCGAGCGTTCATCACCGCCAGCCTGCCGGCTCCGTTCGCCGCCAAACTGGACGCTATCGCTGCGCACATGACCCCCTACGAACACAACCGGGTGTTGGCCGCCTACGGCGCCGATCTGTCTCTCTACCAGCATGACGGCCTGGGTGACGTCAAGACCATTATCGATTGCCAGGAAGAGATTCCTTTCGCCAACCCGGACACCGTGCGCAGCAATCAAGCTGTGATCCCGGCGCCGTCGCTGTTGCCGCCGTATGACTTTGCCGCCACTGTACGCAGCCAACAACGCGCCTGTCTTGAGCAGGGCATTCCCCCAGCGTCGCCAGCCTTCAAAGCGGCTGTGGTTAGCGACAAACCGGTGTTGATGCTATCCGGTGCACAGGACACGGTCACGCCTGCATTATGGGCCGAGCTGGCTGCTGCCTCGCTGCGCAATGTCCATCGCGTGCTCTTTCCTGCCTATGGTCATGCTTTGCTCTATCACGATGGCGAGTGTGTGGTCAGCATCATTGCCAGCTTCCTGGACGCGCCAACCCAGCCGCTCGCCGTCGCATGTGTTCCCACGATCATCTACGCCACCGAGCCGCCGCTGCTCACGGCCCTGACAGGGCGGATGTGGCGGCTGCAAGGGTGGGCCGGCGCTGAGGCTGGCGCACCGCCTGTCACTGCTTTCTTCAGCCGCGGGCAGGTGGGTGGGTCGGCGAGTTGTGGCGCCTATAGCGGTGAGTTCACCCTGACGGGCGATCACCTGACCGTCACGCAGCTTGCTGCTGACGCAACAGGCTGTACGGAGGCGGCGGCAGCGCTCCAGCAGGCCTTTCTCAATGCACTGGGCGCAGCGCAGACGATCTACATTCGTGGCAGCCGCATGTTGTTGACGACCCAAACAGGCGAGATCCTGGTCTTTATCGCCGAACGCGACCGTCCGCTGCCGCAGACCGTTTGGACGTTGATCGCCGCTGCCCCAAATGTCGGCGCCGCCCCCATCCCTGTCGCGCCGGATTCCACCGTGACTGCGCGTTTCGACGCCGGCGAGCTGCGCGGCGGGTTGGGCTGCAATCTCTACGAAGCGACCTACACGCTCGACCACGATCGTCTGTCCATCGCCGACCTGCGCCGCATCGGGGAAGAGAATTGTGCGCAGCCGGCTGGCGTCATGGCGCAGGAGGAAGCAGTGCTGGCGCTGCTTGGCGCCGTCCGCCGTTACCGCGTGGCAGGTCGCGAACTGCTGTTATACGGTGATGCAGCACAGCCTTTGTTGGTCTTCTACGCCGCTGCGGAGTAAGATAAGGCGTTGTCAGTCATCTTTGTGTGTGGCTGGCAGATCATCCCAGACTCAGCGAAGGCGCTTGCGTCACCGCCCTCTTCGCAACTCGCCACTCGCCTCGCAATAGCAAGGATTGCTGTATGTTCGATGTATTCAGCATCACCGACTTTATCCTGATTGCGCTGGCCGCCGTCGCCGCCGGATTCATCAACGCCATCGCTGGCGGCGGCACGTTGATCAGTTTCCCCGCCCTCATCGCCGTTGGTGTGGCGCCAGTGGCGGCGAATGTCACCAACACCGTGGCGCTGGTGCCCGGCTATCTTGGCGCCACCTTTGCGCAGCTCAAAGACCTGGCCGGGCAGGGGCGGCGGCTGCGCCTTTTGCTCCCCACGGCGGCATTGGGCGGATTGACAGGTGGGCTGTTGCTGCTCAACACCAGCGAAAAGCTCTTCAGCCAGCTGGTGCCGTACTTGATATTGCTGGCGGCGGCGCTGTTGGCAAGCCAGGACTATGTACGCAAATGGGTCGTGCGGCGCATTGAAGCGTCGGGCGGCTCGGCGACCAACGAGGCGTGGGCCATCGTCCCCGTCTTTCTGGCGGCGATCTACGGTGGTTACTTTGGCGCCGGTCTGAGCGTCATTGTGCTGGCCGTGCTTGGGCTGGTCATCGACGACACGCTGACACGCCTCAATGGGCTGAAGCAGATTATTGCCTTTTCGGTCAATGTGGCGGCGGCGCTCTTCTTTCTCTTTTCGGGGCAGGTTGCGTGGTCTGCGGCTATTGTGATGGCCGTCGGTGCGATTCTGGGGGGGGTGCTGGGCGGCAAGCTGGCGCGCTTCATCAAGCCCCAGGCGCTGCGCATCGTTGTGGTGACAATTGCCGTGATCGTGGCGCTGATCTATCTGATGCGCTGAGGCTTTTCTGATTGAGGAATCTTGCTGCACGGTTTCCTGCGTTGCATGGGTTGGTGATACAATCGCCCAAATGTGGCGGCGGATGCGGGAATGGATGAGCATGACCGGACAGGCAAACAAACCGTTTCCGTGGGCTGATCAATGGCCTGAAATTGTCGATCCGCGTGTGCGGGCGGCGTTCGCCGCCGTGCCACGTCGCGCCTTCCTCGACCCAAATCTGGCGCGCTTTGCCGACCAGGATGCACCGTTGCCGATCGGCGAAGGGCAGACGATCAGCCAGCCCTTCGTGGTGGCGTTGATGACTCAGGCGTTGCAGGTGCAGCCCGGCGACAAGGTGTTGGAAATCGGCGCCGGTTCTGGCTTTCAGACAGCGATCTTGTGCGAACTGGCCGCCACCGCCGACGATGCACGCGGGGCGACTGTTTATGCCATCGAACGTCACCCGGCTTTAGCCGAGCGCGCCGCCGCCGCGCTTGCCAGCCTGGGCTATGCCCCACATCTGCGTGTGGGGGACGGCGCACTGGGTTGGCCGGAAGCAGCGCCCTTTGCCGCCATCATCGTGGCGGCGGTGGCCCCGCATGTGCCGCGCCCCTTGTGGGATCAGCTCGCTGAGGGAGGGCGGATGGTTCTGCCGGTCGGTGTGCAGGAGGATGACCAGGAATTGTGGCTGGTGCGCAAATTTGAAGGGAAAATGCAGGTCGAGCGGTTGGGCGGTGTGCGCTTTGTGCCCTTGATTTCCCCGGTATTAGATGATCCAAAGCAGTGGGCAGAGGAGTAAAGCATGCATGTATTATTAGTTGGCGACGGTCAACTGGGGACTGCACTGCGTCAAGTCTTGGCGACTGCGCCACAACATAGGGTGACGATCTGGCGGCAGCCCACCTTCGACATTACACTGCCTGGCGCCGCAGACGACGTGGCAGCGTTGGCGCCGGATGTTGTCATCAACGCCGCTGCATGGACAAATGTTGACAGCGCCGAGAGCAACCCCGATGCAGCTTACGCTGTCAACGCATTGGGGCCTAAGTACCTGGCCGAGGGCTGTGCGCGTTGCGGCGCCGCGCTGGTGCAGGTCAGCACCAACGAAGTTTTTCCGGGTCATCCGGGCGTCTTCTACCGGGAGTATGACCGCACGATGGCAGGCAGCGCCTACGCACGCAGCAAACTGGCGGGCGAGATGGCCGTCATGCAGATGGTGCAGCGGTTGTATATCGTGCGGGTGGCCTGGTTGTTTGCACCAG
Source organism: Anaerolineales bacterium UBA3905 (assembly GCA_002391565.1). Taxonomy (GTDB): domain Bacteria; phylum Chloroflexota; class Anaerolineae; order Caldilineales; family Caldilineaceae; genus Caldilinea. The sequence goes on from DGFH01000365.1 coordinate 21,287, forward strand.
GCGGCGTCAATTTCCCTGCCAAGATCAGCCAGGCTGCCGACCGTTTGGGGGCGCTGCGCGTCGTCGATGACGAGTTCGGCAACCCAACCTATGCGCCGGACGCCGCCGCCGCCATCGTGCAATTGATCGAGAGCGAGCGTTATGGCATCTATCATCTTGTCAATGATGGTTGGTGCAGTCGCTACCAGTTTGCGCGGCAGGTGCTGACGCATAGTGGACGTGGACATGTCGAAGTGACGCCGATTTCACACACCGAATGGCAGCGCGCCACTCAGCCACCGTTGCACGCCGTGCTGGTTAACCAGGCGGCGGCGGCGCTGGGCATCCGTCTGCGTCCGTGGCAGGAGGCGGTCGCAGAATACTGCCGCCAGGAATTTGCCGCAACGGTCTGAGCGTCCGCAAGCCTGTTTGGAAATTATTGCTGAGAAAGAATGACGCAGCAAAAGGAGTCTGGATGTCTGATGAATTGAAGCCGCAGCCTGATCCTGCCAAATCCGCGCAGCGCAAATCGGTGGAGACGCGCGCAGCGCAAATCCAGCAGGCGAAGGAAAAGCTCAGCGCCGCCGACAGCGATGGGCGCAATCGCAACCCGATCACATTGGACGCCACCTACAGCGGGCTGCGTGAGGACAATCGCGTGGTGATGCGCAACACAATTGCGCTTAACCTGGAGAATTTCCGGGCCGCGCCAGAGGGCTTCACGGCGCGATCGGCGCGCACCTTCCCACCGCTGCGCGCGGTGACGGCGCCCTTTGCTTCCGTGATTGTGCCCAATTACAACGGTGTGCGTCACCTGCCTGTCGTGCTCGATGCACTGCGCGGGCAATCTTTCACCGATTTCGAGGTGATCGTCGTGGATGACGCCAGCACGGACGATTCGGTGACGCTGCTGACGAGCCACTATCCGGATGTGCGTCTCATCGAGAACCGCACCAACGTGGGCTTTGTGCGCTCGTGCAACACGGGCGCGGCTGCTGCACGGGGACGTATGCTCGTGTTGCTCAACAGCGATACGGAGCCGGAGCCAACCTGGCTGGCGGAGCTGGTCAAGGCCTTTGTCACCCATCCGCAGGCGGCGACGGTGACGAGCAAGCTGCTCCTGTTCGACCGCCGCGACACGCTACACACTGCTGGCGACCTGCTTGGCGTGGACGGTATTCCACGCAATCGCGGTGTTTGGGAGGTGGATCAAGGGCAGTATGACGCGGCGATCCAGGTTTTTAGTGGCTGTGGCGGCGCCACGGCGTATCGGCGTGAGGTGTGGCAGGCGTTGGGCGGCTTCGACGAAGATTTCTGGATGTACCTGGAGGATGTCGATTTTGGCTTCCGGGCGCGGCTGGCAGGGTGGGACGCCGTCTTTGCGCCGAACGCGCGTGTCTATCATCACCTGAGCGCCAGCAGCGGCGATGTGCTCGCCAGCTACTACGTTGGACGCAACACGATCTGGCTGATCGCCAAGAATATGCCGCGTGGTCTGTTGCTCCACAATGCAGGCGCCATCATCCAGGGGCAGCTGACCGTGACGCTGGCGGCGCTGCGCAACTGGCGCGGGGAAGCCGCGCGGGCGCGATTGCGCGGTCAACTGGCTGGGCTGTTGGGTTTGCCCCAGCAATTACAGAAGCGTCGCGCCATCCAGCCGCGACGCCAAATTGAGGATGCCGAGTTGGCGCAGCGCCTGAGCGCATAGGAAGCTGCCTGGAAATTTCCTCGTTTTGACGCAGAGACGCAACCGCGCACAGAAAATCCTGAACCGGTGCATGCTCCCTCTGCCCAATCGGCGTGCAACTGTTGTTTCCATATCAGACGTCGATTTCGAGCGCTGCATTTGAGCGCCTGCCAATCATGGTATAATCCGACGCATGGCAATTACACTGGATATTGCGCCCGATCAGCCGTTTTCCGCATCGTCACAGGCGCCGCCGCTTAGCAGCGGCGACCGGTTGGTGCGCGCCGAATTCGAGCGGCGCTATGCAGCTCATCCCGAAATCACCAGGGCCGAACTCGTCGAAGGAGTTGTATACGTGGCTTCGCCAACGCACGCCCAGGCGCACAGCATCCCACACTTTCATCTGATCGGCTGGCTGGCAACCTATCTTGCCGCCACGCCAGGCGTGCGCGGCGCTGACAATGTCACCTTATGCCTCGATGATGACAATGTATTACAACCAGACATCTGCGCCTGGATCGAACACAGCACACAGCCCCGCGCCTGGGTGGACAAAGATGACTTTCTGCACGGTGCGCCGGAGTTGATCATCGAAATCGCCGCCACCAGCGCCACTTACGATTTGTACGACAAGTTGCAGGCCTATCGGCGTAACCGTGTGAGCGAGTATCTGGTCGTTGTCACCTATGAGCGAATGGCGCGCTGGCATCGCTGGATCGATGGGCGCTATGTCGTGGTTGAAACCGAAAGTGACGGCATCTATCGCAGCGCTGCTTTGCCTGGTTTATGGTTGGCGGTTGACCGCTTTTGGGCGGGCGACTTGCCAGGTCTGCTGGCGACAGCGCAACAAGGCATCCACTCACCGGAACATGCACAATTTATAGCCGACCTGCAAACAAAGTGAGGACTCATAATGCAAGCGCCACCTGAACAACTGGGCTCCTTCTATCTGGGCGCCGTCTACGATCTGGAAAATGGCAAACGCACCGACACACCCGTCAGCTATGATGCGCGTGACCTGGTGACGCACGCCGTCTGCGTAGGCATGACCGGCAGCGGTAAGACGGGTCTGTGCATTGGCCTGCTCGAAGAAGCGGCGATCGACAAGGTGCCCGCTATCCTCATCGACCCCAAGGGCGATATCACCAACCTGTTGCTGCAATTCCCCGAACTGCGCCCCGAAGATTTCCAGCCATGGATCAACGCTGACGACGCTCGCCGCAAGGACAAGACTGTCGAAGAGTTTGCTGCCGCCACTGCTGAGCAATGGCGCAATGGGCTGGCCGACTGGGGCATCGGCGGCGACCAGATGCGACTGCTGGCGCAGCACACGAAGTATACGATCTTCACGCCTGGTTCGGAGATGGGCGTGCCGCTTAACATCATGGGCAGTCTGGCCGCGCCCAAGCTCGACTGGGCGACGGAGTCTGAAGCGCTCCTGGAACGCATTGGCGGCACGGTGGCGGCGCTGTTGGGGCTGGCAGGCATCAACGCCGACCCGGTGCGCAGTCGCGAGGGCATTCTGCTTGCCAATATCTTCGAGCATGCCTGGCGCAAAGGCGAAGACCTTGACCTGGAGAAACTGATCAATCAGATCACGACGCCGCCGGTGAAGAAGCTGGGCGCGTTCGAGGTGGACACCTTCTACCCGCCCAAAGATCGCTTCAACCTGGCGATGAGCTTCAACACGTTGCTGGCTTCACCCAAATTCCAGGTCTGGCTGCAGGGTGAACCGCTCGATGTGGACAGGCTCTTTTTCACCGCTGACGGCACGCCGCGCCACAGCATCATCTACATCGCCCATCTCAGCGACAGCGAGCGCATGTTTATCGTGACGCTATTGCTGGAAAACCTGATCACCTGGATGCGCAAACAGAGCGGCACCACCAGCCTGCGCGCGCTGCTCTACTTTGACGAGATTTTCGGCTACTTCCCGCCCACCGCCGAGCCTCCCTCCAAGCGCCCGCTGTTGACGTTGCTCAAGCAGGCGCGCGCCTTTGGGCTAGGCGTCGTGCTGGTGACGCAGAACCCGGTCGATATTGACTACAAAGGGTTGACGAACGCCGGCACCTGGTTTATCGGCAAGTTGCAGGCGGAGCGCGACAAGGAGCGCGTGTTGAGCGGTCTCAAGGGTGCGCTTTCGGAGGCGGGCAAAGCCGAAGCCACCGATTACGGCGCCCTGATCACACGATTGGGCAACCGCGTCTTCCTGATGCACAACGTCCATGATGACGGGCCGGTGGTCTTCCATACGCGCTGGGCGTTGAGCTATCTGCGCGGCCCGCTGACCTTACCCCAGGTGCGCACGCTGGTCGGCAAAATGGCGCCCGTCCCGGCAAGCGCTGCTGCGCCTGCCGCCGCGCCTGTCGCCGCTGCGCCCGCGTCGTCGCCTGCACCGACCGCCGCAGTGGAGGCGCCTGCTGCGCCCGCAAAACCAGCCATCGCCGCGCCCGCCGGCTTTGTAGCGACGCAGCCCGCTGTGCCGCCGGAAGTGCATCAGACCTACCTCCCCTGTCTGATTGATGATCGAGAGGCGGCGCGCCTGGCCGCCAAAAACGCAGGCGTCCAGCTTTCGGTGAAGAATGTGCAGCTCCTTTACGACGTTGGATTGCTGGGCGCGGCGACAGTGCGCTTTGTCGATCAGAAGCGCAGCATTGACGAGCAGGTTGAGATGTTGCTGTTGGCGCAAGGTGGACGCCAGATGACGGGGCTGGATTGGGGACGCGCCGAACGCTTACCCTTCTCGGCCAACGACCTGGCAGCTGCACCCGAAGCAACCGGTGAAAACCAGGGGCCATTCTTTGCTGAGTTGCCTGAAGGCCTGGGCAACGCCAAATCGATTGCCAGCGCCGCCAAGGACCTGGCCGATTGGCTCTACTACAACACCCAGTTCGAGTTGACGATTCATCCCGATCTCGGTGTCTTCCGGCGGCCAAACGAGGATGAACGCGCCTTCCTCATCCGTTTGCAACAGGCGGCGCGCGAACGGCGCGACGCCGAGGTTGATAAGCTGCGCGAGAAAGCCAACAAGGAAATTCAACGCGTGGCTGACAAGATCGCCAGAGAGCAGCAAGAGCTGGCAGCCGATCAGGCGCGGGCGCAGGCAAAGCAAGCCGAACAGTGGGTCAACATTGGCGAAAGTGTGTTGAACTTCTTTACAGGACGCAGCACGCGACGCGCCGTCTCCAGCGCCACCAGCAAGATCAGCCAGGCGCAGCAGGCCGCGATGAACGTTGAAGAGAGCAAGCAGACCATCGCCCGCCTGGAAGAAGAGAAACGTGCATTGGAAGCCAGGCTCCAGGAGGACATCGACGCAATCACGGCGCGTTGGGAGCAGGTCACTGCTACGTTGACAACCGAGGCGCTCAAACCGCGACGCACCGACGTCAATGTGCGGGCGACAGCGCTGGCATGGGCGCCGGTGTGGCAGGTTCACTATGATGATGGTCGCGGTGAGCGCATCACGTCGATCCCGGCGTACACGAAAGCAGAGGCATGAGCATGAACATCACGGTGCTGGGCGGCGGTCTGGTGGGCAGCGCCATTGTCAAAGACCTGGCTGGCGACCCGGCGTTTTCGGTCACAGTGGTGGACGCCAACCCTGCCACGCTGCAACGGCTTGTTGCCGAGGCACAGGTGCGCAGTGTGGCGGCCGATTTGAACGCGCTGTCCAACTTTGGTGAGCTACTCGCCGACGCCGACCTGGTTGTCTGTGCAGTGCCTGGCTTCATGGGCTTTGCCACGCTGCAAAAGATCATCGCCGCCGGCAAGCATGTCGTCGACATTTCGTTCTTCCCCGAAGACCCTTTTCTGCTCGACGAGCTGGCGCAGCAGCGGGGGGTCACGGCTGTGGTCGATTGCGGCGTGGCGCCGGGGCTGGGCAACATCGTCTTTGGCGACCTGGCGCGGCGGCTCGACCATATTGAGCGTTACGAATGTTATGTCGGCGGGTTGCCGCAGACGCGGCGGTGGCCCTTCGAGTACAAGGCAGTCTTCTCGCCGGTGGATGTGCTGGAGGAGTACACGCGACCGGCGCGTTATGTAGAATATGGCCGTGAGGTGGTGCAACCGGCGCTTTCCGAGGTCGAACTGCGCGACTTCCCACAAATTGGCACGCTGGAAGCCTTCAACACCGACGGTCTGCGCACGCTGGCGCGCACGATGAATGTGCCCTTCATGAAGGAGAAGACATTGCGTTATCCCGGTCACGCCAACCTGATGCGCGTCTTCCGCGAAAGCGGCTTTCTTGCCACGACGCCGGTCGAGGTGGATGGCGCGCTGGTGACGCCGATCCGACTGACGGCGAAATTGCTCTTCGACCAGTGGCGGTTGCAGCCAGGCGAACACGACCTGACGGTCTTGCAGCTTGTCGTGGCGGGGGTTGAACACGGTCGCGCCGTGCACTACATCTACGATCTGGTGGATCGTTTTGACGTCGCCACCGGCGTCACGTCGATGGCGCGCACGACCGGCTACACCTGTACGTCTGTCGCCCGGCTGGTGGCGGCAGGAAACTTTCGGCGCGTCGGCATCTGCCCTCCCGAATATGTAGGGCTGGCGCCTGGTTGCGCCGACGCCGTGCTGGCCGATCTGGCGGTGCGCGGCATTCATTTCAGCATCACGGTCGAGAGTTGATGGGCGTGGCGCCGCGCATTCCATGCCGATCCTCAGCCGGAAAGGAAGGGCGGCGCTGCGCAGGGGAGCGTCTCTCTAGTCTGCAGGTCAGCGTGCGCCGCTGCGTAACAAGCCACCGCGCCCCGTGCCCCACAAGATGCGAGCGCTGGTCGTCCCCGGCAGGTCATAGGCGATGACGCCGCTGTGCGCCGTGTTGATCGCCAGCTCGAGATCGGCGTCGGCGTCGAGGTTGGCAAGCGTCGGCGCGGCCAACCCGCCATTCCAGTCGCCAGAGAAGGGCGCAGGTAAGTCGCTTTCAAACAGCACCTCGCCCAGTGCGTCCAGGATGTGGAGCTTGCCGACGCGATGCTCTCCCTTCTGCGGCCACGAGGTGAAGATGACCTCCGCTTTGCCGTTGTTATCGAGATCGGCGACCACCGGCTCGGAGGCGAAGCGGTAAAAGCCCTCGCTGGGGTCATACACGGAGTGAGGCCAGGCGCCATGCTCCGTCTTGTCCAGCCACCAGGCATGCAACCGCCCGTCGTAGGAGGCGTGCAGAATCTCGGCGAAGCCGTCGCCGTCCAGGTCGGCGATCACCGGGTTGGGCAGCGCCGACTCGATCACGTTGTAATCCTCGCTCAGCGGCGCGGCCGCAGCATCCGGCGCGGGAATCGCCGTCCAGTCGAAACCACTTGCCTGCCAGCGGCTACGGTCGGCGTTGAAGATGAAGGGCATCTCGTACAGGCTCTGATAGGGATCGGCGCCGCAATTGTAGACATTGCCCACTACCACGATCTCGCGCACACCGTCGCCGTTCAGATCGGCGATTACCGGCGCGCTATTGGCAAAGTTGGGCCGATGCTCAACGCCGCAGTTGGCGTAGCCCCGCAGATCCACGGCGTCGTCCACATGGACGCCGACCTGGCTCCACACCTTTGGGCCGCGTGGATTGAAGTTGTTGTAGCGGCTGTGCGCAGGGAGTTGATTGCCATCGCGATCCAACGTGGTAATGTAGTGAGTGTCGGTCGGCCCGACGATCTCGGCGTAGCCGTCGCCGTTCAGATCGGCCACCGCAGCGTTTTGATTGTACATGCCCCAGCCGTAGCCCGGCTCCCCATCGCGCCGCGCCGGCCAGCCATTGCGCACGTGGCCGTCGGCTGCGTAGACGCTCAGTTGCTTTGTCGCCCCACCCGACGCCCGCCCGACCACCATCTCCAGTTGGCCGTCCTGGTCGATGTCGGCAACGGCCAGCGTGCGCACTTCGCCGCTGCCGAAGGGGTTGCGCGTCCACCGTTCGCTGCCGTCGGCGTTGTAGACGGTCAGTTGGTCGCCGTTGCGTCCGACCACAATCTCCAGAGCGCCACTGGCGTCGATGTCCGCCACCACGATGCCGGGCCAGGCGCGGCTGCCGTTGTCGGTGCGTCGTTCCAGCGCGCCCGTCGCCCCATCCAAAATCACCAGATCGTAGGCGGCGGCGATCACCTCCGCGCTGCCGTCGTTGTCCAGGTCGGCCACCGCTGGCGAAGAGTACCAGCCGGTTTCGCACCAGGAGTTGAAGCAGCCGCCGCGTTGCCACTTGAGGACGGGCGGCTCAATGCCGGAACGCATCACCAGCGGCAAAAAGAGGTCAGCCATCAGCAGGCGCGCCGGCAGCGCCGCCAGGAGCAAGCCACCACCAAGCCCAATCAGCACCATTGACCAGCGCGAGAACTTCATCACTTCTTCCTCCAATGTATAATCGTTGCTGTGAGGAGCATATCCGATCTGCAGCCGCCAAACCAGACGACGCCTGACCGATCCGGCTTCGACTTGTGACCGTAGCGTTGCAGCGAAGCTGAATCGGCCTGCTCGAAAGTCATCATCTTTCACCGCTGCAAATTGCCGCCGCTGTACGACTGTGCTAGACTACGAGAAAATGAATTTCATTGAATCCTCTCTCCAATCAGAGAGAAATCAACATGAATCCCAACGAATGTGGGAGGTCTGCATGAAGTCGAATCGAGTGCGACCCATTGCCTGGTCAGTCGCCTCCCTGCTTGTGGTTGCGCTGGCGTTAGCCGCCTGTGCGCCGAATGCAAACGAATTGCTCATTTCCCCGCGCCTGGGCGAGCAGCTGGCTGCCCTGGAAGCCGGCAACGAAGTGGTCGCCGCTGCGCCGACAGAGGCGCCCAAACTGGCGGACCTGACGCCGGAGCAGATTACGGCGGGGCTGCCCGATGATGTGGCGGCAGCACTGGCCACAGCAAATCCTGACAACGGCGCCCAGATTGCGCTGGCGCGCGGCTGTGTGGGTTGTCATTCACTCGACCCGGCGGCGACGATGACCGGGCCGACCTGGTATCATGTCGGCGACACGGCTGTCAGCCGCGTGCCCGGCGAAAGTCCTGCGCTGTATCTGTATCACAGCATTGTCAATCCCAGCAGTTTTGTCGTGCCGAATTACCCGAACGGTGTGATGCCAGCGAACTATGGTGAACAACTCTCTACACAAGAGCTGGCTGATTTGATTGCCTATCTGCTTCAACAGAATGCCGCCAGCGGAAGTTGATCTGAGTCAGGCCAGGCAATAGGAAAATGTAGGGGGGGATCGCGCACAGGTGCGCGATCCTTTTTTGTTCCCTCGTTCCGTGCTTTGCTGACATGCTCTGTAAGGATTCTACTTGCCGCGCCGCCAGCAAAACATGCTATAATCGCCAGCGATGGCTCAAGAACGAATCACCCCGCGTGTTGCCGAACGGCGCTGCCCAAACTGCGGCACGCGTGTCGCCCGCAACGCTGAAAGCTGTTTCATGTGTGGCTACGATCTGCGCAATCAGGCGCAGGGGCGGCGGCGTTTTTCGTGGATCGACGTGACGCTGGTCGTGGCCGTACTTGCTGTGCTAGTCTTTTGGTGGCGCGTTGGCACAGAGTCTGTGCAGGAAAGCGACGGAACCGACGTCGTGCAGGCCATTCTTCCCACCAGCGTCCCACTCATGGCGGCGACTGCCACGCCTACGCCCACTGCCACGCCCCCGCCGACGCCGACGCCGGTGCCGATTGTGCAGGAAACGCTGCTCATTCGCCACGTCGTCGAAAGCGGCGAGACGCTCTTGTCCATCGCCATCGATTATGACGTGACGGTTGAGGAGATTCAACGCGCAAATAATTTGAGCAGCGAACTGATTCGCGCCGGCGATGAACTGATGATCCCCGTGTTGCGCGATAGCGCTGCTGCACAGTCGAGTGCAGCGGCGACCGACTTTGAATACATCGTGAAAGCGGGCGATACGCTCAGTACGATCGCCATCACCTTTGGCACGACCGTAGAGGAGTTGCTGAGCGCCAATCAGCTGGCGGCGGGCGAATTTTTACAGCCAGGCGACGCCTTGCGGCTGCCGCTTTTGGGCGCGCCGCCAGAGGCTCTGGCCGTTGAACCCGTAGCCACCCCTGCGGAGTCCACCCAGAGTGCTGCACTCTATGCGGCGCCACGCCTGCTCACACCGGAAGAAGGCGCAGCTATCGCTCGCACCGATCCGGTCAGCTTCGGGTGGGAGAGCGCCGGCGCGTTGGCGGCCAACGAGTGGTATGTCCTGCAGGTGTTGCCGCGCAACCTGACCGCCCGACAGTTGCCGCCAGCGTGGACGAAGCAGGCCGGGTTCCGCCTGGAGTCATCGCTTGCTCCTGGTGAAGGCGAGGCCGCCGACTATGCCTGGCTGGTCTCTATCGTGCGTGTGAACCGTAGCGCCGAAGGTCGCGCCTTCGTCGAAGCGGCCAGTCCACCCAGCGTCGTCCGCACCTTCAGTTGGCGTTGAGCCGGCTACTTGCGAGGAAAAGACTGTGAACGCTCGTCTGCAACATGTAGCTGTCGCCCGTCCGCCTGGCAGCGATCACGCGGCCCGCGCCTTTTATGGTGATTTGCTTGGCTTGATGGAGATAACGCCACCCGCCTCGCTACAGAGTCTCGGCGTGCTTTGGTATCAGATCAGCGAAAGCAGCGAGTTGCATATCTTTGTCGAAGAACCACTGGGGCAAGATCGCTCTGGACGTCATTTTTGCCTGGCGGTGGAAGATGTTGAGGCGTTGCGCTTGCGGCTGATCGATGCTGGCCTCAAAGTGGCTGCCGACGTGCCGATCCCGGATCGTCCCCGTTATTTCGTGCGCGATCCGTTTGGCAACCTGATCGAGCTGACCACCATCGAAAGCTGAACTCATCACAACCGCATATCACTCATCCTACTCAAGGATACCCGCCATGTCTGCACCCGTCTTTATCGGCCTCGATCTGGCCTGGAGCGATCGCAATCACACCGGCGGCGCCGTGATCTGCGCGGGTGCGCTCGTGGCGGCGACCGGTCTCCTCACCGACGACGTTGCCATCGAAGCCTTTATTGCCGCGCACTTGCCGGATAGCGCCCCCACCGTGATCGCCGTCGATGCACCGTTGCGCGTGCCCAACTCGACCGGACGCCGCCGCGCTGATCATGAAGTGTCTTTAGCGTGGGGCAAATTTGACGCCGGCGCCTATCCGGCGAATCGCACTTTACTGGCGCGCAACGGCGTCGTGCGCGGTGAGGCGCTGGTCGCGTGGCTGGCGGCGCGCTTTGGGTGCGTCGAATGTGCCCCAATCCCCCGGCGCGGCGCCGGGCGTTATCTCTGCGAGGTCTTCCCACACCCGGCGCATGTAATTCTGTTCAACCTGCCGCGCACGCTCAAATACAAGCGCAAGCCCGGACGCACGCCAGCTTTGATCGCCGCTGAGTTTGCCCGCTACCAACAACTCCTTGCTGGTCTCCGCCACGCCGATCCGCCGCTCATGGGGTTGGAGGCGGTGACGACCATCGACGCCGGTCAACGGCGCGGGCGCGCCCTGCAGGAGCTGGAGGAGATGTTGGACGCCATCACCTGCGCGTATGTGGCCTGCTACGCCTGGCATCACGGGCCAGTGCGTCAGCGCGTTTACGGTAGCGTGGCGGAAGGTCACATTCTGACGCCGGCGCTTTGACAAACTTCACCATCATAGTTGAACCATCATAGTTGAATTGGAGCAAGCGAGCATGAACAAGTCTCCATTCCCATCGCCGGCAGTCACGTCGGCAGTTACGCCAAATGCCGCACTGCCCGATACGCTCAACGCCCGCATCGGCGTTCTTACCCGGCGCGAGGTCGAGGCGCGCATCCTGGCGCCAATCATCGACGCGCTGAGTCAGAGCTTTGGCCGCGAGGCGGTGATTGCCGTCGTGCGCGACGCCATTATCCGGATTGCACAAGAACAGGGCGCTGCGCTGGCCGAAAGCATGGGCGACAACTCGCTGGTTGCCTTTGCCGAGTCGCTGCGTTTTTGGACGCAGGACAACGCACTGGAGATCGAGGTAATCGCACAAGACGCCGAACGCTTCGCGTTCAACGTCACGCGCTGTCGTTACGCCGAGTTGTATCAGGCGCTCGGCATTCCCGAATTGGGCGCTGTGCTTTCGTGCAACCGCGACTGGGCGCTGATTCAAGGTTTTAATTCAACGGTCGAGCTGACGCGCACACAGACCATCATGGAGGGCGCACCTTGCTGCGACTTTCGCTACCGGCGCCAAACAGTCAAACTGGAGGAATGAACATGCCTCAACTTGCCCACACCTACTCCATTGTCGCCCTCGACCCGACAGCAGGCCAACTCGGCGTCGCCGTGCAGTCGCACTATTTCAGCACGGGGAGCGCCATTCCCTGGCTGGAGGCGGGCGCCGGCGCCGTTGCTACGCAATCTTTTGTTGAGGTCTCCTATGGTCCGCTCGGTCTGGCGTTGATGAAGGCGGGCAAGACAGCGCCCCAGGCATTGACCGCACTTCTGGCTGCCGACCCTCGCCAGGATCAGCGTCAGGTGGCGATGGTGGACATGCATGGCAATGTGGCCGTACACACCGGTGCACGCTGCATTGCGGCCGCAGGTCATCGCACTGGCGACGGCTACGCCGTGCAAGCCAACCTGATGTTGCGGGCGACGGTATGGGATGCCATGGCGGAAGCGTACGAAGAGACGCGCGGTGATCTGGCTGCGCGGATGCTGGCGGCGTTGGAAGCGGCGGAAGCGGAAGGCGGCGATCTACGCGGCCGCCAATCGGCGGCGCTGGTGGTGATTAACGCTGCGGCGTCGGGCCAGCCGTGGCGGGATCGCGTCTTTGATCTGCGCATTGACGATCACCCCGACCCGCTGACCGAATTGCGCCGCCTGCTCACAGTGCGTCGCGCCTACCATGCCTGGAACGCAGCAGAGGCATTGCTGACGGGCGATGCGGTGGACGCCGCGCAGGTCACCGCTGCCATTACCACGTTCGACGCCGCGCCCGATCTTATGCCGGAAAATCCTGAAGGCGTCTTCTGGTTTGGTTGTGCGCTGGTCAACGCCGGACAGGTCGAAGCGGCGCTACCCTACTTCCGCCGCGTCTATGCGGTGCAGCCGGTCTGGCGTGAACTCGTGCCACGCCTGGCAAGTGCAGGTCTATTGCCCCAGGCGGATGCGGTGCTGCGGCAATTGATCGAGATCGTCTAGGGGGTGAAGGTTTGCGTTCTCGATCAATTCACTGCACATTCCCACTTATTGATTTTTATCGATTTCTAGGTTGTCACGTGATATTCTCGCAATCTTCCCGGAAGCTCCAAAGCTTCCGGGAAGATGAACAGCTAACCTGGAGATCAGTAGGCGTAACCGCCGACTAGCTGGATAACACGCGTAGCGCTGCCTCCAGCACCAGGATCGCCCGCCAGTAGTCATCCAGCAGCACGTGTTCCTGTGGCGTGTGATCCAGGCTGCTGTCGCCAGGCCCATAAGCGACGATCGGACAGCGCCACGCCGGCCCCACCACATTCATGTCGCTTGTCCCGGTCTTGAGCACAAAGCCAAGTTTCTCTGCCGGCGCCACTTCCTTCAAGCCTTGCAAAAAACTGCGCACGAGTGGATTGCTACGTTCGCCGCGCCACGCCGGTTCATAGGAGCTGAAGCGCAGCGTGATGGAAGTAAGCTGACCCTTTATTGTAATCTCGGTTGGGTGTTCGGGCGAGATTGGAGATTGGAGATTGGAGATTGGGAGAGTGGGCGATTGTGAGATTGTGAGATTGGAG
>DGFH01000365.1:34812-35333 GCA_002391565.1 Anaerolineales bacterium UBA3905
GGCGATTGTGAGATTGTGAGATTGGAGACTGAAGAGTGAAGCGTCTCCCCCTCTCCTTGTCTCCCCCTCTCCTTGTCTCCCCCTCTCGCCCTCTCGCCCGCCCAGGCGCACAACTCCGCCACAAAGCGATCCACGTCAAAATCGAGCGGCAGGCGAATGCCACTGCTGGCGACGACGTGATCGTGCATCTGCTCGTCGGTGAAGGTGGCGAGGCGGCGCAGACTGGGTTGGAATTGCTCGAAGGCCTTGTCGCGCCCGGTGTTGAACGCGGCGGCGTAGTCGCTAAGCCAGTTCCAGAACTCGACGGCGACGACGGCCACGCCAGCATCCGGCCCCGCCGTGTGCGCCATTGGCTGCGATGCCTCCATCTCCACCAGCAGCCGCCCTTTGTAGCCTAACGTGACGCGCGTCCAGTGGCTTGGCTCGCCGATGATGCAGGCAGTGGGCAGCGGTTCGCGCACGCCGTCGAACCGGTCGCGGATGAAGCGGGCGCCCTTGCTGCTGGCCGCCTCCTCCTCCAC
>DGFH01000123.1:0-367 GCA_002391565.1 Anaerolineales bacterium UBA3905
TGCGACGCCTTCTTGTCGGTCGCCAGGTTCGACTCCAGATAGAAGTGACGGATGCCGGGATAGGTGTCGAGAATCCACGAGCAGGCGGCAAAAGTGGCGCGGCCCACCATGTTCTGCCCGGCAGCGTCGCCGGTCGAGAAGTTGAAGCGCAGATACGCGAATTTACTGGCGAGGTAGGGGTCGATGTACTGCAGCCTGGCAACGCTGGAGGTGGCTTCGGCTTCTTCGGCGATTTTGGGAATGTTCGCCTGCACCCACTTCACAAAATCGCGCGCATCGGCGGCGCTGTCAAAGACAAAGACCGGTGCGCGCTGCATGGCGTCGCCGATCACGGTGCAGCGGACGCCGCCCGACAGGTTGAGCACCT
>DGFH01000123.1:527-12439 GCA_002391565.1 Anaerolineales bacterium UBA3905
AAGACCGGTGCGCGCTGCATGGCGTCGCCGATCACGGTGCAGCGGACGCCGCCCGACAGGTTGAGCACCTTCATGCCGCGATTGTAGGAGGCCACCAGCGTGCCCTCCGTCGTCGCCATCGGCACAATGAACTCGCCCTGAGCGTGCTCGCCGTGGATCGAGAGTGGGCCGGCAAAACCGAGCGGAATTTGCGCAACGCCAGTGAAGTTCTCGATGTTGCCCTTCAGGATATGCGGGTCAAAGGAAAAATGATTGATATGCTGCAGTTTGGTTCCGGTGTATTCCTCAATGAATTGCTGACGCGCCTTGATGGCGGCCTCGCTATAGTCATCGGCGGCGTCACGCGGAATATGGACGCGGCGCTCCTCTTCGTGGGCAATAGAGCCATCCACTTTGAGCGTCAACACACCGAAAGGCGCGGCCTCGAACTTAACCTCGATCTTGTGCTTGCCCAGTTCTAGCGGAGGAATCTTGCAGACAATATCGAGCGTGCGTCGCAGGGGGAAATCGATGGGCGCCGCAGCGAGCTGATCAGGCGTCAACACGGCGCCATTGTCGAGCACGATCGTGAGGGCGTCGCGCGGCACAGCGACGTCATCGAACTTGACCTGATGGAGGCCTGAGATCGTGGCGTCGCTTAGGCGATTCTTGAGCGAGAACTTGACGCCATCGGGGGTGTTCTTAAGGCTGCCAAAGGTGTACAACTGCTTCAAAATCATGCTGGGAATCGGAAAGGCCATCGTCGGTTCCTCCGTGAATTGGCTGGAGCAGGAAGGTTGGCGAATTGATGGGCGGATTATACCATATTGGAATCGGACGCAATGTGCAGGATAATGGAGGGGCGAATTGCGAGAGGCGCCGCGATTGTCGCATCATCCATCATCGTCGCGCCTGCACTGCATCGCCGGATACGAAGACGACTATGACGACCGATACTGCGCCACCTGTTTACACCATCGGCTATGGCGACCGCAACCTCGATCACTTTATCGCCGTGCTGGAAACCAACGCAATCGCCTATCTGCTCGATGTGCGCTCAGCGCCCTACTCGCGATTCAAGCCCGAATTCTCCAAAGACGCGCTCAGCAAGGCATTGGCGGAGCGCGGCATCCGCTACGTCTATGTCGGCGACACTCTGGGGGGGCGTCCCGATGACCCGGCCTGCTACGTTGATGGCCGCGTTGATTACGATACGGTGCGCACAAAGGAGTTTTTCCGGCGAGGAATTGAGCGCATCGAGACAGCTCATCGGCAAAGATTGCGCGTTGTGTTGATGTGCAGCGAAGGCAAACCGGAACAGTGTCACCGCACCAAGCTCATCGGCGAGACGTTAAATGCGCAGGGTGTGCCGGTCGTCCACATCGATGAGCGCGACCACCTGATCACCCACGCCGAAGCCATCCAGCGCCTCACCGACGGCCAGTTGAGTTTGTTTGGACAGGAGAGCTTTGCCTCGCGGAAGCGCTATGGGGAGGTGGAAAAGGATTAGCGATGCAAAAAATTATCACCATCGGCGTCTATGGCTTCGATGAACAGAGTTTTTTTGCAGCGTTGCAGCGCGCAGGCGTTGACACACTTTGCGACATCCGCCGCCGGCGCGGGGTGCGCGGCAGTCAATACGCCTTCGCCAACCGCGCCCGGCTCGAAGCGCGGCTGGCGGCGCTAGGCATCCGCTATGTGCACCGCCTCGATCTGGCGCCGAGCGCTGCATTGCGTGAAGACCAGCACCGCGTCGACGCTGCGGCCGGCGTCGCCAAACGTCAACGCGAGACGCTCTCGCCGGCGTTTGTCGCCGCCTACCGACGTGAATGCCTGGACGCGTTCGATAGCCGTCAATTCGCCGCCGACCTGGGGGAAGGGGCGCACGTCGTCGCCTTGCTGTGTGTAGAGACGGCGCCGACCGCCTGTCATCGTGCGCTGGCGGCGGAACGGCTGGCGACGGAGCTGGCGCTGCCGGTGGTGCATCTGTTGCCGGAGCATCCCGCCTGATCCCCAACGCACACGCTCTCTCCCTCGACCTGCTGGCATCGCCGGCGCCGCCCTGTCCCCAATTGTACGAAACTTCATTTACAGCTCTGTTTGCTTGATGTACACTTGCGTCCATCGCTACAGAAACCGTCCCGCCGTGTACATCTTGTTCCAGAGGAGAGCTTGTGAGCGACACATCGATTTTCTCCACCCCCACCCAGGTCAAAGACGCATTGAACCGCCAGCAATACATCGCCAGCGATGAGATCGCCACGACCGTTTTCCTGACTGCGCAACTGGGGAAACCGCTGCTGTGCGAGGGGCCAGCCGGCGTCGGCAAGACCGAGCTCGCCAAAAGCATCGCCGGCGCCACCGGGCGCGAATTGATCCGCCTGCAATGCTACGAAGGACTGGACGAAACCAAGGCGCTCTACGAATGGGAATACGCCAAGCAGTTGCTCTACACACAACTCTTGCGTGATAAACTGCAAGATACGTTGGCCGGCGCCAACACACTGGCGCAGGCCGCCGACCGCCTGGCGCAAGAAGAAGATGTCTTCTTCTCGATGCGCTTTTTACTCCAACGTCCGCTGCTCAAAGCGATCCTCAACGACAGGCCAACGGTGTTGCTGATCGATGAGATCGACCGCGCCGACGCCGAGTTCGAGGCGTTCCTGCTCGAAGTGCTGAGCGACTTCCAGGTGACGGTGCCGGAACTGGGCACGCTGGCGGCGGTGCATCGCCCGCTGGTGCTGTTAACGAGCAACAACACACGCGAACTGAGCGAGGCGCTCAAGCGACGCTGTCTCTATCTCTTCATCGGCTATCCGTCGGTGGAGCAGGAGATGGCCGTCGTCCATCTCAAGGTGCCGGAGCTGGCGCCCAAGCTGGCGCAGCAGGCCGTCGAACTGGTGCATCGGCTGCGCAACCTTGACCTGCGCAAGTCGCCTAGCATCTCCGAAACGCTTGACTGGGCCAGATCGCTGGTGGCGCTCAATGCCAAGCAGCTTGACCGCGCCGTGCTGGAAAACACCCTGAGCGTCCTGCTCAAGCATGAAAGCGACCTGCAGAAGGTCAAACGGCGCCTGGATGTGACCGAGAAGGGGCCGCGTCTGGAGGATGATGATCGCACATCGCGCTGGAGGAATTGAACTATGGACGAACGCATGATCCGCTTTATTGCGGCGCTGCGCGCCGGGGGTGTGCGCATCAGCCTGGCTGAGAGTGCAGATGCATTCCAGGCAGTGGATATGCTTGGCGTGCAGGAGCGCGAGGCGTTCCGGCTGAGTTTGCGCGCCACGCTGGTCAAAGATGCCGCCAGCCTGCCGACCTTCGACGAGCTCTTCCCGCTCTTCTTTGACAGCGCCGACCCGCAACAACCGATGTTTGACGTCTCGCAGGAGATGTCGCCCGAAGAAGCGCAGATGCTGGCGCAAATGCTCAGGCAGTACAGCGAACAACTGCGCAAGATGATGGAGAAGTTGCTGCGCGGGGAGCAACTCAGCCAACAGGAGCTTGATCAACTGGCGCAGATGACCGGCCTCAATCGCGCCCAGGATATGCAATATCGCGACTGGTACGCCCAACGCATGTTGCGCGCCTTGCGCTTCAAGGAAGTGCAGGAGGCGCTGCGCGAGATCATGGAGTTGCTCGCCAGGATGGGAATGAGCAAGCAGCGTCTCGAGCAGATGCAGCAACTGATTCAGGCCAACCAGAAAGCGCTGCAGGAGCAGGTGAACCGTTTCGCCGGTCAGAAGATCGCCGAGAACATGAGCGAAGCCGAGCCGGACAACGCTAATCTCGATGAGCTGATGGATCGCCCCTTCCGTGCGCTCTCCGACCGCGAGATGGATATGCTGCGCAAAGAAGTGCGTCGTCTCGCCAACCGGCTGCGCAGCCGCATCGCCTTACGCCAGAAACGCGCCAAGAGTGGGCAACTCGACGCCAAGGCCACGCTGCGCGCCAACCTCAAACACGCGGGCGTCCCCATCGAGATCAAGCATCGCGACCACCGGCTCAAACCCAAGCTCGTCGTCATCTGCGACATCAGCACGTCGATGCGCTACTGTTCGGAGCTAATGCTCAGCCTGGTGTATGCGCTGCAAGACCTGGTGACGAAGACCCACGCCTTCGCCTTCATCGACCACCTGGAATTCATCTCGCCCGACTTTGCCGGCAAAGAACCAAACGCCGCCATCGCCGCCGTGCTCGAACGGATGCCGCCCGGTTACTATAGCACCGACCTGGGCTTTGCATTGCGTCAATTCACCCGACACTATCTGGACACCATCGACCAGCGCACGACGGTCATCCTGGTGGGCGACGGGCGCAACAACTACAACGACCCGGCGCTCGACATCTTCCAGCAGATGGCGCGACGCGCGCGGCGCATGATCTGGATCAACCCGGAGCCGCCGATGTTGTGGGGCAGCGGCGACAGCGACATGCTGCAATACGCGCCGCTTTGCAACCACGTCGTCATGGCGGCGACGTTGGGCGAGCTGACTGAGGCGGTCGATCACCTGCTCTCGCAGCCCTAGCGCCGGCAGACGCATCAATCCAATGCGCCAAACCAGCCTTTCCTCACAAGCCATTTTGCGATTTCCAACACCGGGATGATCGTCAGCGCCAGACCACCGACGATCATCCAATCGGTGAGCGTCAGTGCGTAAGTGCTGAAGGCCTCGTGCAGGAAGGGCAGATAAACGATTGCCACCAGCAGGAGCAATTCCCAGCCTACCGCCAGGTTGAGCCATTTATTCGCAAAGGGTCGATTGAAGATCGAATACCGGTCGGAACGGAAATTGTACGCCTTAAAAAACTGGATCAACACCAGCGACACGAAGGTCATGGTCATGGCTTCTTCCAGGGTGCGCCCGGAGCCAAGCGCCCAGGTGAATAACCCCAGATTGATGAGCGTTGACCAGACGCCGCCCAAGACCATCAGCGTCACCACCGGGCGCGTAAAGATGCCCGTGCGCGGGTCGCGCGGCTTGCGTTTCATCAACCCCTGATCAGGCGGATCGACCGCCAGCGCCAGCGCCGGCAGACCATCGGTCGCCAGGTTGACATAGAGGATTTGCACAGCCGTCAGCGGCAGCGGCAAGCCGAGCAGCGCCGCGCCCGCCATCAGCCCGATTTCGCCGATGTTGGAGGAAAGCAGATACATCAGATACTTCTTGATGTTGCCAAAGACGCCGCGCCCCTCCTCAACTGCAGCTACGATCGAGGCGAAGTTGTCGTCGGTCAGCGTCATCGACGCGGCTTCTTTGGTCACGTCGGTGCCTGTGATGCCCATGGCGATGCCGATGTCCGCTTTTTTGAGCGATGGTGCGTCGTTGACGCCGTCGCCGGTCATAGCGACGATGTGGCCGCGTGCCTGCCAGGCCGTTACCACGCGCAGCTTGTGCGCCGGCGACACGCGTGCATAAACATTGATCTTTTCCACCTCGCGCTGCAATTGCTCATCGGTCATTTCCTCCAGCTCGGCGCCGGTGACAACCTTGCCGTCGCGTTCTAGCAGCCCCAACTCGCGCGCGACGGCCTGCGCCGTCACCGGATGGTCGCCGGTGATCATCACCGGGCGAATGCCTGCCTCGGCGCACACCGCAATTGCGGCCTTTGCTTCCGGGCGCGGCGGGTCGATCATACCGACCAGCCCCAGGAAGGTCATGCTTTGTTCGGCGTTCGTGCGCGTCGTCTCGAATTTGGCGGCGATGCCCAGCACGCGCAATGCCTCGCTTGCCATCAACTGCGCCTGCGCCAATATTTGTTGGCGCCCAACCGCATCGAGCGGCGCCTCGCCCCCAGCAGTCAGAACCCGATCACAGCTTGCCAGGATCACTTCGGGCGCGCCTTTGGCATAAGCGATCAATTTCCCATCCACGGCATGAATCGTCGTCATGCGTTTGGTTTCAGATGAAAAAGGCACTTCATGCACGCGTGGCTGGGCTGCGTCCAGGGCCGCCTTTTGTAAGCCCGCCTTGGCTGCCGCCACCAAGAGTGCACCTTCCGTCGGGTCGCCTTGAATGTGCCAGCTTCCGTCAGGTAGTTGCACCAGTTGCGTGTCCGACGCCAGGGCGGCGGCGGTCAGCAACTGCAGCAGCGCCGGTGTTGGCGCCACTGTGGCGCCGTCAGCGGTGGAGAATTCGCCGTGTGGCGTGTAACCGGCCCCCGACACGCTGAACATCTGCCCGGCAGTGAAAATACGGCGCACGGTCATCTCGTCTTTGGTCAGCGTGCCGGTCTTATCCGAGCAGATCACCGAGGTGCTGCCCAGCGTCTCCACCGCCGGCAAGCGACGGATCAGCGCATGCCGCTTGACCATTTTCTGCACGCCGATCGCCAGCGAAATCGTGACGACTGCCGGGAGCGCTTCGGGGACAACAGCCACAGCCAGGGCAATGCCAAAGATCAACATGTCGATGAAGGGTTGCCCGCGCACCAGGCCGAGCGCCACGATGATCGCCACCACGACGAACGCCGCACGCGCCAGCACCGTCCCGACCCGATCCAGGTTTTGCTGCAGGGGGGTCTTGCCGGTTTCAACATCCTGCAGCATCTGCGCAATTTTGCCGAATTCAGTCTGCATGGCGGTGGCTGTCACCAACGCCCGTCCACGTCCGTAGGTGATGGCTGTGCCAGCGTACACCATATTCTTGCGATCGCCGATGGGTAGGTCGGGGTCTTCCAACACATGGACATGCTTTTCGACCGGCGCTGATTCACCCGTGAGAGCCGCTTCCTCTGCCTGAAGGTTAATCGCTTCGATTAGACGGGCATCTGCGGGAACCAGATCGCCGGTGTGGAGGATGACGACATCCCCGGGCGCCAGCTCGCGTGCGGGAATTTTGATCTCTGCGCCATCACGCAGCACCGTGGCTGTAGGCGCAGCCATCTGCTTGAGCGCTTCGATGGCGCGTTCGGCGCGATATTCCTGCACAAAGCCTAGCCCCACGGCAAAAAGGACGATCACGGCAATGACCAGTGACTCCACGCCGTGTCCGAGAAAGAGCGAAATGACGGTCGCGCCTAATAAGATCAAGATGAGTACGTTCTTGAATTGTTCAAGCAGAATCTCCCAGGGTGAGATGCGATGGACGGCCTGCAATTCGTTTGGGCCATACCGTCGCAGGCGTTCGGCGGCCTGCGCCTGACTCAGCCCGCCGGGCTGACTTTCTAACAACTGAAACGCCTGCTCACTGGAGAGGGTGTGCCAGGGTTGGGATTGCATCGGTTCCATCTTGTCTCCTTATTCAATGATTATTCAATGACTGCTTGCCAGGCGCCACCTGTTTGTATTCGGTGTTGCGTGCGACATGCTATGTTCAGCACAAAAAAAGACCATCGCCAATCAAGGCGATGGTCTTGCGGTTTCCTTCAGACAGCCGGGAGATTGCTCTCCGTCTTGACGACTGCCCAACCCGAAACATCGGGCTGCTACTCCCCACCGGAATACTTTTAGTCTACAAGATGC
Organism: Anaerolineales bacterium UBA3905; assembly: GCA_002391565.1. Taxonomy (GTDB): domain Bacteria; phylum Chloroflexota; class Anaerolineae; order Caldilineales; family Caldilineaceae; genus Caldilinea. Next base: position 7,972 of record DGFH01000123.1, read on the forward strand.
GCCGGTCTGCGTCAATGTTAGAAGCTGTTTGATAGGGTGATTTCAAATTGCAGCCCCCCATCAAACGCAATGTTGTTTGCAGCGAGCGACTGCAATGACGGAAGCCATCTGGTAAACTGGTAAAGCAGTCCAGCCTTCGCTGCGAAGTATGGAGGCAATTGCGTTGCGAAGAGCCGCCATGGACTGAGGAGCGTTCCCGGAACGGACCTGGCAGTGGTCTTCGCCAAAGCTTACATCGCGCGGGTAGTGCACCACATTTTCGATTGTCCAATGCCAACGCCGGAGTTGTTCGGCTTGTTCGAGGGAGCGGATCCCTTTCAAGGTCTTCTCTCCTGTGCACATCGCTGCTGCTATCACTAACCACAAATATTCCCATTCGTAGCTACGTCCTCTCTCATTGCGGGGAGCAGGCATATCGCACAACGCTTCGGCAAGTGTGGTATAGTTGATTGGGATCATCGAGTATTCTCCTTTCATTGCCTGCTGCCTTGTTCAAACAACAGGCTACTCGATGAGCTTCTTTTCGTAAGCTTACCTCCCCATCCACATACTTTGTTGAATATTTTCTCCAATCTGCAACTTGAAACCATCCTATTGCTTGCTGGAAAGGTCACCCTAGACTATCTGCGAAACTTCTACTATAATTGAATTAGCGTGGACGGCGTGTTTTTGTGACGATGTACATGACGGCTGGATCGGTAGCGCCGCTGACAGCAGCCACAGCGTATATCGAATGATTTCTGGCGAACGTAGCGAGGTCATCTCCTACACCGCTGACACAGGATTCACCACCCCCGATGCGCCGACGGTGTTCCTGGTGGCCCGAATTTCCGGTCAATGATGACCGAAAGGAGGGATACCGTGACACGTACACTTTGGCGAATCACTCTTGTATTGCTCCTCGTTGTTGTTCCAATTCTGGCAGGCTGTCAATTGATTCAGGCGCCACCGAAGCCGACCGATTCTTCGACCGCCGACGTGCTGCGTGGCCCCTATGAGCCGCAGATGATCGCGGCGGCGCCTAGCCCAGGCAACGAACTCTATGGTTGGGAGAAGGTGGCGGCGGATGCGCAGGCAGCAAAGCTAGTGCAGAGCGCGCAGCCGGAAGCGGTGACTGTAATCGTCTCAACGGCGGATGTGCTGCGTGCGCCCTATGACGCACCGGCGCTTGTTGCCGTTGCGTCGGTCTCGACGGCGGATGTGCTGCGTGCGCCCTATGACGCACCGGCGATCATCGTGGTCGAACCGGCGCAAGGTGCGCTAACCGAACTCTACGGCTGGGAGAAGGTGGCAGCGGATGCGCAGGCAGCGAAGCTGGCGCAGGCTGAAGCAGCGGCTGTGGTCGTCGCTACGGCGGATGTGCTGCGTGCGCCCTATGACGCGCCGGCGCTCGTCGTGGTGGAGCCGGCGCAGGGTGCGCTGACCGAACTCTACGGCTGGGAGAAGGTGGCGGCGGATGCGCAGGCGGCAAAGCTGGCGCAGAGCACACCAGCGACGCAGCCTCTGATCGCAACGGCGGATATTCTGCGCGGTCCCTACGGCGAGATGACGCTGGTGCAGGCGCCGGTGATCATGGCAACGGTCGATGTACCTGCTGAACTGGTGGGTTATGCGAATCCAGATGCGCTGGCAACGACCGAATGGCTGGCTGCACATCTGAATGACCCGACCGTGCGCATTCTGGATGTGCGCCGACCGACCGATGCGGCAAACTTTGCTGTGGCGCATATTCCTAACGCACAACATGTTGATCTGAACGTCGATCTGATGGATCGTGATCCGAACCGGGTGGCGCTTGATCTGATTGGGCCGGCGCGTTTCGCCGCGCTGATGGGGCGACTTGGCATTGCCAATGACTCCACGGTTGTCGTCTACGACGCAGAGGGTGGCACGGCTGCGGCGACGCTGTGGTGGGCGATGCGCTACTACGGGCATGACAACGTGCGCATGCTCAACGGTGGTCTGGTCAAGTGGCTGCTGGAGGGGCGCGAAACGACGCGGGCGGTCGTCCACTTTGCACCGACCGAGTTCACGGTGAACGTACAGCCGCAGTTGCTGGCAACGGCGCAGGATATCGAGTTAGCGATGCAAGACCCCACCGTCTTCCTGGTGGATGCGCGCAACTACGACTTCTATGTTGGCGCTCGCTGTCTGAGTGCGGCGCCGCGTGCCGGGCATATCCCCGGCGCCGTGGCGATGCCGGCGCGCTGGCAGGTGACGCCCGACACCAAGACGCTGCTTCCCGCCGACCGGCTAGCGATGTCGCTGGAACTGAAGGGGATTTCGCCAACGCAGCGCGGGATCACCTACTGCGGCAACGGTCACCTGGCTGCGTTTGACGCGTTCCTGCTCTACGTGATGGGCTTCGAGGATGTCGCCGTCTACGACAGTGCGTGGCTGGAGTGGGGTGTGCTGCCCGACATGCCGGTCGAGACCGGCTGCCCGGATTGTGAAGCGATGTAACTGGTGATGGCGAGCTGGCCTGAAGGCGCTATTCGTCATCAAACAAAAAGGCTCGCGACCAGGTCAGGATCGTGAGCCTTTTGTTTGTGGGAGAATGCGTTGTTGCGTCACGCGTCAGGCTTTCATCTGCAGGGCGTCGGCGGCGACTTTACGCCAATAGCGACTGAAACGGCGCAGATCGAGGCCGACGGGCGGTGTGACAAAGGCTTCCGCCTCTGCCAGGGCGACGACCGGCAGCGTTTGCTCCAGCCGACGACGGATGGCGGCAAACCCCGGTGCAGGTGTAACGTTGGTGATCACTCCGTCGGCCTTGTGCTCGGCGGCAAACCGGAGAATCTCGGCGGCGACCTCCCCGCGCCGGATCGTGACGGGCAACTCCAGGAGACACTCATACAGAAACAGGACGCGCTTCAAGCTAATGCGTGCACGCGCCAGCAGGGCGTCATCCCACACCCACAGCGCAGGCGCATTGGCTGCGGCAAGCAACGCCGGGCTGTGGGGGCTGAGATTGTCGCCGTGCAACCAGACAATCGGGCGCGACAGCGCCATCGGGCCGCGCACCGGTTGGGAGACGGAACTGCGCAACGGCGCCGGCTCCGTTGTCGCCACCGCCGCCTGGCGATGAGGAAAGAGGCGCTGCTCAAGCAGGGCATATTCGCCCTCGAAGTCACAGCGCCCGCGCTGCGGACAGACCGCGCAATAGACGCCGCCGGTGAAGGTTTCCAGGTTCTCACGATTGAAAATGTAGGGCTTGTGGCTGAAAGTGCTCGCCACCCACTGCCAGGAGAGATTGTTGCTGGCGGGGTCGCCGTCGAGCAGGTGCGTGAGAAACCAGCGCGCGCCGGCCTGCCAGCGCACCCGGCGAAAGTGCACAATGTAGGCTGCCAACCACATGCGTGCATGATTGTGGAGATAACCCGTCGTATGCAGCTCACGGCTAAAGGCGTCGATGCAAGCCAGTCCGGTGGCGCCGGCGACAATGTCGGCTGGCAACGTGGCGGCATAGTCATGCACCTGCCAGCCGGTCTTGTACGCCTCCAGGTCGCGCCAGACTGCGTTGCCGATCACACTGTAGACGCGGCGATAGTAATCGCGCCAACCCAACTCATTGATCAATTTGGCGGCGGCTTGCGGAGCGCGGTGCAACGCCGCGTTGCGAACTTCCGTCAGGCTCACGACGCCATGCCGCAGATACGGCGAGAGCCGGGTGACGGCGCCGTTCAGATGATTGCGAGTGGCGGCATACGCAGCAGGATCGATGTGCGCCAGGGTGGTTTCTGCGATGCGACGACCACCCAACGTGGGAGCAATGTGAGCATCAACAGCAGCAGCGCCTGGGAATGTGCGTCGTACATAATCAACCAGCGCAGCGCGGTTGGGAAAGTCGCGGCGCAATGCTGGGCGTCCGTCACTCACGACGGCTCATCCCTTGATGGCCCCGGCCGTCAGCCCGCGAATCACATAGCGCTGCGTGACAATCGCCAATACCAGCACCGGCAGCGTGATCACCACCGCCGCCGCCATCAAGCCGCCCCAGTCGATCTGGGCGTAGGAGATGAAGTTGTAGATTGCCACCGGCACTGTGCGCGTGCGGCTCGACGCCAGCACGATTGAGAACATGAAGTTGTTCCACGAAAAGACAAACGAGAGGATCGACGCGGTGACGATGCCTGGCCCGCTCAAAGGCAGCACCACCGATATGAACGCACGCACGGCGCTGGCGCCATCGACCACGGCGGCTTCGGTCAGCTCGCGTGGAATGCTCTCGAAGAAGGGCACCATCACCCACACGATGAAAGGCAACCCGACTAGCATGTGCGTCAGGATCAGTGAGGTATAGGTGTCCACCAGCCCCAGGGTGCGGAAGACGATGAAGAGCGGCACCAGGAAGGTGATGCCGGGCACCATGCGCGCCATCAGGATGGTGAGCGCCAGCCGATTCTGCCCGTAGCGGGCGATGCTGTACGCAGCCGGCAGCCCGATCAACAGCCCGAGCAGCGTGCAG
>DGFH01000123.1:12530-14817 GCA_002391565.1 Anaerolineales bacterium UBA3905
AAGGTGATGCCGGGCACCATGCGCGCCATCAGGATGGTGAGCGCCAGCCGATTCTGCCCGTAGCGGGCGATGCTGTACGCAGCCGGCAGCCCGATCAACAGCCCGAGCAGCGTGCAGCCAGCGCCGATGATCAGGCTGTTGGTGATGTAGCGCATGAAATTCTGGGTGCCGAAGACATTCTCGAAATTGCGCAGCGTCGGCGTGAAGATCAATTCCGGCGGCAGCTTGATGATCTGCAGCGGCGTCTTGAAGGCGTTGAGCACCATCCACAAAAACGGCGTCAACATGAAGAAGACCACGGCGATCATCGCCAGCGCGTAGAGCAGATTGACCAGGAGGCGCCGCGTGCGGCGCGAACGTGCAGTCGAGGTCGTCATCGCTCACACCTCCAGCCGGCGGCGCGAATACGCCACCAGCAGACTGACGCCGCTCACAATCGTGAAGAAGATGACGAGCAGCGCCGACGCGTAGCCAAAGTTAAAATAGTAGAAGGCCTGGTTGTAGGTGTAAATATTCAGTGTCTCTGAGCTGAAGCCGGGGCCGCCGCCGGTCATGCCGTAGATGATGTCGAAGGTCTTGATGCAGTCGATGAAACGCAGCAGCCCGGCGACGCTGATCGTCGGCAGCAGCATCGGCAGCGTCACTCGGCGCAAAATCTGCGTGTAGGACGCACCGTCGACGCGCGCCGCCTCGAAAGGTTCGGCAGGCAGCCCCGCCAGCCCCGCCAGCACGATCAGGGTGATCAGCGGCGTCCACTCCCACACATCGACCAACACCAACGATGGAATCACGCTGCTGGAACCGGCGATCCAGAGCTGCTTGGGCAAGCCGATCTGCCCGAAGACGAAGTTGATCACGCCGGCGGTTGGCTCGAACATCAGCAGCCAGACCATCGCCACCGCCACCGGCGTCGCCATCATCGGCAGCAGCAGCAGTGAAGTGACCACGCGCTTGCCGGGGTAATCTCTGGCGTCGATCAGCAGCGCCATCGCCACGCCGAGCGTCAGCTCCACCACCATCGCCAGCGCCGTGAAATAGAAGGTGTTGAGTACGGCGTTCCAGAAGCGCGCATCGCGCATGATGTCAATGTAGTTCTGCGGCCCGATGAAGGTGTTGGGGCGTCCGGCCGTCAGACTCCAGCCGGAGAACGAGTTCCACAGCGTGAAGCCGAGCGGGAAGATCATCATCACTACGATGAAGATCACCGCCGGCGCCGGGAAGAGCCAGCGTTGATGGCGGTCAAAGAAGCGTGTGATCATGCGCGCCTCGTGGGAGAATCAGAAAATCTCCAATCTCCAATCTCGAATGATTGCCGAGATTGGAGATTGGAGATTAGGAGATTACCTTACTGCTCGCTGTCCAGCAGCGCCTGGAACTGTGCATTGGCGTCGTTGGCAGCGGCCACATAGTCGCCGCCCTCGATGGAGACCACCACCGCGCCGCCGATGATGTCGCGCGCCTGCGTCACAGCAGTAACGAGCGGACGGTCATAGCCGCGCCCGTTGGCGGAAGCCGCCACCGCCTCGACCCAGTCTGCCGGGAAGGCAGCCGCGCCGGCCGGGTCGGCCCACACAGACTCGCGCGCACCGGGTACGGCGCCTTCGCCCTGCGTCTTGAGCACGATCGCCTTGCTCGTCGCCCATTTGATGAACTCGCAGGCGGCTTCCTTATGCTTGGAGCCGGAGTACATCGAAAGCCCCCAGCTCGTCACATTGTACATGATCGAGCCGGCGGGACCGGCCGGGAACTTCGCCACGCCGGTCTTGTCCGCCACGGCCGACTTCTCCGGATCGAGCATATTGGAGTAGATCGAGCTGGCGTCGGTGTAGAGCGCCGCATTGCCCTGGGCGAAGATCGCCACAGCCTGCGGCCACGACATGTTGAGCACACCCGGTGGCCCATATTCGCGCAGCAGCGTGCCGTAGAGATCGATGGCGGCCAGCGCCTCCGGTGTGTTGATCGTGGCCTTGCGGTTCTCGTCGAACCAGTCGCCGCCCATGCTGTAGAGGAAGCTGGAGAATTGCGTCACCAGCGGGCTGCGCTGACCGCGCGCCACAAAGCCGTAGATCTCATTGTCTTTGTCGGTCAACGCTTCTGCCGCCGCCTTCAGTTCGTCGAGCGTCGTCGGCACCGACAACCCGGCTGCCTCGAGCAGATCCTTGCGGTAGTAGAGCACTTCCTGCTCGGTGACGATCGGCACGCCGGTGAGCACGCCGTTGACCGTCGTTGTGCCGACGGCGCCGTCGGCAAAGTCGGCAAAGTCGTAGGCGGGGTCGCTGACGCAGTT
>DGFH01000123.1:14963-15130 GCA_002391565.1 Anaerolineales bacterium UBA3905
ACCTTGATGCCGGTCGCCGCCTCAAACTCCGCCAGCAGCGGCGTGATTGCCACCTGCCAGGGGTGGTTAGCGCCGACCAGCCGTAGCGTGGCGCCGGCATAGGGTTGCGCATTCTCTGCCGGCGCTGCTGCGGCGCCGCCGGCAGGCGCCGACGGCGCCGCCACTGG
>DGFH01000183.1:0-820 GCA_002391565.1 Anaerolineales bacterium UBA3905
GAGACGCAAAATTTTGCGTCTCTACCCGCCGCCCGCGTCCAACAACTGGAGGAACGCTACGCCGAACCGTTGCCCGCCATCGAGGCCGAGGTCGCCGCGCTGCGCCAGCGCGTGCTGGGCCACCTGGCGCGCATGGGGGTGGAGTGGACAGTGGAGGTGCAGCCATGAGCGCGACGGAGGTGCGGCTGGGGTACAAGCTGACTGAAGTGGGGGTGATACCAGACGATTGGGAGGTAACGAAGATTGACAAAATAGCCGAAAAAGTCGGCAGCGGCATTACTCCCACTGGTGGTTCACGGGTTTATCAGTTATGTGGTAGGCCTTTCATTAGGAGCCAGAATGTCGGCTGGGGACAGTTATTACTAGACGATATTGCCTTCATTGACGAGGCGACTCACGCCTCTTTCAATTCCACGGAAATCAAGTCCGGAGATGTTTTGCTAAACATAACGGGCGCATCAATTGGACGAAGTGCGGTTGCGGATCAGCGTATACAGGGCGGCAATGTCAATCAGCATGTCTGCATCATTCGAACACATCAGGAGAAGATAGCTCCACATTTCCTCAACGCCGTACTGCTGTCTGAATTCGGGCAGCGCCAAATTGAAGGTTTTCAAGCTGGCGGCAACAGGCAAGGCTTGAACTTTGGACAAATTCGCTCCTTCCAAGTCCCCCTCCCACCCCTCCCCGAACAGCGGGCCATCGCTGCGGCGCTAGGGGATGTGGATGCGTTGCTGGCTGCGCTGGAACGGCTCATCGCCAAGCGCCGGGCGGTCAAGCAGGCGGCCATGGACGCGCTGCTCAGCGGCCGGGTGAGGTT
>DGFH01000183.1:1061-3296 GCA_002391565.1 Anaerolineales bacterium UBA3905
AAGCTGACGGAGGTGGGGGAGATCCCGGAGGATTGGGAGGTGAGGCGTGTACAAGAAATCGCTCAAGTCAAGACAGGTCCATTCGGCTCAGCTCTGCACGAAAGAGACTATGTAGACGACGGAACACCAATAATCACTGTGGAACATATCGGAGAATTTGGTATTGCTGGCGAAAGTATCCCCATGGTCTCGGAAACGGACAAGAAACGATTGAGCGCCTATGAGCTTAAAGAACATGACATTGTTTTTAGCCGTGTAGGTGCCATCGACAGGAATGCCTTGATCCAGTCTAACGAAGCGGGTTGGCTCTTCTCAGGGCGGTTGCTGCGAGTACGCCCTGATCCAGACAAGGTATATGCGCCTTATCTCAGTTATCACTTTCATACGCGAGCATTCAAGGAGAGGGTCAAAAGCGTGGCAGTTGGACAGACCATGCCTTCACTGAACACACAGATCCTCAACAGCTTACTGGTTGTCATCCCGCCCCTCCCCGAACAGCGCGCCATCGCCGGGGTGCTGTCGGACATGGATGCGGCCATCGCGGCGCTGGAGCGGCAGCGGGCCAAGGTGCAGGCGATCAAGCAGGGGATGATGCAGGAACTGCTGACGGGGCGAATACGGCTGGTCAAGTGACCCCTGGCGCGGTATAATCGTAGCAGTTCCACGTACAAGGAGAACCGACCATGATTTGGTACGTGCAGGGCAACTTGTTTCAATCGCCTGCCCAGACGCTGGTCAACACTGTCAACACGGTCGGCGTCATGGGCAAAGGGGTCGCGCTGGAGTTCAAGCGGCTCTTTCCCGCCATGTACGCCCAGTACCGCGACCTGTGCGAGCGTGGCCAGTTCAAGGTGGGGCAACTGTGGCTCTACAAGAGCCCGCAGAAGTGGGTGCTCAACTTCCCCACCAAGGAGCACTGGCGCCAGCCCTCGCGGGTGGAATACGTGGAGGCCGGCCTGCGCAAGTTCGTGGAAATCTACAGCGAGTGGGGCATCCACAGCATCGCCTTCCCGCCCCTGGGCTGCGGCAACGGCCAGTTGGACTTCGAGACGCAGGTCAGGCCGCTGATGGAGCGGTACTTGAAGAACCTGCCGATTGATGTGTTTATCTATCCCCACATCAAGAAGTCCTTTGTTGAGCACCTGGATATAACGGCGATGGAGGCGTGGCTGCGATCCGAGCCATCCAGCCTGCCCTTCACCGAGGTCTGGCGCGATCTCGAAGCGATATTGAGCCAGAAGAGCGAGTTTCGCACCCCCGAAGGTCGCCCGTTCACGGCGCGGTTCACTGCCGAGCGCATCGAAGTCGCTGCCAAAGGCAAGACGCACATCTTCGATTACGACACCCTGCTGGCCTTTTGGCAACAACTGCGCACGCTGGGTTTTTCCATCAGGCGCATTGCACCCGGCCTTGACAGCGAGCTGGTTTACCTGATCCCAATCTTCAGCGAACTACCTTACGTGGCGCCGGTGCGCATATCTGACGAGTACGAGGCTCTCCGTCGAAGCGCCAACCTGGGCGTACAATTCGTACCGGCGGCGCAGCGCGCTAACGAACCGCGCGCCATGCAACTGGGGCTTTTTTCTGAGGGATGACGCATGGCGGGCAGGCTGACGGAACAAGAAGCGCGCGCCTTTCTGCAACGGCTGGCGAGACAGACCTGGGTGCGTGACACCGAATGCCACTGGTGGCCCCAGTTCGCCTTTCATTACACAGATATTCGCAACGCCGTCAGCATCTTGCAGGACGGACAACTCTACAGCCGCCTGCAAGCCGAGGGTCAGGGCAAGATGGCCGTCAGCAGCGGAAGCCACGAAGTGTTGGCCGGCACAGATGTCAACATCCTGGATTGCGTGCGCCTCTACTTCCGCCCCAAGACGCCGACGCAATTCTGGGCAGAGGGAGTTCATTCGCAAAGCTCACTCAGCCAATCGAAGTTTCCCGATGCCCATTGCCCGGTTCCCGTCTTTCTTCTCTTTGACCTGGCCACCGTGCTTGGTCTGCCTGACAGCCTGTTTTCCGACCGGGGGTTGGGTGCACGCAACTATCGGCTAGGTTCGACCCTGGCCGACCTGCAATCTCTGCCCTGGCGACAAATCTATCACAACACCTGGATTGACTGGAGTGACCCGGAGAGCGCGCACCAGGTGATCGCCTGCCGCAACGCCGAAATCGTTGTGCCCCGCCAACTCAACCTGAGTGCCCTGAAGTACATCCTGTCTCTTATACACATCT
>DGFH01000178.1:0-2449 GCA_002391565.1 Anaerolineales bacterium UBA3905
GGAGCGGAACCGGGCGCGCTATGAGTTCCATGACCGGTTCTATCAAAACCTCTCATCTCCTGCATAAATGCAAACCGAACAACGGAGACTCAGATGCTCCCACAAACAATCAGGCTCTATGAAGATCGCCTCGATGTGACGCTGACGACCTATCTATGGTCCGATTCGCCGGTTCTCCAGAACGGTCGAAAGCGCACCAGCAGTTGCCGCCAATCGAATACAGACAACAACATGCAATTTATCAAACACAAAAGGAGGTCATGATGCGTTGGGAAGAACTGACAGGTGATCGCTTTGTGGAAGCGGTCAAAGAATGTGAAGGAGTATGCTTGATCGCGCTCTCGGTGATTGAGCGACATGGTCATCATCTGGCCATGGGAACCGATATGTACGAGGGACGCGGCATGTTGGAGCGGGTGGCAAAGCAGGAGCCTGTGATCCTCTTTCCCGATTATTATTTCACACAAATTCCCGAAGCGCGTCACCTGGCCGGAACGATCAGTATTGATGGGGATTTGATGATTCGTTTACTGGACAATGTCTGTCGTGAGATCGCCCGCAACGGGTTGAAAAAGATTGTGCTGGTGAACACTCATGGCGGCAATTTTGGCCTGACCATGTTTTACAACATGCTGCAACTCTACCAACCCAAAGATTATGTGGTCTATCTCGTGCAGCCATTTACCTTTATGGAGCAAGTTGAAACGCCATGGCCGCCTGAAGAGGATGGTCACGCCGGGCCAGGGGAAACCAGCATGATGTTGGCTCTACGCCCTGATCTGGTGCACATGGAGGCGTTGCAAGATGATGAGGAGGGGAAAGCGCGCAATCGACTACAACATCTGAGCGAAGCGCATGTGCAAACAGGCATCTGGTGGTATGCCGATCACCCTACCCATTATTCGGGCAATGCGAAATATGCAACGGCTGAGGCGGGCGAAAAGATTCTTGACGCCGCTGCTGCAGGGATTGTCAGGGCAGTGCGCGCCATCAAAGCTGATACGGAAGCCAAACGTTTGCAGGATGCGTTCTTTGCTGCGTCAAGTCAGCCAGGGGTTGGTCTTTGAGCAGCAACGTCCGCGGCGTCGGCTTTCTCGTGCTGGCGCTCTTCACGATTTCGCTCCAGACCGTGGCGGCGAAATGGCTGAGCAGCAGTTATCCGGTGCTGCAGATCGTCATGCTGCGCAGCCTGGCGGCGCTGCCGTTGACCTTACTGCTCTTTCGTTACGAAGGCGGACGCGGGCTGCCCACCACGCCGCGCCGCGTGCTTGAAATCACGCGCGGTCTCTTTCTTTTTCTCTCCTACACCACCTTCATGATGGGGCTGGCGGCGCTGCCGCTGGCAGAGACTGCCGCCATTCGCAATTCCGGTCCGCTGATGATCACGCTGCTCTCGGTCGTGGTGCTGGGCGAAACGGTGGGGCCACGCCGCTGGCTGGCGCTGCTCGTCGGCTTTGTGGGCGTGCTGCTGATCGTCAGACCCGGCGCTGCGACGTTCAACCTGGGCTCGATCTTTGTGCTGATCTCGGTGCTCTTCTACGCGTTGACGGCGATGGTCACCAACAAGCTGCGCCACACCGACAGCAGCGCAACGATGGCTTTTTACGGCACGCTCGTCTACCTGGTGGCTGCGGCTGTGCTGGCGCCACCGGCTGCGCTGATCGGCGAGACGCCCGACGCCCATCCCAGCCTGACTTTTCTGTTTCGCCCCTGGGCCATGCCGACGCCCATGGATTCCGTCATCATGGCCGGGATGGGCCTCGTGTGGGCGGCGTGGATGTACTTCCTGGCGCGCGCCTACAGTCTGGCGCAGGCTTCGGTTGCTGCGCCCTTCGAGTATCTGGCGCTGCCGATCGATGTGCTGTGGGGCTTTCTGATCTGGGGTGAAGTCCCGACCTGGTTGACCTGGATCGGCGCTGCGTTGACGATCGTCAGCGGAATGTATATTTTGTATCGAGAACGGAAATCATAAACCTCAAAGGAGACAAAACGCATGGATATTCACACCTTACGCCGCTATATCGCCGCGCGCGACGCCATCAGCATGTTAGAAACCATCGATGTGACCACCGGCGCCCGCGCTGTTCTGAGAGAATTCGATCATGTCATTGAGGCGCCCAATTGGACGCGCGATGGTCGCTTGCTGGTCTACAACAGCGGCGGACGCATCTACACCTATGAACTCGCCACCGGTGCGGTGACGCAAGTCGACACGGGCTTTGCCATCGACTGCAACAATGACCATGTCCTCTCGCCGGACAACACGCTGATCGCCCTCAGCCATTTCACCTACGAAGATGCGTTATCGAGGATTTACATCGTGCCCTTTCACGGCGGCGAGCCGGTGCTGGTGACGGCAAACGGCCCCAGCTATTTGCACGGCTGGTCGCCCGACGGTGGCACGCTGGCGTATTGCGCCGAACGCAACGGCGACTATGACATCTACACC
>DGFH01000178.1:2582-15331 GCA_002391565.1 Anaerolineales bacterium UBA3905
CGTGAATTCGTGGGCGCCCGACAACCGCACGCTGGCGTTTGTGTCCTACACCATCTCGGTGGACGGCGGCCCGGAAACGCAACTGACAGACTCGCCCGGGCTGGACGACGGCCCCGAATACTCCCCCGATGGTGGCTACATCTGGTTCAACTCTGTGCGCAGCGGACTGATGCAAATCTGGCGCATGGACGCCGACGGCGCCAACCCGGTGCACATGTTCCAGGAGGAAGCCAACTGCTGGTTCCCACACGTCTCCCCGGACGGCAAATGGGTGGTCTATCTGGCGTATGACAAAGATGAGGTGGCGCCGGGCGATCATCCGGCCAACAAGCACGTGGAACTGCGCCTGGCGCCGGCAGCTGGCGGCGCCTCGCGCACTCTCGCCAAATTGTTCGGCGGACAGGGCACGATCAACGTGAATTCGTGGGCGCCCGACAACCGCACGCTGGCGTTTGTGTCCTATCGGCTCAAGGCGTAGCCAGGAATTTACTGAAGCAAGAAAGTTCAACCGCAAATGACGGTGATTCCCAGCCTTTCGAAAGGCGCCACCGCAGCGTCAAGCGCAAAGCGTTCAGTCACCGGGTGCGTCACACCCCACCCTGCGCACGCCATCAATTCGCTATCAGCGGTAGATGGAGACAGTGTTGGCCGGGGTCGTTCACCGGCTGCTGACAGGAAGTGGGCGTCGCTACTGTGACCCGGTAGACGTGCACCACCGGCTCATCGCCGTACTGTTCCGTGATGTAGAGCCGACCGGCGTCAGGGTCAAAGGTGGCGCCAGCGATGCTTGCACCACCTACGGCGTCCATCTCCGTCAGCCGCCACACTGCATAGGGCTGCACCTCCCAGGGGCGCAGCTGGCCTTGCTTCACGGCCAGCAGGTTCAACACGTCGTAAGCCCACACCTGATGCACATAAGGATAGGCGTGAGGGCCTTTGTAGGGGTCTACAGGGTCATTGCACTCCTCGTTCGTGCCGTAACAGTAGGGGCCAATGCCATGTCTGCCGACGAAGAGCAGGCTGCGACTGCCTGGCGGGAAAGCCATGCCCACAATCTGCGTCGTAAGGTTGAAGAGGTTGTTCTGGGTGTCCTCTGGCGCGAGCGGATGCTCTAGAGGGTAGTGCAATAGAGGGTTGGCAGGGATGGGATTGCGACGACCGACGTCCTCTGGGTCGAAGACGGAGGCAGCCGGGCCTGCCGACGTTCGGCTGATGATGGGGATGCAACACTGACCGGTGAGAGCAGGGCCGCCCAGAAACGCTTGCCATTCCTCCGGGATGGTTGTCATGTAGCCGGCGACGATGCCCGCCTGTTCTCCCACCTGCTCCGGGCCGACGACGTCGCCGGTCTGCGCGAGATCCATGCTGGAGGCGAAATGAGAGCGCGTCTGGCTGACGTCTGCGTCGTAATACCCATAGGCGGAGACGATCAGTCGTCCGCCATAGACCAGGGCGCCTCCTAGATTCGGCATATCGTCCACCAGGTCGAGCCGTCCTTCGGTCACATCGGTGCAATCCTGGCGCAGCGCGGCTGTCGCAGAGAGATTCACGGTGGAAGGGATGGCGATCTCCGCCAGATGCTGCCGCCAGGCGTGGCAACCGATGAACAGCCCCGTTGAGGTCGCCCCTGTTGAAGCTGACGGATTCACCGCCAGGGCGTAACCGCCCCAGGTCAGGAGATTGCCGGCATGGTCTTCGAAGGGGGCGCGAAAAGCGCCAAGATAGACAAAATCAGAGGAGGTGATGAGGGGAAGGAGGGCTGAGGGGACGGTGAGATCATCAATGGGCTGACGACCAACGCGGACCTCCGCTGTCGCGCCAGGAATGCATGCAACCGCCGTCAGCAGCAAGACAAGCATTGCAACCATTTTAGGCTGCATAGGTAGGTCTTTGGGAAAGGCATGGAAGGGAATCCGCATGAGGTTATTACAACACCATTTTCCTGACAAAGCCAGAACACGAATGGGTGAGCGCGGAAACTGTTGTACGTCAACAAGGCGGTCACTTTCGATTGGAGATATCGTCCGATAATTTGACGCTACGACTCACTTCAAGTAAACTGTGTTCCGTTGAGAGGCGGAGCAATGGATGCAGGAAATGTATTTCATTATCCCTCTCATTGAAGAGTGTCAACAATCTATCCATTTCTTTTTCGCTGTGGTGCGGCTGCAGTTCTGGAATTTGACCAGAGGCAGCCGTTAAATGCGAAGCCGGTGCAAATCCGGCGCTGCCGCGCAACTGTGATCATGAGGACGCTTCTTCATGTCAGCCAGGTCGCCAGCCCAGTGAAGCTCTTGCCCCTTACGCGCGCTGGAGGGGAAGGGTGCAATAGCGATGGGTCGCTCTGCAAAGGAATGATGATGACCGGCTGATCGAAGCCTGTCTATCGAAGGAAAACGCCCGGCGTGCAACCGGGCGTTTTTTGATTGGTGGGGCGGTTTGAATAACTCACATCAAGGAAACGCCATGCCTGAATTTTCTCCCACCGCCTTGATCTTAATCGGTCACGGCAGTCGCGACGCAGAAGGCGTCCAGGAATTTTTTCAACTCACTCGCATTCTGCAGGCGCGCATCCCCGCAAAGCTTTACCCCTGTTTTCTGGAATTCAGCGACCCGCCCATCATCGATGCAGTGCGACAATGCGTGGAAGAAGGTCATCATCGGGTGGTTGTGCAGCCGCTCTTCCTCGGACCCGCAGGCCACCAAAAAAATGATATTCCTACGTTGCTCAAGTGGGCTACAGTTCAGTGGCCGGAAGTCGAATTTCGTTACGCTGCGCCGCTTGGCGTTCAGTACGCGCTGCTACAAGCAGTGGATGATCGTTGCCGTCGTGCGCTTCAGGGTGTTGCTTTAGCAGCAGACAACCCGTCAAACGCTCTTCCCATGCAGTGGCCTCGCACTGCCATTGCGTTCATCGGCCGTGGGAGCAGCGACCCCGACAGCAACAGCGACGTCGCCAAAATGGCGCGACTTCTGGCGGAGGGATGGGGCTATGCATGGGTGGAATATGGCTTTTATAGCATTGTCCAGCCCGGCGTCGCCGAGACGCTGGAGCGCTGCATCCGCCTCGGCGCCGAACGCATCATCGTGGCGCCGTTTCTGCTCTTCACTGGCCGCATCCATCGGGGCATTCTGCGCCAGACCGCGGCGGTTGCGGCGGCGCATCCGCATGTAGATATGCGGTTTGCCGATCTTTTACACGGCCACCCAAACGTGGTGGAAGCGATCCTCCAACGCTATCAGGAAGCCGTCGAGGGAAATGCAAGCATGACCTGCGACCTGTGCAAATATCGTCAGCGCATGCCTGCCTACGCCGATGATTACGGAGCGCCTCAATCTTCCGATCACCACCACGGACTGCGCGGCGCCCCGCACTCGCATGGCATGGAGCGTCTGGCGGCGATCCTGCCTCCCCGCTATCAGGGAGGCCGCGCGGTCAGCGCCGCACCGATGGCCGCCGCGCCGCTCGTCTACGATGCAGAAGGCCGCGTGGCGTGGGATCGCATCTGGGGCGTGGACGATCCGGAGAACCCCTTCTGCGAGCTGGCGCTGGCCGGCGGGCCGCCCCATCGTGGGGAGCTGCTCGAACCCGTGGCCCCTCAGGAAGCGCTCGCCGATCCGGAAAGTTGTGCGCGCGTGGCGGAAGAGATCGGCCGTGGGGTGCGCATGACCACCGGCCTGTCCACCGTTCCCTCGCGCGCGCCGGGGTGGCTGGGCATCCAGTGTGAAAGTGAAGAGATGGCGATCTGGCTCTTGCGCGCCATTGTGGTGGAAAATATCGCCGTGCGGCGCGAAGGCTGCGTGCTGTATGTGCCGGTCGGCCCCCGCTTCCAGCTCGAATCTGAAATCAAAAACGTGGTCACCGCCGTCGCCAAGACCCATCACTACTGGAGCGAACATTTACGGGAGCAGGCAGCGCAATGAGTCTACCGCCCGCCGCCATCACCGAACGATCCTTCGCCATCATCCGCGAAGAGCTGGCCGCGCAGGGGCTGGTCTTCGCGCCGCCGACCGACGTCGTGATCCATCGCATCATCCACGCTACCGCCGATTTCGACTTCGCCCGCATCACCCGCTGGAGTGAGGGCGCAATTGAGACGGGCGTGCAAGCGCTGCGGCGCGGGCGCCCCATTCTGGCCGACGTTCAGATGGTGCGCGCAGGCGTCAGCGCAGAAATTGCCACGGCGATGGGCGTCTCGGTGTATTGTTTTGTCAACGAAGCGCAGGTGTGCGCCCAGGCTCGCCAGGAAAACATCACCCGCAGCGCTGCGGCCATTCGTTACGCCGCGGCGCAAGGCCTGTTGGCGGGTGCGGTCGTCGCCATCGGCAACGCGCCGACCGCCCTGTTGGAAACGCTGACCTTCGTCGACCGAGGCGTGCGGCCGGCGCTGATCATCGGCGCGCCGGTCGGTTTTGTGGGGACGGCGGAGAGCAAGGCGCTGCTCACCCGTCGCGCCGATGTTCCGTGGATCACGACGGAAGGGCGCAAGGGCGGCTCATCCGTCGCCGTCGCCGTCGTCAATGCCCTGTTGCGGCTGGCCGCAGGCCGCACGGCCACGGAGGTCTTATGAGCGACATGGTTCCCCCGCGCAATCGACGCGGCGGACGCACAGGGTATACGACCGGCAGCAACGCCGCCGCCGCCGCCAAAGCAGCGACGCTGGCCCTCTTCACCCGCCAGTGGCCGGAGCAGGTCACCATCACGCTGCCCATCGGCGAAACGGCCACCATGACGCCCGTTCAGCCGCGACTGGATGAACACAGCGCCTACTGCTGCATGGTGAAAGACGCTGGCGACGACCCCGACGTGACCCACGGCGCGCTCATTTGCGCGGAGGTGCGCATCGTCGCCGAGCCGGGCATGCACATCGACGGCGGCGTGGGCGTCGGTCGCGTCACGCTGCCGGGGATCGGGCTGCCCGTCGGCGCCGCAGCGATCAACCCGGTGCCGCAACGCCAGATCACGGAAAACGTGCTCGACGCCGTCATCGCCGCCGCGCCCGGCGGTGCAGCATGGCTGGAGGAGCGCGGGCTGGAGGTGATCATCAGCGTCCCCGACGGCGAGCGGCTGGCGCAGCGCACGCTCAACCCGCGGCTGGGCATCCTGGGCGGCATCAGCATCCTCGGCACGACGGGCAAGGTCTTCCCCTACAGCACCGCCGCCTGGCGCGCCAGCGTGGTGCAAGCGGTGGAAATGGCGGCTGCCAATCACGTTGCGCGCGTGGCGCTGGCGACCGGCGGCCGCTCCGAACGCTTCGCCATGCAGCTCTTCCCGGAGCTGCCCGAGGTCGCCTTCGTTGAGCTGAGCGTCTTCACCGGCGACGCGCTGAAAACCTGCGTCGCCATGGGCGTGCGCTCGGTCATCTTCGTAGGCATGATCGGCAAAATGATCAAGACGGCGCAAGGACATATGCAGACCCACGTCGCCGGCAATCAGGTCGATTTTGACTTCCTGGCGCGCGTCTGTCGAGAGACGGGCGCGCCGGACGCGCTGGTGGAAGCCGTCGTCAACGCCAACACAGGACGCCATTTTCTGGAGCTCTGCCAGGCGGCGCATTTCACCGCGCCGCTGCAACGCATCGCCGAGCTGGCGCTTGAAGCCTGTCTAGAATTTGTGCGTAAGCAAGGCGGCGCATTGGAGATGGAGATGATCCTGATCGACTTCAATGGCGAGGTGCTCGGCCGCGCCCGAGGCGCCATTGAATCCTCTCCGGCAGATCGGCTGCCCAGCGCTCTCTCCACCGCTCCTTTGCTGCAACGGTTGGCGGAGGATCCGACGCACGCCTACGACGACGATGAGCCGTTGGAGGACACAGCATGAAGCGGACGCCTGTGCTGGTGGTGGGGATCCACGCCGGTGGGGTGCAGATGTTGCCGCCGACGCTGCGGGAGCGCATCGAAGCGGCGCAGGTGTTGATCGGCGGCAAACGGCACCTGGCCTCTTTCCCGGCCTTTGCGGGAGAAACCATCGTCATCGCTGCGGACGCCGGTTCCGCCGTCGCGCGCGCCCGGCAGGGCTGGGAGGCGGGCGAGCGCGTGGCGGTGCTGGCCTCCGGCGACCCGCTCTGGTATGGCTTCGCCGCCACGCTGCACAAGGCGCTGCCTCCAGAGGCGCTGGAAATTCATCCGGCGCCCGCCTCGTTTCAACTGGCCTTCGCCGCGCTGGCCGAACCCTGGCACGACGCAGCGCTGCTCAGCGCGCATGGCCGACCGCTGGCCGCAATGCTTCCACAGGCGCTCGCTGCGTCTAAGGCCGCCATTCTCACCGACCCCGTGCAGACGCCGGCCGTCGTTGCACGGGCGCTGATCGCCGCCGGCATGAGCGCCGACGCCCCATGCGCCGTGTGCGAAAATCTGGGCGCAGACAACCAGCGCGTGCTGCGCATGACGCTGGCGGAAGCGGCGCAACAGGAGGAGTTCGCGGCGTTGAACGTCTTCGTCGTGTGGAATCCACGCCCGCGACGGCCGCGGCCGCCCGGGCTGCCCGATGAGGCGTTCATCACGCTGGCCGGCCAAATCACCAAGCGGGAGATTCGCCTGCTCTCGCTGGCCGAACTGGCGCTCGGCGCCGATGAAGTGCTGTGGGACATCGGCGCAGGCAGCGGCGCAATCGCCATCGAGGCGGCCATCAGTCAACCCACCGCGCGCGTCTACGCGGTCGAACGCCGGCCCGAATTTTGTGCGTGCATCCGGCAGAACCTTGTCCGCCTCGATGCGCCCAATGTGCAGGTCGTGGAGGGGAGCGCGCCGGAAGCCTGCCGCGATCTGCCCGATCCCGACGCTGTCTTCATCGGCGGCTCCGGCGGGCGCCTGGCGGAGCTGGTCGGCATGGCGCAGGAGCGCCTGCGCCGCGGCGGGCGGTTGGTCGTCAATCTGGTCACGTTGGACAGCCTGGAGACCTTGCGGCGACTGGCGCCTGAGGCCCAGGTGGCGCTGGCGCAGATCGGCCGGGGCAAGACGATTCAATCCTCCTTGCGGCTGGAGGCTTTGAACCCAGTCTTTATCTTTACCTGGCGAAAGGCAAACGGGCAATGACAACCATGACGAAAACCTCATTTTTAACCGCCGTCGGCCTGGGGCCGGGCGATCCCGAATGGATCACTCTCAAAGCCGTGCGCGCCATCGAACAGGCGCAGGTGGTCTTTGCCCCGCGCAGCCGCGACGGCGACGCCAGCCTGGCGCTGCGCATCGCCGAACCGTGGCTGCGGCCCGAGCAGCGCATCGTCGAGCTGGCGCTGCCGATGACGCGCGACCCCGACCTGCTAACGCCGGCCTGGGAAGCCGCCGCCGATCAGATCGCAGTCGCACTGCCGCCGGGCGCGCAGGGCGTCTATCTGTTGCTGGGAGACCCGCTGCTCTACGGCACCTTCACCTACCTGTGGAGCGAGCTGGCGCAGCGCCATCCGCACGTTCAGGTCAGCGTCGTTCCCGGCGTCACCTCGTTCGCCGCTGCGGCCGCGCGTGCAGGCGTCGTGCTGGCGACCACTTCAGAGCGGGTGGCGATCTTGCCTGCCAGCTACGAGACCGATGCCGCTGCATTGCAACGGCTGCTGGCGGACTTTGAAACGGTGGTTCTGATGAAGGTGGGCGCTGCGCTCCCTCGCGTGCTCGACGCGCTCGAAACCTTAGGTCTGCTCGACGCCGCAGTTTACGCCGAACGCGTCGGCATGCCCGAAGAACGCATCGTCGATGATCTGCGGACGTTGCGCACCGAGACGGAGCCGCGACCCTATCTTTCGCTCCTGATCGTGCGCCGCTCCCCACGCGCGCCCATCCGTCTGCCCGTGCAGGGGGCCCAGCCCTCGACGATTTCACCGACCTCGACTTCCCCGTCCTCAACGGCTTCACCGGAGGCGCTATGATTCAGGCCAGAGCAGGAACCGTCTACTTCATCGGCGCAGGCCCAGGCGCAGCCGACCTCATCACCGTGCGCGGGCGCGATCTCATCGCTCAGGCCGATCTTGTGCTGTACGCCGACAGCCTGGTGACGCCGGAGGCCGTAACGGCGGCCGCGCGGCCCAATGCGCGCATCCTCGGCTCCTCGGCGATGCATCTCGACGAAATCATGGCGCTGATGATCGACGCCGCGCGCCGCGGGGAAGTCGTCACCCGCGTGCACAGCGGCGATCCGTCCATCTACGGCGCCATCCACGAGCAGATGGCCCGGCTAGAAGAGGCGGGCGTCCCCTACGCGATTGTCCCCGGCGTGGCCTCGGCCTTTGCCGCCGCCGCCCGCCTCGGCGTGGAGCTAACCGTGCCCGACCTGGTGCAAACGGTGATTTTGACGCGCGCAGCCGGCCGCGTGCCCATGCCGGCCGGTGAGCAACTGCGCGACCTTGCCGCGCACGGCGCAACGCTCGCCATTCATCTCAGCGTCACGCGCATCCGACAGGTGGTGGAGGAATTGCTCGCCGGCGGCGCTTACTCGCCCGCCACGCCGGTGGCAGTGGTGCATCGGGTGACCTGGCCCGACGAAAGCTACGTCCTCGGCACGCTGGCCGACATCGCCGACAAGGTGCGCGCCGCAGGTTACACGCGACAGGCGCTGATTCTCGTGACGCCGGCGCTGGACCCGGCGCTCAAACAGGCGGAGAAACGCTCAGCCAGTCATCTGTATGCCCCCCACTACACCCATCGCTTTCGGAGGGCGACCGCGCGGCCAACGACTGAAGCGCCGCCGACAAATCACCCGGAGACGCCTTCGGCTTTGCCCAACCAAGGCCCGATCTGCATCGCAGTCACTCGCCGGGGCGCAGCATTGGCGCAACGGCTGGCGACGGCGCTCGAAGGCGAAGCGTGGCTGCCGCAGCGGCCAGGCGATGAACCACCGGCGTGCGCGCATCGCTACGCGGGCTCCGTGCTTGCCGAGGTGCGCCGCCGCTGGCAGGAGCGACGCCCGCTCCTGTTGATCATGGCGACCGGCGTCGCCGTGCGCGCAGTGGCGCCTCTGGTGAGTGAAAAACAACATGATCCGGCCGTGCTCTGTCTGGATGAGCAGGGGCGCTTCGTGATTCCATTGCTCGGCGGTCACCAGGCCGACGCAAACCGGCTGGCGCAGCAAGTCGCCGCCATCACAGGCGGAACAGCTGTCGTCACCACCGCCAGCGACGGCCAGGGCAAGCCGGCGCTGGATCGTCTGGCGGAAGAGCTGGGCTGGCGCATCGACCCGGAGAGCGCCTTGACGCATACGATGGCCCGCTGCGTCGACGACGACCGCATCGGGCTTTGGATCGACCCGCGCATCCCCCTCGCCGAGGCGGAGCGTCTGCGCGAGCAACTCAGCGGCTGCGCCAACATCGAGGAAATTGCGGAGCCGGAGGCGTTGAAAGCGCCCGATTACGCGGCCGGGATCATTGCAACGCCCGGCCTGGTTGAAACGCAGGTGACCGCCAAAAGTCTCATCTATCGACCACCGGCGCTCGTCGCCGGCATCGGCTGTCGAAAAGGAGCGACGTCGGAGGCGCTTCAACAGGCGCTCCGTATCGCCTTTGAGGAAGCCGGCCTGTCGCTGCATAGCCTGGCTGCGCTCGCCACTGCGGAGCTAAAGGCCGAAGAACCCGGTCTGCGCCGCCTGGCCGACGCCCTGCGCGCACCGCTGCACGTGATCCCTCATCACCGGCTGCAACAGCTCGATCCAGAGACATTCACCGCCAGCGCGGCGCAGGAAAAATTCGGGCTGCCGGGCGTGGCTGAGCCTTGCGCCGTGCTGGCGGCAGGCGGGCCCTTGTTGGCGCCCAAACGCAGTTTCGCGCAATGCACGGTCGCTATTGCGTTGCGCAATCAAACAAACAGCGGAAGGGAGAATGCATGAGCGGAGCGCTCTTTTTAGTCAGCATCGGGCCGGGCGACCTGAGCTATCTGACGCTGGCCGCCC
The DNA here is from genome assembly GCA_002391565.1 of Anaerolineales bacterium UBA3905. Classification (GTDB taxonomy): domain Bacteria; phylum Chloroflexota; class Anaerolineae; order Caldilineales; family Caldilineaceae; genus Caldilinea. The sequence continues at coordinate 12,457 of DGFH01000178.1, forward strand.
AGCATCACCTGCAGGCGGCGGAGGTGGTGATCGGCTACAAGCTTTATGCTGACTTGATTCGCCCGTTGCTTGCCGGGCATCAAGACGTTGTGCTCAGTCCGATGGGCGAGGAGGTCGAACGGGCGCGCACAGCCATCGAGATGGCGCGACAGGGGCGCCGCGTGGCCTTGATCAGCAGCGGGGACGTCGGCGTGTACGCCATGGCGGCGCCGGTCTTTGAGCTGTTGCGCAGCCAGAACTGGCAGGGAAACGATCCGCCGGTGGTGGTGACGCCAGGCGTCAGTGCGTTCCAGGCGGTCGCTGCGCGCGTGGGCGCGGCGATCGGCCATGATTTTTGCGCCATCAGCCTGAGCGACCTGTTGACGCCCTGGCCGATCATCGAGCGCCGCATCGCCGCTGCAGCGTGGGGGGATTTCGTCATCGCCTTCTACAACCCGCGCAGCAAGGAACGTTCGTGGCAGATCGGAAGCGCCATGGAGATCTTGCGACGATTTCGCCCTCCTTCGACGCCGGTGGCGGTGGCGCGCAACATCACGCGGCACGACGAACGCGTGCAGGTGACGACGCTGGAGGCGCTCGACGTGGAGACGGTCGATATGTTTTCGCTGGTGCTGGTCGGCAACAGCCAAAGTTTCACCGTGGCGGGCCATGTCGTCACCCCGCGCGGGTATGCGGCGGCTCGCCTGGATAAGTTCGCACCGCAAGGAATCGTCGAATCCCCCAATGCGGCCAACATGACCACTGCTGGCGTTCGCTTGCTCTATCCCATCACCCTGACGCAGCTCGCAGGCGCCGTGGTCGTGGTCTGTGGGGGCGGCAAGGTGGGCGAACGCAAGGTGCGCGGGCTGCTCGACGCAGCGACGGCTGAAGGCGCCTCGCCGCGCATCCGGCTGATCTCGCCGACGGCGACGGAGACCTTGCAACGATGGGCGGCGGAGGGGCGCATCAACTGGGAGGTGCGACCCTATGCGCCGGGCGACCTGGTCGGCGCGCAGCTGGTCTTCGCCGCCACATCGGAGCGAGCGGTCAACGCCGCGATCGCGCAGGAGGCTGCAGCGGTCGGCGCGCTGTGCAACGTGGCCGACGCGCCCGAGGAAGGAGATTTTCATGTTCCGGCTGTGCTGCGCACCGAAGACGCGCTCATCGCCGTGAGCACGGGCGGCGCAGACCCACGGCGCGCGGCAGCCTCTCGCGACCAGATTGGACGATTGCTGGTGCAGGCAAGAAACCATAGAGAGGAAACGAAATGACGGGAAAAGCCTATCTGGTGGGCGCCGGACCGGGACGCCCAGACCTGATTACGGTGCGCGGGCTGGAGCTGCTGCGCCGCGCCGACGTCATCCTCTATGACCGCCTGATTGCGCAGGAGCTATTGGACGAGGCGCGGCCCGACGCCGAGCGCATCTTCGTCGGCAAAGGCCGCGATTGTCACGTGGCCACGCAGGCGCAGATCAACGCATTGCTGGTGGATCGCGTGCGACGGGGCAAGATGGTGGTGCGGCTCAAAGGCGGCGATCCGCTGATCTTCGGCCAGGGCGGGGAAGAGATGGAGGCGCTGGCCGCAGCAGGGTTGACTTACGAAGTGGTGCCGGGCGTCAGCTCGGTGAACGCAGCCGCTGCCTACGCCGCCGCGCCGCTGACGAAGCGCGGGGTCGCCTCCGGCTTCGCCGTGCTCACCGGCAGCGAAGCGCCGGATAAGCCGGGTAGCCAGCTGGAATGGCGCGCCCTGGCGCATGCCCCCACCCTGGTGATCCTGATGGCGATGAAAAACATCGGCTCCATCTGCCAGGCATTGTTGGAAGCTGGTCGCTGCGCAGAGACGCCTGCGCTGGTCGTCAGCTGGGCGGGCACGCGCCGACAGCAGACGCTGCGCTCCACGCTGGCTGCACTTCCCGCCGCGCTTCAGGACCATCCCCTGCCGACGCCAGCGATCGTCTTGATCGGCGCCGCCGCCGCCTTCTCAGACCAATTAGCCTGGTTCAATCCTGAACAAAACGCCGCCGACTTTGCTGGCTTTTTGCCGCTAGAAGGGGACGATTGATCTCGCTACGCGACCTGTACCTGCGCAGCCTGCTACTGCTTACCCGTCCAGGCAGCCAGTTCCTGCTTTGGGGCTTCGAATACCCCGTGCGCTGGTGGGAGAAGTTCGCACCATTCTACGACGGCCCCTTTTGTCCTGGCGAGGTTGTCCAACGCTTCAGCCCCTACTTCAAGATCGACAAAATCGCAGGCGCAGTCGACTTTTCCAGGTGGCCGCCAGGCTACGCTGCATATCTGATGACGCGAAGAGGCGATACAGCAGAGTACTGAGATCGTGGCGCCCACCCCTCATGATAGATGGGGCGGGCGCGTCTGTCACCTGATCAAGAACTCAGCCGTCGTTGCCTGCGGTGCACCCAACACACTGCTGCGCGTTCCCGGCGAGCTGCCGCCCGCATACAGCCGATACGCGCCTGGCTGCACACTAGATCGTCCATCATCATCGACCGTGGCAAGCATCTCTGATGAAACGAGCAGGTTGAGCGTGCGCGTTTCGCCTGCCGCCAGGTGCACGCGCTGGAAGCCGACCAGCGTATAAAGCGGATCGCCCGGCGCCGGTTCAGCCTTGCTCAGGTAGAGCTGCACCACCTCATCCCCCGCCATTTCGCCCGCGTTGGTGAGCGTCACCTGCACGGGCAGCGGCGCGCCCGCCCCTATTCCCGCTGGCACGCGGAGATCACTGTAAGCGAAGCGTGTATAGCTCAAGCCAAAGCCAAAGGGGAACTGTGGCTCCGCTGTGGCATAGCGATAGGTCCGCCCGGTCATGGCATATTCCTCGAAGGGCGGCACCTGGTCGAGCGAATATGGGAAGGTGAGCTGTCTCTTATACACATCT